>NZ_FNFO01000008.1 GCF_900100765.1 Catalinimonas alkaloidigena | reverse complement strand
TTGTAAGTCAGGTCAAAATTTCTTCGTGGTTTCATAGAGGACAAGATAGGAATTAGGGGCTTCTATTTTCTGTCCGTCGAAAGCTAGGAAGTTCAATAGACCCAGAAAGCTAGAAATATAGGTCTCCCTGAAGCTGATTACTTTAGTACATGCTTTTAAAGTGGGAAGATCTCTTCTCTTGCCAAGGGTGTAGGCAAATTCTCTTATCTTCAAGTCAGCAAGGACTCGTTTCGCTGTCCATACTTGTCTAGAAAGTCAATCGATGACGTCATACAAGTAGAAGATTAGTGTGTTAAAAAAACAGACATAGCTACGAAATTGAAATTTATCAAGATCATCTCCTCTTTAGATCATGTATATACCTTGGTCATCTACCTAAATCAAGTAAAAGTGGAGAGTGACTATGATGAAAATAACGGCACCTTTTAGGAGAGGTGCGTCTATACAGACGTTGGGTGCTATTAAAAAGAAAAAAACAGTGACAAACTAATAAGGGAGATAGCATAACTTGGGACAAATGCGCTACAATTTTGTAGAGATGACGGGTTCGAGTCCCGTCTCCCCCTCAAAAATCATCATGGATAACCAAGAAATATATGATTTGTATGTGCTTCAAAGCAAAAATGTCAGAAGATTGAAACAGGTTCAAAAGAGCCTTATTAAAGACATTAATTTTTACATGCAGAAGAACGATTCCTTTCAGGTAGAAATTAAAACGAAACTACTGGCTTTGCTTTATTGCACAATTTCAGAAGCTCAATTCATTCAAATTCTTCATACTCCAAGTGGATTTTCTTATACTGAAATTACTCAAATAAAAAATCAACGGTCAATTACTGAAAGTTGGAAGCTTATGATTGATTTAGCAATGGGAAAAGTTGGTAATTGGCAAGACAATGACGACTTGAGTAGTAGAAGAAATAAGCTACATGAAATAATCAAAACCTATATTGAAGAGCCTCATGGGATAAGAAATAAGATTGCTCACGGACAATGGATTCATGCATTAAATAGTAATAACACCAAAGAAAATGAAGAAATCACACAAAAAATAAGCAACTTAAATGTTATAGATTTAACCATTTGGTCAGAAGTTCACCAATATTTAGCGTTGATAATTCGCGATTTAGTACAATCACCTCAGATTGGACACCACAACAACTATTGGGTTAATTTGGTGGATTTAGAGCAGTATTTAGAAGAGAGCAAAGATTGGACAATTGAAAAACGAAAGGAACGCTTGAAAAAGAAAAAAAAACAGCACCCAACAAAACCTATATGCAAGCGGGCGGACTGTGATTAAACGAAAGGATAGAACTACTAACTAACTTTGGGCTCGGCTGACAGAAAAGTGTATCTAAAGCCCGCCTGCTCATAGCCAAATCGTTAGTCATCATCAGGATAAAATGAAAAGATGAATTTCATAAAGAAGTTGTTTGGATCAAATCAAATTCAATCTACAAAATACAATAGTGGTGCAGAAGTTAATGCAGTTGGATTTATTTATGGAACCGCAGTTTTTTCACATGGATGGAACGACCCCAGCGAACTGATACCAAATGAAACTGCATTAATTTTGGATCTCGTTGAATCTAAATCAGATATAGAAAATAGATTAAACTACTGGAATAAGATTTACTACAATCAAATAACCCAACACTATTCACTTAATGAAAAACAATTAGAATCGATTTCAAGTATTATAAATGTTCCAAAAGAAAAATACAGAGAACTATATGCTCACTGGCCACAATCAATTAATGAGCAAACATATCAAGAACTACTTAGTCAGCTAAAGTTGAAATTTGTTCAATTCAGACCAATTACAGAAGAACTCAAAGGAAAGTATGTCATTAAAATAAATGAGAAATTTTGGAACATTAAAACTCACAACAGTATAGTCCTTGTGAATATTATAAATACTTATGAAAGGAAAATTCAGGACTTTGAACTTATTCATGACACTTATCAAAAAGCAATGACTTATGGTGTGATTATCATGAATAGACTTTGTACTGAAAGACCTCCAGATAGCCTTTATTACTATGAACAGGAAATCAAAAAGAATATTAAGTCACATCAAGGATTAAATAGCTACGATTTCGATAATTACAAAGACACTAAAGGTGAGTATAATAGAATAATAAATGAAATGGGCAATGATGTACTTGAAACAGTTTCTCAAATTGAATCATTAGAAAACAAACCATTTGAAGTTATAAAAATAAGTGACGATGACTAACAAACGACGATGACGTCAGCTGGGCTATTGCCACAGCCGCCGCATGTCGCCAGGACGTTGGTAGTAATTTTAATAGACCGAACAGAGGCAAGCATATGAAAACATTTTTGACACTAATATTGACTTTATTTTTAGTAGTAAATGTTTTTGCGACAGCACAGTACCCTGACAAAATAATTTACAATGGAAAAGAATACAGTTTGCATAGCAATCCGCTAGAAATGTATTTTGAAAAGTACCCTGACAAAAGACCCAAAGATGGAGCAATGTCAACAGCTCTATGGCGTGGATATGTAGCGACTTTTGAAGTTAAAGACAGCCAACTATTTTTAAAGGATATTGAAATTCAATATCACGACACCACATCAAAAGAATCTTATCCCTATAAGTGGTGCAGTGTGATTAAAGAAGTATTTCCAGACCAAAAAGACATTAAAATTGATTGGTTGACAGGACTGCTTGTAATACCACACGGGAAACTTGTCAATTATGTTCATATGGGATATGGTTCTACTTACAAAAACTACATCTTGTTGGAAATTGACAACGGCGACTTGAAAAAGGAAAAACGTTTTAAATACGAAGAGTATGAAAAATTCAAAGAAAGACAATTTCAAGTTTTTAAACAGACTGACGAATACAAAAAGATTAAAGCCGATTTACAGAAAGACGGTAGTTCAGACGAATTTATTGACTCATTTTTAAGAAGCTACGTAACTGAATATACTTCAAAAATATTGACAGAATAAAAAATGCTGCCAACAAGGTGTATAAGTAAAAGCGGTTTGAATGATAAAACAAAAGCATTTGCACAAAACAAAGGTCAGTGCTAAACTGAAAGGTTTGTGAGTAAAAAAACTACTACTCATAGCCCAGATCCTTGGGTGTAATCTAGGATTATTTAGTGTGATAATACTTCTGAGTAGCCTAATTTTAATTCTTTCAATAAACGAGATTGTTCACAGTCAATCCTATGCCGAAATACTGACTCCTGACAATAGAATTGAAAAACAAGCTAAACTTAATACTAAAAATCTGTTGGTAAGCCTGAGTGATAGTTTAAGATTGTCTAAAAAGGAAATGAGAATTAGGAGATTTGAATTGACAGCTTGCCAAGAGATTTATGATTTCCTTAAGGGGGGTGATCTGTTTGCCTCAGTGGAACCCTTTCTTAATTCAAACTCATGCTCAGGTATCTATGCATTTCAATACAAAACTAATGAGGAAAATAGTTATAGATTGTTTTCATTTTATTATGATTTAGAGGGTAGATTAATTGATTGCCACCAGCAATGGATGATGGTAATTCATTGAAAAGACTGTGCCCAACAAGACGCAGCCACTAGCCTAACAAAATTGAGCTTGAATGTTAGTAGCGCCAAGCTCGAAAATTGATATTTGCAAAATAAATGCAAATATGCCCAGCCAGCGGCTGCGGGGGCCGCTGGTATTGAATAAAACATAACCTAGTGAGTAGTTTTTCCCAGACAAATATCAAATGTGGTGGTGGTTTAGAATTAGTTCTGTCTGAAATCAAAAAGCTCATGCCAATAGGGGAAGAGAAATGGTTAGAAGAGAAGAAAGAATGGCTTTCTTCAAGTCAAATCAAGGATAGAAATACAATTGTAATTTCTAAAAATCAAAGCTTAGACTGGGTAGAGCTTGAACTGAACTTTGATGGTAATATTTATATTTACGATGAATACCTAAGGCGTATCTCAAGTGCATTAGGAACTCAAATACTTATAGGATACTATCAATCCACAACTGGAGAAGGTCGACTGGCAAAATTTGATGAAGGTCGATTAGAAATGTCTTTCTATAAGAAGTATGTCTATTTTAAATTTCATGGAGATGATTCGCCACCAATCGACAGGATATATGTAGCTGATAATTTCGGAGTAAATTCGGCAAAAATAGAAATGCTTAGGGCGTCAAGATTTGGTGCTGATTCGAATTTAATCGACCACGACTTTATTGATGAGTATTTCAAATCAGAAGGCTGGCAGAGAAACTCTGACATTGACTACTTTGACTGGAAATATTTGCATTTAGAGGAACATAAATAAGAAAAATGCCAGCTAACGAGGTGTAATTGTCCATGAACTTGCGATTGCTTCGTCACGGCAATTACACGTATCGTTGTAAGCAAAAAGCTTCTTCACCTTCTGTACTGTCTCGACCGATACTTCGCGGATCTTGGCAATCTTCCGCAGACTAAGTTCCTCCCGCAGATCCCGCACCACTCCCGGATATGCTTTCAAGAGCCGTTCTTTTGTTTTGGGGAAGCCCCGTGCCTCTAGCTTGGGTGCGACACCTAAACCGATCCCCTTGTTTCAGTAAAATGCTCCGGGACGGCAACGCCTTAGGTTCGTTGTAGGTCTCTGCCGCTTCCGGTGAGAACGGGGCAAACGCATTTTTCTTAGTGAGTCACCCTAGGGCGGCTTCGCTGACAGAACGAGAGAGACCCGAGGTCACAGGCAATGCTGGGAGTGAGGGGCACCTGTACGCCACAAACATTTTGGTAAGATTCCTCTAGCGCGGAGCTCATCGAACTCCAGTCCGATGTCTGACGCGACGCGCCCACGGCACTTCTGCGCATGGTCGGCGTCAGCTGGGGTAGCCTCGGCAAATCGGGCCGATACGCGTGCCCACCTCCTCTTACGAAAATCAGGCAACGCGAGGCTGTGCGAGGCTGTCCGCGGGGACGCTGGTTCAGGCGGTAAGGCTTAGTCATTACCGCAGCGGGCTGGAAAGGAAGCTGACTCAGTAGTGTGGCCGCGGTCAAAGCGCGCCCGGCGGCACCGTAAAAACAGAAAAAGGCCTCAGAATACGTTTCTGAGGCCTTTTTTGCGAGCCCTTCACCGGACTCGAACCGGCGACCTGTTCATTACGAGTGAACCGCTCTACCAACTGAGCTAAAAGGGCTTTTACAGGCAAACAAAGGTAATTCTTTTTCAGAAAAGTGCTGCCATCCGAACTATAAAACCTAGCCGGAAGGTGGCTGCGCAACGATATACGACCGCGTGATATTAGAAAAGTTCAATAAGGATGGCCGGAGGATGATTTTGTACAGTTGGATGAACGGTTATTCCGAATGATAAATGGTTTGTTTGTTATTAATCAATAATAAAATGTATACTGATTTTTTGGTTTAGTTCGGAATTATATTCTGATAAAAAATAAATATCAAAATTATAAATAGGTTTGAATCTTAATTTCGGTATAACTACATTTCCCCCGATTGAGCGCTTTACTCCTTAATTTATTCACTGTCTATGAAGAGAAAACTACAATTTTTGGGGGTAGTGCTGGCGTTGCTCAGCATTACGTATGCCGGAAGGGCACAAGAACGAACGGTGACCGGAACGGTAACCGACGTCATCGATAATTCGCCGCTTCCCGGTGCGGCGGTTTTCATTAAGGGTACCACTTCAGGCACCACAACCGACATCAACGGCAAGTACTCGATTGCTGTGCCTTCGGGTGCTACGCTCGTGTTCAGTTTTGTGGGCCTCACGTCGCAGGAAGTAGAAGTCGGGTCGCGGTCTGTGGTCGATGTGGTGATGCAGTCGGACGCCACCGAGTTGGCCGAGGTCGTCGTCACGGCCATCGGGATTGAGCGCGAGAAAAAAGCGCTGGGCTACGCAGTGACCAACCTGGACAACACGCTGATTACGCAACGCTCCGAGCCCGACCCCGTGCGGACGCTCCAGGGCAAAATCCCCGGGGTAAACATCCAGGGTGGGGGCGGTGCACCCGGCCAGGCGACCAAGATCAACATCCGGGGCGTTTCGTCGCTGACGGGCAACACGCAGCCGCTCTTTGTGGTAGACGGCGTGCCGTTCGACAACTCGGTGAACGCCTCTACCGGCGCTTCGGGCGGCACGCAGTATTCGAACCGGCTGTTCGACCTGGACCCCAACAACATCGAGTCGCTGACGGTCCTGAAGGGCGCAGCGGCGGCGGCCCTGTACGGCTCACGCGCCACCAACGGCGCTATCATCATCACGACCAAAGCCGCCAAGAAGGGTGTGAAAAAGGGGATGGAGGTGACCTATTCCTCGTCGTATTCGCGGGAAGAAATCTCGGGCATTCCCGACTACCAGAACATTTACACGCAGGGGTCGAATCAGAACTACAACGGCGGTTTCATCGGGAACTGGGGGGCGCCCTTTCCGGAGTATGTCGACCAGTTGAATGCGCAATACGGTACCAACTACTCGAAAACGTACGCGCCCGGCTACCCGGAAGGGACGGTGCCGCATCCGCTGGTGGCCAACTCGTTCGGGATCGGGCAGGGGTATCGTAACGTGTTTCCGGAATTGATGGAAGAAGACCCGAACAACCCGGGTTCGTTGCGGCCCGTGCCGGTAGAGTTGAAGTCGTACGACATCATCGGTGGCTTTTTCGAGGCCGGCAACCTGTTCGAAAACAGTCTGAACATCAGTTCATCGACCGACAAAACAACGCTGATCGGTACGGTTTCGCGCATGGACAACGACGGCATTGTTCCCAATTCGAAGACATCGCGCACCAACCTCTCGTTCGGGGGCAATGGCGTGCTGGCCAACGGCCTGTTTCTGTCGGGCAACGTCAACTACGTGAACACGCAGCAGCAGACGCCACAGAGCGGTTCCAGTTTCTTCTTCGACTATACGGGCAGCGGCACGTCGTCCATCTACTCGCGGATTTTCTACCTGCCGCGGAACTACAACCTGATGGGCTATCCGTTCGAAAACCCCGTGACGGGCGACAACGTCTTCTACCGCTCGCTCGACAACCCGCGCTGGATCGCTGAATACAACCTGTACAACAGCGTGGTGAACCGGGTATTTGGAACGATCAACCTGAGCTACGACGTGGCGCCCTGGCTGAACCTGATGGCAAAAGGCGGGATCAACACTTATACGGAAAACCGGCGGAACATCGTGCGGCCCGGGGGGACGGTCATCCCGTCGGGTGAGGTCTGGACGGACGACCTGACCAACACGGAGCAGGACTACAACTTTATTGCGACCCTCTCGAAAGATTTCAGCGAAACGTTTGCCTTCCGGGGCATCGTCGGGACCAACCTGAACCAACGGCAGTTTAGCCAGCGGCGAGTGACGGGCACCGGCATCATCCAGACGGGGCTGAACATCACGAACGCCACCACGACGCAGGTCGTAAACCGCGACTACACGCGCCTGCGCCGGTTTTACGCGATCTACAGCGACTTGCAGTTTTCGTACCGCGACCTCCTGTTCCTGAACCTGACGGGGCGCAATGACTGGTCGTCGACGCTGCCCGTTAGCGACAACAGTTACTTCTATCCGGGCATCAGTTCGTCGTTCATCTTCACGGAAGCCCTTCAGGGACTGCCGACCTGGATCGACTACGGGAAAATCCGCGCTTCGGCCACGAAGGTGGGGAACGACGCTACGCCGTACCTGACCAATACGTACTACAGCATCCAGACGCCGTTCGAAGGGGTGAACCGTGCCACGCTGGGCAATACGCTCGGCAACCCGAACCTGAAACCGGAGTTCACGACCGAGTACGAAGCGGGGATTGAAGCCCGCGTGTTCGGCGGTCGGATCGGCCTTGATTTCACGTACTTCCACCGCACGTCGACAAACCAGATCATCGACCAGAGCCGCATCCCGGCCTCGTCGGGGTTCAACTACGAGGTGATCAACGCGGGCGAGCTGCTCAACAAGGGCATTGAAGTCGGGCTGGACGTGACGCCTATCAAAACCAAAAGCGGGTTTGTCTGGAACACGTTCTTCTCGTTCACCCGCATCCGGTCCATCGTGGTGGACGCCGGGGTCGAGGGGGGGACGCTCTTCATTGGCGGGCCGTTTTCGACCCTGGGCGTGGTGCACCGCAGTGGCGAGCAGTACGGGCAAATTTTCGGTTCGAAAAACACGCGCGATGCAGAGGGCAATCTGCTGATCAACGAAGTCAGCGGCCTGCCGTTCGTGCTGCCGTCGTCCGAAATCATCGGCAATCCGAATCCCGATTTTCTGCTGGGCATCAACAACACGTTTTCGTTCAAAAACTTTACCCTGACGGCGCTGATCGACTGGAAGCAGGGCGGGCAACTCTTCTCCAGTTCGGCGGCTTCGCTGCTGTTGCGCGGACAGTTGAAGATGTCGGAAGACCGCGAAGGCCTGCGCGTGGTGCCGGGCGTGTACGGCAATCCACAGACCTACGAACCCATTCTGGACGATCAGGGGAACGAAATCAGGAATACGACGGCCGTTACCTCGTTCGATTACCATTTCTCGAACGGGTTCGGGGCCTACGGTGCGGACGAAACCAACGTCTACGACGCCACGGTGATCCGCCTGCGGGAAGTAACGCTGGGCTACAGTTTTCCGCAGACCCTCCTGAGCAAAACGCCGCTGGGCTCGGCCCGCATCTCCATTTCGGGGCGGAACTTGTTTTGGGTGGCACCCAACATGCTCGAAGGCCTGAACATGGACCCCGAAGTGCTGGCCGAATTCCCGGATTCCAACATCCAGGGGTTTGAGTACGGCGCTACGCCGACCACCCGCCGCTACGGTGTCAACTTATCTGTCACGTTCTAACCGCGTTTTCTATGACTCTCCATACTTTCCAACGCTTGGGCATGCGTACCCTGCTGGCGGCGTCCCTGTTGCTGGCGCAGGCGTGCGACATGACCGACCTCGACATCAACACGGACCCTAACAATCCCCTGCAGGCCGGCCCCGACCTGCTGCTGTCGAGTGTGTTGTACAGTGCTTCCAACACCTTCGCCGGCGGGTTGAACCAGAACGCGCACGGCTTCGTGGGCATTCTCAGCTCGGCCGACCGGTTCGACCTGAACAACGCTTCGTACAACGGCACCTGGAACACCTTGTATTCAGGACCGCTCAAAGACCTGGATGCGTTGCTGAAATCGACCGACCCGAGCGTGACCGATAGTCCGCATTACCTGGGCGTAGCGCAAATCCTGAAGGCGTACTACTTCAGCCTGATGACCGATCTGTGGGGCGATGTGCCTTACACGGAGGCATTCAACGGCAATGCCGAAGCGCAGGTCAAGTTTCCGAAATACGACGCTGGCGCGGAGATCTACGCGTCGGCCATCGCGCTGTTGCAGGCCGGAATCGAAAACCTGTCCAAAACTACGCCGCAGCCCATCGATCGCGACGCCGACCTGATTTACGGCGGCCGAGTGGCCCTTTGGCAAAAGGCGGGGCGTTCGTTGTTGCTGCGGCTGCTGTTGCAGCAACGGCGGGTGAACGACGTCAAAGGTCAGGTGGAAGCCCTGCTGGCCGATCCGTCGCAACTGATCAGCAGCGCCAGCGACAACTTCGTGTTTCAGTTCGGGGCGCAGGGCAACCTGAATTCCCAGCTGGACCCGACGCATCCGTGGTACCAGAGTGCTTACCGGGGTGCTGAGAACGGGTTTTCCTACTTCAGCCACCAGTTTATGGTGGAGATGCTCGACAACGACGACCCTCGGGTGCCGTATTACCTGCTCCGCCAAACGTCGGACATCCTGGACCAGGACAACCCGACCGACCGGCAGACGACCCCGTGTTCGCAGGTGGCGGGATGTGTGTACGGCTACATCGTGCTGAACCCCAACATGACGCAACGCCTCTACGGCAAAAATCCGGACGAGCTGTCGGACGAAGAGCGCGATCTGCTGGCCGGCATTTTCGGGCGCGACCGCAGCGACCCGTCGGGCGTGCCGCTCGACGGAAGCTTGCGTACGGCGCCGGCTACCTACCCTGCGGCTGGTTTGTACGGCGAGGCCGTATCGCCGGCGGGCAATAACCGGGGCGCGGGCAACGGGGTCTTCCCGATGCTGACGACCTGGATGGTGAAGTTCTACCAGATTGAGGCGATTCTGACGATGGGCGTTCCGGGCGATGCGCGGGCCGTATTTGAGGAGGCCATGACCGAAGCGATCGATTATGTGGCCAACTTTTCGAGCAGCATCTCCACCAACGCTCCAGCGGCCAGCGGCCTCACCGAGGAGCGCGATGCCTACGTGGCCCGGTGGCTCAGCCGCTACGACAATGCCGCGAGCGACGGACAGAAGTTGAACGTGGTGTTGAAACAAGCCTGGTTCAGCAACTTTGGCAACGGCTACGAGATCTACAATGCGTTTCGCCGGACCGGCTATCCGAACGACATCCAGACGCCGGTATCGCCCACGCCGCGCAACTTCGCGTTGCGTCTTCCCTATGCGCAGGACGACCTCACCCTGAACCAGAACGCTCCGCAAAGTCCGCCCCCGTTCGATTCCCCCGACGGCGCGGTATTCTGGGATGTACTCAAGTTTCAATCCTAAATCAGTAGTGATCCATGAAAATGAACCATACCTTATTGTATAGCATGTTGCTGGGGCTGTGCACGACGCTGGTCAGCTGTCGCGACGAAGAACTCAATCCGTACGTAGCGCCGGAGCCGGGAGTCCACGGGTTCGGGCAGTTTCTGACGGCAGATGGAGACGCCATTCCGGCCGTCGACGAGTTCTACAGTCAGACGGCCATCGACAACGCCATCGCGGTCGACTCGGCCGCGCAGACCACGGCTTCTGTGCCGTTTCAGGTACGCTACGTATCGATCGACCAGAAGCTTCTGGCCAACAGCATGACGCTGTACGTAGAGTTCGATCAGCCCTACACCGATCCGGACGGCAACCCGCGCATCGCGGCGTTCGGCGGGACTTCGCCCGGGCCGACCATCCCGCCCGGCACGCAGTGGACGTCGCTCGAAAACCTGCAAAACCGCGAGCCGGTGTCCCTGTCCATCACCTTGCAGGACGTGTATGATCTGTACAAGGACGCCACCTTCGATTATGGCAACGGCGTGGTGAACGTTTTCTCGGCCGAGAACGGCCGCCCCGAAGGCGCTCGTTTTCACACCGGCGACCGGGTACGCATCTACTGGCGCATCCACGCCGACAACGATTTGTACTTCGGCTCGTGGTCACCCAGCGTTTGCAACGAGTTTCTGGGAGCCAACTGCTACATCGAATTTGGGGTAGACTAGCGCCCGAATATACCTTGGCTTCTTACCAGAGACTTCGCAAGCGAAGTCTCTGTTTTTTTTGAGACGCATGGACTTGGCTTTGGGGAAACCGGGGCGCTGAGCGGTCTTGTAACAGGCAGGTAACACGGCAGTCCGCCCTCGGAAAAGATTTGAGCGTTACCCGAACAAGCAGTTGAATTAGTCAACAAAAGCCACTAAGTTAGGCGAACAACAACCCTCTTCCTTATCGCACACTCCTATGGCAGCTCACCACCATACCGCCGCCGAGGAACTCCACTTATGGCAGCAGTTTCGTGCCGGCCAACGTGCCGCCCTCGCACAGCTGTTCCATACGTATTATAAGTCCCTCTACAACTACGGTCTAAAAATTATTCAGGATGACGCGCTGGTCGAAGACGCCATTCAGGAAATGTTTCTGGATTTGTGGCGCGGCCGCCAAAAACTGAGCGGCGAAATTCGCTCCGTCAAACTCTACCTGATCATTTCGTTCCGCCGTACGCTGCTCCGCCGCAAAAGTCGCTTTCAGGTGTTTGCCTCGCGGCAACCCGTCGAAACCCTGCACGGCCTTGCGCCATCGGGCGAAGAGGTGCTGATCCGGAACCAGACCGACGCCTACCGCGAGCAGCTTGTGCGCCAGGAACTGATCGCGCTGCCGCAACGGCAGCGGGAGGTGATCCACCTGCGCTTCTACCAGGAGCTGTCGTTTGACGAAATCGCCGACCTGATGCAGATGAACGTCCAATCGGTACGGAACCTGCTGTTTCGGGCCCTGACCCGCTTGCGCAAAAATCAAACGTTGCACGATCAGCTCAGCAGTAGCCTGCTGAGTTTGCCTTTGCTGCTCAGCGGACTACTACTGGGCTAATTCGCCATTTTCCGTTCTTACCTTCTGACCTCCTCCGCGGCCTTTTCGGGCACACCCGCTTGCTAGGGCGATGGCGTCGGCAGGGCTGGAAATTTTTCCGGCGGAGTGAGTATAAAAAAACCGGTGTTTTCCCTTCCTCGCTACACCCCGGCACGCGCCCTGGGTGAGGCTGCTCAGAGCGTTACACCGGTATGAAATACGATCACTACACTGTTGAAGACCTGGCTGCTGATCCGCACTTCCGGCAGTGGGTAGTGAGTCCTACTCCTGAGCTGACCGAGTTCTGGGATGAGTGGATCTGTGGGCATCCGGACCGCCACGAACGGGCCGACGAAGCGCGCGAACTGGTGCTGGTGTTGCAGAGCGACGCAGTGGAGGTGCCACCCGTACAGGTACAACGCGCCTGGGAACGGCTCGACCGGCAACTGACGCAACAGGAAGGCGCTGCCCGGCAGCGGCGTCTCCACTGGTACCGCTGGGCGGCCGCAGCCTGCCTGGTGCTAGGCGTGGTGGGCGGTGGATGGATCTGGTGGCAAAATACACCCCTGTCTTATACGACTGCCTATGGCGAAACCCGCGAAGTGGTGCTGCCCGACGGTTCACGGGTCGTGCTCAATGCCAATTCTACATTGCGCCTGCAAGGCAGTTGGGCTACGTCCGCCTGGACCCGCGGGACGGACACCGACCGGGAAGTGTGGCTGGAGGGCGAGGCATTTTTCAACGTGTGTCGCCAGCACGTCGACCACCAGCCCGTCAAGTTTCGGGTCTACACGCCCGACCTGACCATCGAAGTCCTGGGCACGCAATTCAACGTGACCAACCGCGACGAAGCCACCCAGGTGGTGCTCAAAAGTGGGAAAGTCAGGCTGGCGCTGCGCAACGAACAGGACGAAGAAATTATGATGCAGCCCGGCGACCTGGTGGCGTATTCGCGCGCGGAGCATCACTTAAAGCAGAGGGTGGTGGTGCCCGAGCGGTACGAAGCCTGGACCGAAGGCAAGCTGGTCTTGGACGACGTTACGCTGCAAACCGTCGCCGACGAAATCGAAGCCATCTACGGGATTGAAGTGGTGATTAAAGACGATAGCCTCAAAGCCATGAAGTTGGGAGGGACCCTCTACACCGAAAACCTCAACCAGCTTCTCGATGCTCTGGTGTTCACCACCGGGGTGCAGGTTCAGCACCACGATCATCAGATTCTTATTCGCAAGTAAAAAGCCATCCCAATACGTAACAATCAACCTAACCATTATGAAACAATTTGTACGCCAATTGCAGCGTAGCACGTGCTTCTGGCTTACGTGCTGCCTGTGCACCACATCGCTCTCGGCGCAGGACCTGGCGCTGGTCGGGGGCGGGGGGGAGCACCCCGCACAGCCCAGTAATCAGGTCGTCTACATCCCTTTGCAACAGGCTCTGGAAGAACTGGAGCAGGAATTCAAAGTCAACATCAGCTATCGCCAGGACCTGATCGCCCGGCAGAAAGTCATGCGGCCTTCGGCGGCCAAAGGCTCGCTGGAAGAGCGCCTGGAGCGCATGCTCGCGCCGCTGAACCTTTCTTATAAAAAAGTAAGCGTAAACAGCTACGCCATCGGCAATAAAGCCCGCTCGGGTACCCAAAGCCTGAGACCCACCCACCCGCAGTCGGCGCTGTCGCCCGTCATGCGCGATTTGCAAACCCTACAATTGCAACTCGCCGAGCAAAAAGACGTGCGCGTGACCGGGATCATCAAAGACGCCAGCGGGGAAGGCATTCCCGGCGTGAACGTGCTGGAAAAAGGCACCACCAACGGGACCATCACCGACGTGCAGGGCCGCTATTCGCTGACCGTCGGCAACAACGCCACGCTGGTGTTAAGCGCCGTGGGGTACATGTCGCAGGAAGTGGCCGTGAACAACCGCAGTGTGATCGACATCACGATGGAAGAAGACGTGAAAGCCCTGGAAGAGATCGTGGTGGTGGGGTACGGATCGCAGGAAAAGCGTGACATCACCGGCGCCATCGCGTCCGTCTCGTCGCGCGAAATTCAGGAGTTGCCCATTGCCAACGCACAGCAGGCGTTGCAGGGCCGCGCCGCCGGGGTAGAAGTGGTCACGGTCGGCAACCGTCCGGGACAGGGGGTGCAGGTCCGTGTACGCGGGCGTCGTTCGTTTACCGCGGGGAACGATCCGCTCTACGTAGTGGACGGAATTCCGTTTTCGGGCGATTTCGGAGACATCAACTCCAACGATATCCAGTCGATGGACGTGCTGAAAGATGCTTCGGCCACCGCCATTTACGGATCGCGGGGCTCGAATGGCGTGGTGCTGGTCACGACCCGACGCGGAAAACCCGGAAAAACCGAAGTGGCGTATTCCGGCTATTACGGCCCGTCGTATGCCTACGGAACGGTCGACCTGATGAACGGCGAAGAGTTTGCCGAATACAAGCGCGAATCGCGCCGGGCGCTGGTCAATCCCAAATACACGGCTCCGACCGGCGTAGTGGACCCCGTGCAGGACGCCAACCTGTTTGAGGCCGTCGAACTGGCCAACATCAACAACGGCTACAGCTGGACCGACTACCAGAACCTGATTCTGCGGACCGGCCACCGGCAGGACCACAACCTCTCAGTATCGGGCGGGAACGACAAAACCACGTTCTACCTGTCAGGAAGCTTTTTCAACGACGTAGGGGTCACCAAAACGCAGGATTACCGGCGGAATACCGTTCGGGTCAACATAGATCACCAACTCAACGATCGGTTCAGAGTCGGTGCCTTTACGCTGCTGGGGTATTCGGTACAAAACTGGGGCCCGAACCCCTGGGGCACGGCCCTGCGCGAAAACCCGCTGGGCAAGCCTTTTGAAGACGACGGTTCGTTGCGGTTCCGGCCCACGTCGGACGGTCTGCAGACCAACCCATTGGCCGATCTGGTGGAGAATGCATACATCGACGAAAACCGTCGGTACCGCATCTTCCCGAGCTTGTATGCTTCCGCAGAAGTGACCAAGGATCTGAACTTCCGCGTCAACTTCGGCCCCGACATCAACCTGCGCCGGAACGGCCTGTTCCAGGGACGCTACACCCAGGCCCGTGCCGAAGGCGCGCCGCTGGCCCGGGTGCTCAACTGGAACACCTTCGCCTACACGTTCGAGAACGTCTTGACCTACCAGCGTGACTTTGGCGACATCCACAATCTGACGGCGACCGGCCTGTTTTCCATTCAGCAGCAACGCGACGAATACAGTGGGATCGAAGTGCTGGACCAGCCTTACGAGTCGGCGCTGTTCTACAACCTGGGAACGGCCCCGCTGATCAACGCCAAAGCCTCTGATCTGAGCGAATGGGGCATTGTGTCGTTTATGGGACGTGTGCAGTACGGCCTTCTGAACCGCTACCTGTTGACCCTGACCATGCGGGCCGACGGTTCGTCTCGTCTGGCGGAAGGCAACAAATGGGGGTATTTCCCGTCGGCGGCACTGGGCTGGCGCATCGTAGACGAGCCCTTTATGCAGTCGCAAAGCGTGTTCGACGAACTGAAACTGCGCGCCAGCTACGGCGTGGTCGGCAACACCAACGGCTTGCGTCCTTACATTACGCAGGGTGCGCTCGGACAAACGTTCTACGCCTGGGACAACACGCCGGCATTTGGCTTCCAGCCCAACCTGATTCGGAACCCGAACCTGAAATGGGAAAGCACCGCCACGTTTAACGTGGGTCTGGACTTCGGCTTGCTGCGCAACCGCATTTTTGGTTCGTTCGAGGTCTACAATTCCAACACCAAGGACCTGATCATGAACCAGCAACTACCTACCTCGTCGGGCTTTACGCAGGTGCAGCGGAACGTGGGCGCCACGCAGGTTCGGGGCATGGAGCTGATGGTTTCGACGGTAAACATCGACAGCCCGGGCGGCTTTAAGTGGACAACCGACTTCAACGTAAACGTCTACCGCGAAAAGATCACGGAACTCTACGGTGGTCAGTCGGACGACGTCGGAAGCGGCTGGTTCATCGGGTATCCCATGACGGTGTTCTTCGATTACGAAAAAGTCGGGATCTGGCAGACCAGCGAAGAGACCGTTGCTGCACAGTACGGACAGCGCCCCGGCGAAGTCAAAGTGCGTGACCAGGACAACAACGGCATCATCGACGGCAACGACCGCGTGATTCTGGGAACCGACCAGCCCGATTGGACCGGAGGCATGACCAACCGCTTCTCGTACAAAGGCTTCGAACTGTCGGCGTTCATTTTCACGCGGCAGGGCAACCTGATCAACAACACGTTCTACACCACCAACAACTCGTTGGCCGGACGTTACAACAACGTGGACATCGACTACTGGACGCCCATCAACCCGACCAACGCGTTCCCGCGCCCGAACCAAGACCAGGAATCGCCGCGCTACCAGTCGACCCTGGGGTACGTAAACGGCTCTTTCGTCAAAATCCGGAACATCACCCTGGCGTACAACCTGCCTTCCGAGTTGCTGAAGAAAACCGGGTTTATGAGTTCGGCACGGATCTACGTCTCGGCTCTGAACCCGTACATCTTCGCCGACAAGTCGTTCAAGAACATCGACCCGGAAGTGACCCGGACACCGGAAGACAACCAGGAGCGCACGGCGCAAGTCGGTGCCGATACGCCTAGCATCCGTCTCTATACCGTGGGTGTGAACATCAAACTCTAACCCACCTCCAACCCATGAACCTCATGAAAAAACGAATCATATTGGTCGCGGCTCTGGCCTTGATGAGCCAGTCGTGCGAAAAAATACTGGAAGAAGAAATTGTATCGGGCATCACCGCCGGTATCTACTACAAAACGCCGCAAGGCTGGAAAGGTGGCGTCAACGCAGTCTACGAAACCCTGCGGTACTGGTATGGCCGCGAAGAGGGCTTTACGTTTACCACCTTCGGCACCGATACCTACACCAAAGGGGCCGACGGCAGTTACAAGTACTTCAACGACTACGATGGTCAGTTGAATGCCGCTTCGGGTTACTTCAGCTCTACCTGGCGTGAGTTTTACCAGGGGATCAATACGGCCAACACCGTCATCGACCGGGCCGACGCCGTAGAGGGGCTCTCCGAAACGGATAAGGTCACCGGCATTGCGGAAGCCCGTGCCTTGCGCGCGCTTTACTACTTCATTCTGGTGCAAACATACGGTCCTATCCACCTGACGCTGGAAGAAACGACCGCGCCCACGACGGAAGCCAACCGTACGCCGGTCGATCGCATTTACAGCGAGGCCATTGTGCCGGACCTGGACTTCGCCATCGCCAACCTGCCGGCCACCACGTCGCAGTTGGGGCGCGTCACCAAGCCGGTGGCACAGGCGCTTCGGGCACGTGTCGCCGCGGTGATGGGCGATTGGACCAAAGTGGAAGAGATGGCCAATGCCGTGATCAACGAAGGTGGGTTTTCGCTGCTGCCCCGGTTCATAGACCTGTGGGACATCAGCAATGACAAAAACCAGGAAATCATCTGGTCGGTACAATACACGGCCGACCCGCTGACCAACGCCGCTAACGGCAACGCGGGCGGGAACCGCGGGCACCTTTACTTCCTGTCGGAGTACGACCAGATTGCCGGAATGAAACGCGACATTGCGAACGGACGCCCCTGGAAGCGCTTCCAGCCGACCATGTACCTGCTCACGCTGTTTGAGCGCGGGGTGGATTCGCGCTACGAAGGGAGCTTCAAGGACGTGTTCTACGTGAACAACGCCGCCACGGCACCCGCCGGGCTCAACGTCGGGGATACGGCCTACTACGTGGTGCCTTACGCCGTGCCTGACGAAATCCAGAAGAGCAAGCCTTACTTCTTTGTCGACGTCGATCCTAACGCTACGGACGAAGTGATGAAGCTGCGGCAGATCAACTACCGGTGGTTCCCGACGTTGCGCAAGCACCTGGACCCCCTGCGGCTGACCATCCAGCAGGAAGAAGGTCGGCGCGACTTCCCGGTCATCCGACTGGCCGAAATGTACTTGCTGCTGGGTGAATCGCTGATGATGCAAGGCCGCCACGAAGAAGCCGCCGAAGCGATCAACGTCGTGCGCCGTCGGGCAGCGTTTCCGGGCCAGGAAACCGCCATCGAGATTGACGCCAGCGTGCTGAGTGGTACCGGCGACCACGAAGGCATCGACTTTATTCTGGACGAACGCGCCCGCGAACTGGTCGGTGAAATGCACCGCTGGTTTGACCTGAAACGGACCGGTAAGCTCATCGAGCGGGTGCAGAAGTACAACCCGGATGCTGCGCAGAACATTCAGAATTTTCACCTGTATCGCCCCATTCCGCAGGATCAGCTCGACCGCGTCAGCGGTGGCTACCAGCAGAACGAGGGCTACGGCGGATAAACGACTTTGGTTTGAATGCTTGAAAGTGAACGGCCGCGTTTCTTCGGAAATGCGGCCTTTTCTGTACGCGTTGGTCTGGCCAGAAAAGCAAGATTTGTGCAACCCGAACCAGCCTGCGTTGCGTACCTTGAAACACCAAATCTCTCAAACGCATGTACGATTACACAACGCTCTCTGAAGCGATCAGTGGTTTGCAGGAACGTGGCTACACGTATGATTTCAACCTGCGCCCCGATTGCCTCCACTGCCCCGAACTGGACCGGCAGTTGTCACCCGACGAATTTACCATTACGGAAACCTACCGTTTCGAGGGCATGAGCAACCCGGACGACAACGCCGTGGTCTACGGCATCGCTTCCAACGATGGCCTGAAAGGCACCTTTGTGGATGCCTACGGTACCTATGCCGACACGGTCTCCGAACAGATGATCCAGAAACTGAATTTCCGGCGGTAGAAACGCCCCAAATCCCCCTTACGATTGTGCTTTTCGGTCGGCGAAATTGAGTATGATTTCGCCCCAGGCCGATCTTTACCTATACAACCGTGTTCTTACATCTTCTCATTTACTGAATTCTATACTGATGCAGATTAGACAAGCGACCAGCCCCCGCGAGGCGAAAACGTTTGATACCGAACAGTTACGTCAGGAGTTCCTGATCGAAAATCTGATGAGCGGCCCGGCGTTTACCTGGGTCTATACCCACTACGACCGCATGCTGATCGGCGGCCTGGTGCCGGGCACCGCGGCGGTGACGCTCCCCACCTACGATGCGCTCAAGTCCAACTTCTTCCTGCAGCGCCGCGAACTGGGCGTGATCAACGTCGGCGGGAAGGGCGTCATCACAGCCGATGGTACCGACTACTCCCTGGAAAAACTGGATTGCCTTTACCTGAGCCGCGGCACGAAAGACGTCTCGTTCCGGTCGAGCGACGGCAGCCAGTCGGCCCGCTTTTACCTGATTTCAACACCTGCCCACGCGGAGCACCCCACGACGCTGATGAAGGCAAAAGACTCGACGGTGGTTGAACTGGGCTCGAAAGAAGCGTGCAACGAACGGACGATTTACCAGTACATCCACGAAAACGGGGTGAAAAGCTGCCAGTTGGTGATGGGCCTGACCGTGCTGGCGCCCGGCAGCATCTGGAATACGATGCCCTGCCACACGCACGACCGCCGCATGGAAGCGTATTTCTATTACGACGTGGCCGAAGATGCCCGCGTGTTCCACTTCATGGGTGAGCCGAGCGAGACGCGCCACATGGTGCTGAAAAACGAGGAAGCCATCATTTCGCCGCCGTGGTCGATCCACTCCGGCGCCGGTACGAAAAACTACAGCTTCATCTGGGCGATGGGCGGCGAAAACCAAAGCTTTACCGACATGGACGCCGTCGCCATGAAAGACCTGCGGTAGTCCATTCCTCATTCATTCGATTCCATTCTCTTATGATTTTAGATCAATTCCGTCTGGACGGAAAGGTAGCGCTCGTCACGGGCGTGAAACGTGGCATTGGCCTGGCCATGGCCGAAGGACTGGCGGAAGCCGGGGCCGACATCATCGGCGTATCGGCGTCGCTGGAAACCACCGGAAGCAAAGCCGAGGCGCGCATCACGGCGCTGGGGCGCAAATTCTGGGGATACCAGTGCGATTTTGCCGACCGCTCGTCGGTGTACGCGTTCGTCGAAAAGGTGAAGGCCGAGCACGGCACGCCCGACATTCTGATCAACAACGCGGGTACCATCCTGCGCCGCCCGGCGGCCGAGCATCCCGACGAATACTGGGATCAGGTCATCGAAATCAACCTGAACGCGCAGTTCCTACTGAGCCGCGAGTTCGGACGCGACATGGTGGCGCGCGGCAGTGGCAAGATCATCTTTACCGCGTCGCTGCTCACGTTCCAGGGTGGCATCACGGTGCCCGGCTATGCGGCCAGCAAAGGCGCCATCGGGCAACTGACCAAGGCCCTCGCCAACGAATGGGCCGGTAAAGGCGTCAACGTGAACGCCATCGCCCCGGGCTACATCGCCACCGACAATACGGCCGCCCTGCGCGACGACGCCGAGCGGAGTACGTCCATCCTGGCGCGCATCCCCGCCGGACGCTGGGGCGATCCCGACGACTTTAAAGGCGCCGCCGTTTTTCTGGCCTCACCTGCGGCCGCGTATGTGCACGGGACGGTGCTGACGGTCGATGGGGGCTGGATGGGACGCTAACGTGCCAATGGCATACATGGAGTACAAGAAGGGGCCGCTGCGCCCCTTTTTTTGTGGGCAGTGGGAAGCAGAGTAGGAAACGTGCGGACGACCACTCCTGTAGGCAGATGCTTCTCAACTTCCGAAAACCGATTCAGTTTGTTCTTCTCGCAGGGGGACTGTTCATGGGACTGGCGCGTTGCGGACCTGCCCGGCAGGAAACCACGCCACTGCGACAAACGATTGTCGCCACCCTGCGCGAACCGACCCTGCAAGAAGCCGACTGGGCCTTGCGTCAGGAGCCCGTCACCGTCACCGCGAAGACTTCCGAACGAAGCGCCGGCAGCATCCACGATTTTTACTCGGAGGGCGATTACTGGTGGCCCGATTCAGCCCACCCCGAAGGGCCGTACGTGCGGCGCGACGGCATGACCAATCCCGACAATTTCGTGGCACATCGGCTGGCCATGATCCGCCTGAGTCGGATCGTCGGGGCGCTGGCGTCGGCCTATCGCCTGACCGGTGAGGGAAAGTACGCGCGCCACGCCATGCGGCACCTCCGCGCCTGGTTTGTGGAGGCCGATACGCGCATGAACCCTTCCCTGGCGTTTGCACAGGCCATTAAAGGACGCGTCACCGGACGCGGCATCGGCATCATCGATACCATTCACCTGATGGAAGTGGCGCAGGGACTGCGCGTGCTGGAAGGCGCGCCGGGCGTAGCACCCGCCCAGGTGGCCTACATCCGGCAATGGTTTGCCGACTACCTCCGCTGGCTGACTACCCACCCGTACGGGCAGGACGAACTGAACACCAAAAACAACCACAGCACGTGCTGGGTGATGCAGGTGGCGGCGTTTGCCCGCCTGACAGAAAACGATTCGATTCTGGCATTTTGCCGCGAGCGTTACAAAACGGTGCTGTTGCCTGGTCAGATGGCCGCCGACGGAAGCTTTCCGCTGGAACTGGAGCGCACCAAGCCCTACGGCTATTCGCTGTTCAACCTCGATGCCATGACTACCCTCTGCCAGATTCTGTCGGATGCAGAGCACGACCTCTGGCAGTACCAGACGCCCGACGGCCGCTCCATCCGCGATGGTATTGCGTTTATGTATCCGTACGTTGACGACAAGGCCGCGTGGCCTTATGCAGAAGACGTGATGTACTGGAACGAATGGCCGGTGGCGCATCCCTTCCTGGTGTTCGGGGCGGTGGCGTTCGACGAAGCGGCCTGGCTGGCAACCTGGGAGAGGCTGGACCACACGCCAGACGTCGAAGAAGTGCTGCGGAACCTGCCCATCCGCCATCCGCTGCTGTGGCTGGACGAAGTGTGATCTGACGCAAAACGCGCGTTACAGGACCGTATCCGAAAACACGAAGCCTTGTTGCTCCAGGTGGCGCTGCGCCATCTTTTTGTAGCGCTTTAGGTCCGGCACCGGGAGGTGTTCTTCTTTGGCTTCCTCGTCCCAGTGGCGCATTCGCAGGCTGACGCCAAACAGCGGACTGACTTCGAACTGTTCGGCCTCGTCGGGCGACATGCGTCCGCCCTGAAATCGCAGCGTCTGCTGGCTGGCCTCCGAGAGTCGGTTGTAATAGTCGGGGTACTTGTACGTCAGGTACCGCTTCGCCTGTACGTGCCCTTCCACCAGCCGCGCGACCCGTTCCGAAAAGCCGTGCGCCCGCAGAAAATCGGCACCGATCTTTTCGTGGGAAACCACACCGTAACCGTCCATCTGCGCCGCGCTCGAAGACGCGCACAAGTGACCGATGTCGTGGAAAAACGCCGCCAGGATCACCTCCTCGTCGAAGCCTTCGCGTTCGGCCAGTTGCGCGGCCTGGGCCATGTGTTCGAGTTGGGAGACCGGCTCGCCGATGTAATCGTCGTGGCCGTGGAGTTCGTAAAGCGTAAAGATTTTGTCGATCAGAAGTTCGGGATTCATGGGAAAATCAGACAACGGTTTTTGCGTGATCGGAAGGGTGGAGGTGCGGGGTAGGTGGTGCGGCTTGTTTGCGTTCAAAATAGAAGAGCGCGCCGAGCATCAGTGCGCTGCCCACGATCGCCATTGCGTAGCTGCCTACAATAAAAAAACGGAGCCAGCTCATTTCGGCGTAACCAAAGCTCTTGAACAACATAACGCCCACACTGCCCAGGTAGCCGAAGGCATCGGCGAGGTAAATCAGAAAGCCTACGTTGCTGACGTACCGGAAGGCGGCGATCAGCCGGTCGAAAAACACACTGTTGAACGGCACGTAGCCCAGGTAAAGCCCGAAGCCCACGAGGGTCATCCAGACAGGCGGCGAAAGCCAGTGCGCCTCGAACGCCAGCGTGCTTGCGCCCGTTAGCAGCAGCCCGCCCAGCACCAGCAGGTGGTTCAGACGTAGCGCGTAGCGGTTGTCTTTTACAACGACCATCAGGCCGACCAAAAGCAGGACCCCGAGCGACACAGGAATCTCCGTTTTCGTGAAAATGGCCGGTTGGTCACCGTAGCCCAGCGTCTGCCAGATCTCGGCCGCGAAGTTGTCGCGAAAGTCACGGAAGGCGGTCAGCAGCGTGTAGGTCAGAATCAACAGCACCAGGCCGGGTGCAAAGGTGCGAAACAGGTGCCACCGTTCCTGCGCGTTCATCGGCCTGCGGCGGGTGCGGAGGGCTTCGTCTTCCGGCGAGGGCGGCGGGAGTTGTGCCAGCAGATACACCGCCACCAGCAGCAGCGGTACAAAGAGGAGGCTGGTCACCAGCGGCATCCAGAAGGGAGAGACGCCCCAGTCCTGCATGGCGTAGCTGCCCACGGACTTGACCAGCCCCGACGAGAAGATGAACGACACGCACAACCCGGCACCCAGCACTTCGGTGGTGCGGCGGCCTTCCAGGAAGCTGAAGACCAGCCCCCAGACCATGCCGAGCGGCAGCCCGTTGAGCAGAAGAAACACGATGTTGTAGGGGGGAGGCACCAGCGCAAAGCCCAGCAAGGCCAGGCCCGCCAGGCCGATCAGTCCTAAAATGGCCGAGGCCCGGCGGCCGCCGGTCATCTCCGACACGACCTTGATGCCGATAAACTTGGAGAGCATGTAACCGATCACCTGCGCGGTAATCAGCCAGACCTTGTAGTCGATGTGAAGCCAGCTCAGCCCGTCGAACGTGGCCGCCGTAAACGGTTTGCGGAACGCATACATGCACGAATACGTGCAGAAGGCCGCCAGCACGGCATAGAGGGTGAAGGCCGAAGGCGAAGCGTGGCGAAGCCAACGGGTGAGGCGAGCGTCAGGCATTGATGCGGGTTTTGAGCGGGACGGACTGCCAGCGACCGTCGTACAGAATTTGTACGTGCGTATAGCCGACGTCCTGTAACAGGAGGGCGGCTTCTTCAAAATAGGCCGTGATCTCGTTCGGGCGGTGGGCGTCGGAGTTGAGCATGACCGGGATGTCCATCGCCCACATCCGCTCCAGAATCCAGCGGCTGGGGTAGGTTTCCTCCGTTTTCTTTTTATACAGGCCCCGGGTATTGACTTCCACCGTCAGCCGCGCATCGGCAATGGTGCGCAGCGTCTCGGCCACTTCGTCCTGATACCAGCCGTCTTCTTCCGAAAAGAGCGTGCCGCCTTCGTTTTGCATTTTGATCTTGTCCACATGGCCCACTACGCTCGGCGGTGCTTCCCGAATCATCTGGCGCGTAAGCTCGAAATAACGGCGCACGGCGCGCTTCACGTCGCCCTCAAAAATCTCGTGCAATCCCCGCAGAAAGCCTTCGTGCGGTCCGTCAATTTCCCACGGCGTCCCGTCGGCGTAGGCGTCGACAAAATGGATGGAGCCGATGGTGTAATCCAACCCCGCTTCGCGGACGATGCCGTGCTGTACGCTGATCAGCCCCGGCACAAAGTCGACTTCCATGCCGCAGTAAAGCTGAATCTGGTCCCGGTACTTTTCGCGTAGTTGATGAATCTCCGACAGGTAGTGCGTTACGTCTTCGGCGCGCATGTTCCACGTCGTCTCAAACGGAACGGGGCCGTGCGACGAAAACCCGTAGGCGTCCAACCCTAGTTCGATGGCACGTTGCGCAAACACTTCCGGCTCGCCTTTGCCGTCGCAGTAACGGCAGTGACTATGATAATTGGTCCAAGACATGGTCAGAAACGGTAGATTATCAGCAAGTTACGGAATCGCCTTCGCTCGTGCGTACGCGGGCGTTAGACTTTCGTGACCGGGGCTTCCTGGTAGGTGCCTTGCACCACTTCTTCGGCCAGACCGAACGAGAGCGTCATGCCCGCGCCGCTCAGGGCGTTGATCAGGGTGACGCCGGGCGCCGGCTCCGTCACCCACTCGGTGTGACCGGCCAGTTTGGGATAAATGCCATGCCAGCGTTCAGCAATTTCGAAAGAAGGCACGTCGGCAAAGGTGCGCAGGTAGCGCAGAATCAACTGGTTGGTGTCTTCCCGGTCGAAGGGTTCCGGGTTGTCTCCGTACTCGTGCGAATCGCCGATGACCAGTTCGCCCCGTCCGTTTTGCGCTAGCAGCAGGTGAATGCCCCGACTGACGTACTCGGGCAGCTCTTCGGCGAACCGTTGTTGCAGGAGCGGCAAGCTCGGGCACTGGCTGAAGGAGGTGTAGTGGCCGAGCGTAAGGCCCGCACAGAGCGACGGCCCCAGTTGCCAGCCGCCGGGCTGGGGCGCGGTGCGCATCATCTGCAATTTACATTTGGTGATGCCACTGGCGGCGTAGTGCTGCGGATAAAGCGTTTCGAAATCGGACCCGCTGCACACAAAGATGCGGTCAACTTCCCAGGTGGTGGTGGCAGTGTGGACGTAGGGCGCTTCGATCTCGGTGACGGTTTCGTTGAAGCAGAGCCGCACGCCGTAGGTCTCGTGCAGGTAGTCGGGCAGGCGGCGGATCGCCTCGCGCGGGTCCACAGTCATTTCCGTTTCACTCCACAGGCCCCCCTGCAATCCTTCCGGCTTTACCGCCGGGCTTTTTTGCCGTACTGCGTCGGGCGAAAGCAACCGACAGGCATAGCCCTGCCCCATCGCCTGGGCGGCAAACTCCTGGAGCACCTGCCACTCGTCGGGGTGGTAGGCCAGGTGCAGCGAGCCGTTGGGTCGGGTCCAGATGCCCGCCTGTTGGGTCACTTCCTGCCAGATGTCGCGGCTGCGCAGCGCCCGCTGCAACGCCGGACCGGCCGTTTGCCCGATGGGCCAGATCAGCCCGAAGTTGCGGATGGAAGCACCCGTGGCCCGGGGCGAGCGTTCCAGCAGGACTACCCGCTGTCCCCGACGCGCGTTCGCCAGGGCGGTGGCCAGTCCCACGATGCCGGCTCCTACGACGGCCACATCGGCATGACAATGTTTTCTCATACGGCTTTCTCGTTTCGGGGTGCTTTCCGGCAAGGAAGCGCTCCGGTGGTGACTTATTTACGGGTGGGCACTGGCGCCAGCGCCAGAATGGACAGAAGTTCGGGCAATTGCGCAATCAGGTGCGTGTGCGGTTCGGGAGCGAGGGCTTCCGCGGTGTAAGCGCCGGTGGTTACGCCGACCACCAGCCCACAGCCAGCGGCGGTGCCTTCCTGCAAGTCCGACGCCGTGTCGCCCACTTTGCCGACGTGGGCGGCCGACGTGACGCCCGTCAGCTCCATCGCCCGGAAAATCATGTCGGGGGCGGGGCGGCCTGCGGCTACTTCGTCGCTGGTGACGCTGCCGTCGATCAATCCCTGGTGCTGCCAGCCCATGTGCTCGAGCAGTACGTCGGTGATGGAGCGGTCGAATCCGGTATTGACCACCACGCGAATGTCGTGCTCCTGCAACGTGCGAAACGTCTCGCTCACGCCCGCTTTTTCGTGAACGCGCGGGTCGGAGCGGTAATAAGCGATCATCCGTTCCTGAAACCGCGCGTGAATGGTTTCGATCAGGGCCGCGTCGGCCGGGTGCTGCTGTTCTTCCAGAAGCTGCCGGATGGCAACCGGTTTCGGGATGCCCATCACCCGGTTGGCGGCTTCCAGCGAAATGGTGACGTCGGCGGCGTCGCGCAGGGCATCCTGCAGGCAGCGCTGGACACCCTGGTGATCTTCGACGGTGGTGCCGGAAAGATCGAATACAATAAGTTGAAGCGATGTGGACATGGAAAAGAAATTAAAACGGGCGGTTCCTATGCGGAAAGGCGAAATTCAGCAATCGCCCCCGGAAATGAAAAGCCCTTCTGATTATATAAATATTAAATATTTGGCACGCTGGTTCAAGGCGAGCAACTTGACAAATATTATTTTAAAATTAATGCAAACAGAAAAAAATGTTTTCTTATTTACGATTTGTTAACATTTTTATAACTTATCACCGTTGAATCTCCGTCAAGATCCGTTGATCTTTGAGGCGAAAAGTAAGGTATGATATTTACAAATAGTAAACTATCCTAAAGGCTTAGATTCGTTTTCGTTCAAGACGGTCCCACCCCCGTTTTCCTACTGTCTTCCTGTAACCCGCTCTGAGCAGTGCCTACGCAGCACCTGCGGTGGCCGTGCCTTGCCTGGACTCAAACCATTTTCTCAACTCCACAATATCTATGCAAGTATCTGTACTGTTTCATCGAACCCAGCGCGCTGCCTCCCAGCGCCTGCTGTTGTTCCTGCTGCTCGTGGGAACTGTTCTGGTGCCCTGGACCGCCCGGGCGGCCGATCCGTTGGTGCGCACGCTGACCGGTACGGTCACATCGGCAGAAGACGGCACCCCGCTGCCCGGCGTTACGGTGCTGGCCCAGGGGACCGTGACGGGTACTATCACCGACATCTCAGGACACTATACGTTACAGGTGGCCGACGACATCGACACGCTGCTGTTTTCGTATGTGGGCTTTGCTACGCAGCACGTGGCCATCGCCGGAAGATCCACCATCGACGTGGCTCTGACAGAAGATGCCATGCAACTGTCGGAGGTTGTCGTGACGGCCCTCGGCATTCGGAAAGAAAAGGCGCGGGTCGGCTATGCCGTGCAGGAAGTAGACGGCTCGAACCTGGTCAAAGCCCGGGAGCCCAACGCCGTGAGTACGCTGACCGGACGCGTCGCGGGGCTGCAGGTTTCCAACTCGCCCGAGCTGTTCAGTGCGCCTACCGTTACGCTGCGTGGAAAAACGCCGCTGATCGTCGTAGACGGCCAGCCCATCAGCTCGGATTTTTTCAACATCTCGCCTGACGACATCGAGACCTATACCGTCCTGAAAGGCCCGACGGCCGCGGCGCTGTACGGTTCGCGGGGACGCGACGGTGCCATTCAGATCACCACCAAGCGGGGTGCTCAGGACAAAAACCGTGGCTTTTCGGTCGACTTCAATTCCAGCACCACGCTGCAATCGGGCTTCAACGCCATTCCCGACGTGCAAAACCAGTACGGGCCCGGCTCGTACGGGCAGTATGCGTTTGGGGACGGCAAAGGCGGCGGCATCAACGATTCCGACTACGACGTGTGGGGCCCCAAACTGGACGGCCGGCTGATTCCGCAGTACGACAGCCCGATTGATCCGGCCACCGGCGAGCGCATCCCGACGCCTTTCCTGCCGCGCGGCGCGAACAACCTGACCAATTTTTTGCAAAACGGCCTTCTGTCGACCAACAACCTGTCGGTCGCGACCAGTAGCGACAAGGGCGACCTGCGGGTTTCGGCCACGCAGACCTACCAGCGCGGCATTGTACCCAACACGCGCCTGAACATCACCAACTTTGCGGTGTCGGGCGGGATGAAGTTCAACGAAAAACTGCGGCTGGAGACCAACCTCAACTACAATAAGCAGTATACGCCCAACATTCCGGAAGTAGACTATGGCCCGAACAGCATCATCTACAACATTCTGATCTGGAACGGGGCTGATTTCGACATCCGGGACCTGAAAAATTACTGGCAGCCGGGCAAGGAAGGCTTGCAGCAAGTCAACAACGAATACGCACGCTACAACAACCCCTGGTTTTCGGCCTACGAGTGGCTACGGGGCTTCTACAAAGACGACGTGTTCGGGTTCGTGCGGCTGTCGTACGACTTCAACAAGCATTTCAGCCTGGCGGGGCGCACATACGTGACAACCAACACACTGAACAAAAACGAGAAGTTTCCCTATTCGGCGACTACCTACGGACGCGAGGTGGCCCAGGGAGGCTACATCGAAGGGTACCGTAACTTCTTTGAGAACAACACGGACGTGCTGCTGAATTACCAGCAGCAGTTTGGCGATAACTTTTCGGTGCAGGCCACGGCGGGGGGCAACCTGCGCAGCTATACCCTGAAGTATGCCTACGGGCAGACCGACTACCTGGTGGTGCCGGGGGTGTACAACCTATCCAACACCACGAACCAACTGAAGCCCTACAGCTACCTGGAACAGAAACAGGTGATCAGCGCTTACGGCTCGGCCGACCTGGCGTTCCGCAATTACCTCTTTCTGGCACTGACCGGCCGCTGGGACAAGTCGTCGACACTGCCCCTGAACAACAACTCGTATTTCTATCCGTCGGCGTCGCTGAGTGCGGTGCTTTCGGATGCCCTTCACCTGCCCCGCGCCGTTTCGTTCCTGAAAGTACGGGGATCGTTCGCCCGCGTCGGGGGCGATCTGGGCGGCAATCCTGACGCCGACATGCGCATCGACGATGCGCGCCTGGTGAGCAACGGAGCCACCATCTACCAGAACAACCCGACCTACTACTCGGGCATTACCTGGAACGGCAACCCCACGCTCTATTACCCGGGGACGGTCTACAACCAGAACCTGAAACCGACTTTCAGTACTTCGTACGAAGGCGGGCTCGACATCCGCTTCTTCGAAAACCGACTGGGCGTCGACGTAGCGCACTACAACACGTTCGACGGACCGAGCATTTTCCAGTTGCCCGTCTCGGAAGCTTCGGGCTACGACTACCGGCTCGAAAACGGCCTGAAGTACGAGCGTCGGGGTTGGGAAGTGACGGTGACCGGCAACCCCATCCGGACCGATCATTTCCGGTGGGATGTGGCCGCCAACTGGTCGACCTACCGCGAGTACCTGCGCGACATTTACCCGGGGGTTGACAAACTGCCGGCGGCGGGAGGCATCGGCTTTGTGCAGGTAGGCGAGCGCGTGGACAAATATTACAACTACGACTTCGAGCGGACGCCCGACGGACAGGTAGTGGTCGGCGACGACGGGAAACCCAAGCGCGACAACCTGCCGAAATTGTTCGGCTACTACAATCCCGACTGGTTCGGAGGCATTACCAACACGCTGAGCTACAAGAGCCTGCAGATGCGCTTCCTGTTCGACGGCCGCGTCGGGGGTACAATCCTGAACTACGTGAACAAGAAGTTGTGGCAGAGCGGTCGCCACCCGGAGGCGGTCGCGCCGGAGCGGGAAAACGACGGCCTGGGCATCAAGTCGTACGTTGGCGAAGGCATGGTGATTACGGAGGGCGAACTGGTGCGCGACGGCAACGGCAACGTGATTTCCGACACCCGCGAGTTTGCGCCGAACACCACGGCCGTGTTCTACCAGGACTGGGCGAAAAACTACAACGGGGCCGACGCGCCCAACATCATCGACAAGACGTACTTCAAGCTGCGCGAGGTGGTGATCACCTACTCGTTCCCGTCCACTCTGTTGCAGAAAACCTTCGTGCGCAACGCAAGCGTGTCGCTGGTAGCGCGGAACCTGTTCTACTTCTCCAAGTACAAAAACATTGACCTCGACCAGTACGGCACGGGCTACTCGTCCGGTCTGCAAACGCCGTCGATCAAAAGCTACGGCATTAACCTGACCGCTTCTTTCTAATCTTATTTCATCGGGACCGGGCGCTGGGCCCGGTCTTTTCTCCCGACTTTCTTATGAAACGCTATACCTTTCCCCTGCTGCTGACCGCCCTGCTGGCGGTGACCAGTTGCAAAGATTTCGAAGACCTGCAGGTCAACCCCAACAACCCGACCCAGGCCCCACCTTCGCAGATTTTCACGGGCGTGCTGTACGACTGGTACAATGCCGACTACGAGCCCTGGAGCGAGACGCAACGCCTGAATCAGTTTTACGCGATTACGTTCGACTACTACGGTAACCAGGACTACAACTGGTCGTCGACCGGGCTGAACTACGGGACGCTGCGCAATGTGCTGCAAATGGAAAAAGAGGCCGAGCGGCTGGGCGACAACTCCTACGCGGGGCTGGCCAGCCTGATGAAAGCCTACTTCTTTATCCGCATGACCGAACGCGTGGGCGACATTCCGATGCGCCAGGCGTTGCAGGGCCTGGACGAGAACTACACGCCGCAGTACGACACGCAGAAGGAAGTGTACCTGCAATGCCTCGACCTGCTGGAGCAGGCCAATACCCAACTGGCGGCGGTTGCTGACCAGATGGTCGCGGGCGATATTTTTATGGGCGGTAGCCTGCGCAAGTGGCAGCAGGTCAGCAACGCACTCTACCTGCGGACGCTGATCAGCCTGAGCCACCAGGCCGACGATGCCGACCTGCGCGTGAAAGAACGATTTGCCGCCATCATCAACAATCCGTCGACTTATCCGCTGATGCAGAGCCTCGACGACAACGCCACGATGAAGTTCTTCAACGTACCGAACAACCAGTATCCGATCAACCCCAGCAACCGGGGCTTTACCATCGGGCGGTACGTGATGGGTGCGACGTACCTGGATTTTCTGAAGATGTATAACGACCCGCGCCTGTTTGTGGTGGCGGAACCGACCGACTCGGCCAAAGCCAGTGGCGACCCCGACTACGCCACGAAGCTGACGTCGTACGTGGGCGCCCCGTCGGGTGCGACGCTGGGCGATCTGTATACCAACTCGGATGCCGGGAAATACTCCCTGCCGAAAGACGACCGCTACTACACCTATACCGGCGAGCCGACCATCATTGTCGGATACGCCGAACAGGAATTTACCCTGGCGGAAGGCATCGCCCGCGGGTGGGCGAGCGGCGACGCGGCGCAGCACTACACGAACGGTATAACCGCCTCCATGAATTTTTATGGCATTACTGACCCGGTGGTCCTCGACGCGTACCTGAGCCAGGACGGCGTAGCGTATGCGGGCAACGGCGATGCCGGCCTGATCCAGATCCTGACGCAAAAGTACCTGGCCTTCTTCCAGAATTCCGGCTGGGAAGCTTTCTACAACCAGCGCCGGACGGGTGTGCCGACGTTCGACATCGGGCCGGGCAACCAGAACGGGGGGCGCATTCCGGAGCGCTGGCAGTACCCACAGTCGGAGTACCGCAACAACGAAGCGAACCTGCGCGATGCGCTGCAACGTCAGTTCGGCGGGGCCGACGACATCAATCGGCCGCTCTGGATATTGGAATAAGCTTTAGCATGAAGTAACACGATGCCCGGCCTTCTCCAGGGAGCCGGGTATCGTTGCTTTTCACAACTCTTGAATGCGCTATATCCCTAGCTAATCAATTGTCTTCTCTGGTATCATCTTGTTTTCCGATGCTCAACCTTCTCCCCATGCGATTCTTTTCATTTGCCGCTCTGGCGCCATCCGTTGCGCTTCTTATGTTCGCTTGCCAATCGCCTCGGCCACCGGCAGATCAATCTTCCGACCCGTTCGTTGCGACCGACAACGCCTCGGCCGCGCGCGTGGGCCACGTGCTGGTGATCGGTGTTGACGGCATGAGCCCCGACGGCGTCCGACAGGCCACCACCCCCGTCCTCGATTCGCTGATGGCGCATGGTTCGTTCACGTTGCACGCGCGGGCCGTATTGCCGTCGAGTAGCAGTTCGAACTGGGCGTCGATGATCATGGCGGCCGGGCCGGAACAGCACGGCATCACGTCGAACGAATGGGAACGCGACCGACACACCCTGCCGGCCAGCACGCCCGGCTCGGAGGCAATTTTCCCGACCATCTTCGGGCAGTTGCGGGCGCAGCGACCGGAGGCAGAAATCGGGGCGATCTACCACTGGGAGGGTTTCGGGCGGTTGTTTGAGAAACGTGCGGTGAACTACGACCAGCACGGCGACACGGAAGAGGCGACCACCCAACTGGCAGAGGCGTATCTGAAAGAGAAGAGGCCGCAGTTTCTGTTCGTACACCTGGACCATGTCGATCACTGGGGTCACGAGATCGGGCACGGTACGCCCGAGTATTACCGTGCGGTCGAACGGGCCGATTCGCTCATCGGTCGGATGGTGCGGGCGGCGCAGGCGGCAGGCCTGCAAGACGATCTGCTGGTGCTGGTGACGGCCGACCACGGCGGGCTGGGTAAGTCGCACGGTGGCGAAACGCTGGCCGAAATGGAAATACCGTTCATCCTGGCGGGGAAGGGCATCAAACCCCATCACGAAATAGCCCACGTAGTCAACACGACCGACAACGCCGCTACGGTTGCGTTTGCGTTCGGACTGACCACACCGTACGCCTGGATCGGAAAGCCGGTCACAAGCGCCTTCGAAGGCTTTGCCGATGACCCCGATCGCGAGGCGGTATCGGTGGTGCAACGATAAACTTCGTCGGGTAAGTTGCGTCCGTTGGGTTTGCGTGGTACTTTTCCCTCTGCTTTGTGATGGTGTTACGCTTCGTTATGGGAAAATACCTTTTTTTCGGATGCTTCGTGCTCCTGATGGTGCAGGGGGTGTTGGGCCGTACGCCCGAACGGCCCTACGTGATCATGGTCTCGTTCGACGGTTTTCGCCACGATTACGTTGAGAAGTACGACCTGCCCCATTTTAAAGAATTTATTCGGGCGGGAGCGCAGGCCGAACGCCTCATCCCTTCCTTTCCCAGCAAAACGTTTCCGAACCATTATACGCTGGTGACGGGGCTCTATCCCGGCCACCACGGCCTGGTTTCCAATCGCTTTTATGCGCCTGAACTTCACCGAACTTATAGCATTTCCAACCGCGAGACGGTTTGTGATCCGGCGTTTTACGGCGGCACGCCCCTCTGGCAACTGGCGCAGCAACAGGGCGTTCCGACGGCCTCCTTTTTCTGGGTAGGTTCCGAAGCGCCCATCCTGGGGGAGTTTCCGGACCGTTACCTGATGTACGACGCCAGCATCCCCAACGCCAGCCGCATCGACACCGTACAACGCTGGCTGCAACTGCCCGAGGCCGAACGGCCCCACTTCATCACGCTCTATTTTTCGCTGGTCGACGACGCCGGCCATGCCTACGGTCCGAACTCCGACGAGGTGCGGGCGGCCGTGCGCGAGGCTGATACCCTGGTGGAACAACTGATGAAAATGGTGCACCAAACGGACCTGCCGATCAACGTCATTCTGACTTCTGATCATGGCATGCTGGAGATGGAGACCAAACCTGAGACGTATCTGTTTTTGCCCGAGTTGGTCGACGTGAGCGACACCACCGTCGTAACGGTTAACAACGGCACCCAGGTGTCGTTCTACACCGACGACCCGGCCCGCCGCGATGCGCTCTACCAACGCCTTAAGACGCAGGAAACCCATTTTCGGGTCTACCGGCAGTCCGACTTTCCGAAGCGCTGGCACTTTCAGAACCCTCGTGCGGGCGATGTGCTGCTGGTGGCCGACTCCGGATATTACGTCGTGGGCGTAGGGCAGGAAGAGTTTGGCAAGAAAGTCGAATGGGGAACCCACTGGGGAACGCACGGCTTCGATCCGCAGACGGTGCAGGCCGTATCGGGCATTTTCTACGCCTGGGGGCCGCAGGTACAGCCGGGCGTGATCGTCCCCGCCTTCGAGAATGTCCACGTCTATCCTTTTGTCGCGGAGCTGTTGGGGCTGAAAACGCCCCGGATCGACGGTCGTAAAAAGGTGCTCCACAGACTGTACCGACGGAGCGCCCGCCCATAGCCTACCGAACCACGAAGCGTCTTTGCTCGTTCAAAGCTCTAGAACCAGGCAGAAACAGCGCTATGAAAAAGTGGTTTTGGCCCCTGATGTGGCTGGGTGTGATGGTGAGTGGTGGATGGCTCTTTCACGAAGCGCACCACGACGCGCTACTGACCGCGCCCGCTTCCGATTCGCTCGCGATGGAACGCTCCGCTGCGGACGTGCCCTTGGTGCCGATCGCAGACGTGCCGTCCGCGCAGGACGCCCCACCGGTGCCCGAACTGGTGGTGTATGCACAGACGCTGCTGGGAACACCTTACTGTTATGCCAGCACCAATCCGTCCAAAGGCTTCGACTGCTCCGGCTTTGTTTACCATGTGTTTGAGCACTACGGGTATGACCTGCCGCGTTCGTCGCGTTTGATGGCCCGGGAGGGCAGGGAAGTGACACCGGAAGAGGCCCGGCCCGGCGATCTGATCTTTTTTCGGGGAACCGACCCCAACAGCAGTGTGGTAGGACACGTAGGCATTGTGGTGGCTGCAACGGGGGAGGAGCCGCTGCGCTTTATCCATGCGTCGTCGAACCGCACCACGCCGGAAGTCAAGTACGATTCGTTAGTCCGCCATTATAAAGAACGATTTGTCTCTGTCAAACGCGTACAGCCTGCTTCATGAAAACACCCCCCCGGTCTGCCCACCCTACCTCTCACTTGTATTTCCAATTTCCTCCCCTGATGCCCTCGGCGCGCCTGCAATACGAACCCCTCGACGAGGCGAATGCCCAGGAGGTGTTTCAGTTGTTTACGGACGATCCTAATCCTTTCATCATCGAAGATTACAAGCAAGAAGAGCTGTGGGAGCAGTACGTGCAACAACATTTGTTTTCGATCCGCTACTCCCTGAAGCGCGCGGGGTATGACTGGGTGTACCGGTTACGGCAGGCGGAAGGTGCGGTGGTGGGGATGATCAACCTCTACGGACTCAGTCGCGAGACGGGCGAAGGACAGCGCAATACGGCTACCATCGGGTTCACCACCGGCATGGCGTTTCGGCGGCAGGGCTATACGCAAGAGGCCATCCACCAGTTGGTGGCGTACATTTTTCAGCACTTCGACGTGGCGGCCGTGGTGGCTTTTACCGAGCGCGACAACGAACCCTCGCAGCGGCTGCTGCAAAAAGTGGGGTTTGTGCCCATGCCACACGACACCAGCAATCGCTTCCATTACTTTGAGCGGATGCGGGAAGGTGCGCCCTAGGGCAGCGAATTAATTCTCCAGAAAATAGACTTTGAACAGCCGACCGGGAGTCGGGAATGGATTTTCGACCGAGTGGGCAATGCGGCCGTTGAAAAAGAGCGTGTCGCCTTCTTGCAGGTCGACTGTTTTGTCGCCTACGCCGTACCGCACTTTTCCGGCCAGCACATGAATCAGCTCCATCGCGTCGGTGGCAAGTGGCGGACGGAACACGCCCGGCTGGATGGACACGATGTTCACGCGGACGTTCATGTTCGTGAAATCGGTCGAAATGAGCGACTCGTACGACAGCCCCTCGGAATCTTCCCGGTCTTCGGTTTCGCCTTCGCCCTGCCGGATCAGCAGATACGGCGGCATGGGGTCCTGGTGCACCGGCTCTACCAGTTCGGCCATGCTGACGTCGAGCGCATTGGCAATGCTGTGCAACACCGGGAGGGAAGGAATGGTCCGGAAGTTTTCGATTTTCGACAGCAGGCCTGCCGTCACCTTGCTGGCTTCGGCGACTTCTTTCAGGCTGAGGCGTTTGTCTTTTCTTACCTCTTTGATTTTCCGGCCGATACGGCTCAACGCATCGCTTTTTACCATGGGAACAGGAGGGGCAGCATGAGGTGTAACGAGAGGTTAGGCGACCGACGGGCGGGGTTACCCAAAGCGGAAAAAGGACAGGTTGCCCCGTCCTTTTTCCATCCCGTTCAGGTCGTTTATGATTTCTGCATGTTGTCGATGAACTCATCGAACAGGTAGCGCGAGTCGTGCGGACCCGGCGAAGATTCGGGGTGGTACTGCACCGAAAACGCCGCCCGTTCTTTCACGCGAATGCCTTCTACGGTTTGGTCGTTCAGGTTCAGGTGCGTGATTTCCACGCGGTCCTGTTTATCGAGTTCGTCTTTCGCTACGCCGAAGCCGTGGTTTTGTGACGTGACTTCGCAGCGGCCGGTAATCAGGTTTTTGACCGGATGGTTCAGCCCCCGGTGGCCGTGGTGCATTTTGTACGTGTTGAGGCCGTTGGCGCGGGCCAGGATCTGATGACCGAGGCAGATGCCGAACACCGGGCTGCCCGACTCCTGTGCGTCGCGGACTGTATCGACCGCGTAATCCATCACGCCGGGGTCGCCCGGGCCGTTCGAGATGAAGTAGCCGTTCGGTTCCCACAATTTCATTTCCTGGAAGGGCGTCTGGGCCGGAAATACTTTGCAGTATACGCCGCGGTTGGCCAGGTTTTTCAAAATCGATTTCTTGATGCCCAGGTCCAGCACCGCCACTTTGATGTCGGACGAGGGGTTGCCCATGTCGTAAACGGTAGACGTCGAGACCTGCGTGGCCAGTTCCAGGTTCAGCATGGAAGGCACCTCCGTGCGGAGTTTGTGAAGCAGCTGGTCTTTGTCCAGAATCTCCGAAGAGATCATCGCGTTCATGGCCCCTTTGCTGCGGATGTAGCGGACAATTTTGCGCGTGTCTACGTCGCTGATGCCGACGATGCCCGCCTCTTCCAGGTAGCGTTGCAGGGAGTGGTCGGCGCGCTTGCGCGAGTAGATCGAGGCGAATTCGTCGCAGACGAGCCCGCAGAACTTGACCGATCCGGACTCCTGTTCGGGCTCGAATACCCCGTAGTTGCCGATGTGGGCCGTCGTGTTGACGATGATCTGACCGTAGTACGAAGGGTCGGTGTAAATTTCCTGATAGCCGGTCATGCCGGTATTGAAACAAAGTTCACCGCCGGTGGTACCGATTTTTCCGATCGCTTTTCCAACGAAAGCGGTGCCGTCTTCAAGTACGAGGAGGGCATCCTGACGAGACTGGTATTTCATGCGTGAGTTAGGCGTGGGATGAGTTCATCAAAAAGCCGGTGCACCTCAACGCGAGGAACCGGACAAATTGCGCAAACTTAAAAAAAAATGAAAAAGGTGGTCGCTGTTCTTTAAACTTTATCACCTTATCGCGGAAATGTTTAACAACTTAGAAATAGAGAGTCGCTAACAGGCACTACGCAGAAGTGTAGTCGATTGGTTACTTTCCCCGTATGGTTCGACTGATTCTTCTCCTCTTTTGCGGGCTGCTGGCGCACCCGCTTCTGGCCCAGCAGTTTGTCGATTCTACGTTTCAGCTCCCGACGCGCACGCTGGTGGTGGCGACCAAACCCGTGGCGCCGTTCGTCATTCACCACCCCAACGGCACCTGGAGTGGCATCAGCGTGGCCCTGTGGGAAGACATTGCCCGCGAGCTGAACCTGCGCTACGAGTGGCAGGAGATGGACCTGGCCCAGATGACCGACGCGCTGGCCGACAGCTCGATCGACGTGGCGGTGGCGGCGCTCAGCATCACCGAAGACCGCGAAGCGCGCTTTGATTTTACCCATCCGTACTACACCACCGGTTTGGCCATTGCGACCCGCACGACACAGAAAAGCGGCTGGGGAGTGATGAAGCGGCTGTTTTCGCCCCAGTTCTGGCAGGTGGTGGGCGTGCTGATTCTGCTGTTGCTGCTGGTGGGCGCGCTGGTGTGGCTCTTCGAGCGGCGGCGCAATGCCGACCAGTTCGAGCGGGGTTGGCGCGGCATCGGCTCGGGGTTCTGGTGGTCGGCCGTGACGATGACCACCGTAGGGTACGGCGACAAGGCACCTTCGACGTGGGGCGGTCGCATCGTGGCGTTGGTCTGGATGTTTGTCGCCCTGATCGTGATTTCCAGCTTTACGGCCGCGCTGACGTCGGCACTGACGTTGCAAGAGCTGGAGGGGAGCATCAAGGGGCGCGCCGACCTGCCCGACGTACGCGTGGGGGCCGTGGCCAACTCGACGGGGGCGGCTTATCTGGAGCGGGAACGCATCGGTTTCCAGCAACTGCCCACGCCCGCGGCCGGATTGCAGGCCCTGCACGAAGATCGGCTGGATGCTTTTGTCTATGACGATGCGGTGCTGCGCTACGAAGTAACTCAGCGGGGGGATGACGTATTGCAGGTCCTGCCCGAGCGGTTCGGGCTTCAGTACTACGGCATCGGCCTGCCTTCCGGTAGCCCGCTGCGCGAGCCAGTCAACCGCGTGTTGCTCGACAAAGTGAGTGAGTCGGCCTGGCGCGACGTGCTGTTCCGGTACTTAGGCTCGGAGGAGTAAGGAGCAACGCCACGGCTCGCGCCGCGTATGCAACAGTATACTTTTAGCATGGAATACGATCATGGACATTCGAGTTGAAAAAGGCGATATCACCAAAATGGAAGTCGATGCCATCGTGAATGCTGCCAATTCGAGCCTACGGGGCGGCGGGGGTGTCGATGGGGCCATTCATCGGGCGGGCGGCCCGGCAATCATGGCCGATCTGGACAAGATCCGAGCACGACAAGGCGGTTGTGGAGTGGGGGAAGCGGTCATTACCGGCGGCGGCCGTTTGCCGGCGCAACACGTTATCCACACGGTCGGGCCGGTCTGGAACGGCGGGCACAAGGGCGAGCCGGAGAAACTGGCCCAGGCTTACCGCAACAGCTTGCGTCTGGCGGCAGAGCATGGCGCTCGGACCGTAGCGATTCCCAACATCAGTACGGGCATTTACGGTTATCCGAAACGAGAAGCGGCAGAAGTGGCCCTCCAGGAAGTAAAAGCCTTCGGGGAAAATCCCGGCCCGGTCGAAACAGTGATCTTCGTATGCTTCGATGAAGAAAATTACCAATTGTACCAGCAGGCGCTGGCGTAGTCCCTCACCCTATGGCGTACGGTACAGGTAACCAATGGCGGTGCGGCTTTCGTAGCGGAGCGTGGTGTCGTTGGGAAAGCTGTACGACCAGGTCACTTGTTTTAACGGTTGCTGAATGACTTCTCCGCTCTTGCCGACGTAGCCCAGAGCGCGCATTTCCACGTTGTTGCGTCGGTCATCGGTTGTATAGAGTCCCCACAGGGACGAAGCCAGGATGGTATCTTCTGCGTAGCCGGTAAAGGGGTAGGTCGCGGTGAACGAGCCGTCGGCTTCGAAGGTATAAACCACGCCCCCGCCGTTCCAGCTGCCGAGCAACCGGTTTGGGTCGATCGATTCGTGCTGACAGGCCGAAAGGCCCAGGCAAAGCAAAAGACAGAGGCAGAACGTACGCATGGAGATCGGAGCGAAGTCGGTGATTATCAGAAATAAAACCCTACGGATGGCATAAAATAGAGGGAAACATACGGTTTCTGTGCCTCGTCGAACTGCAATTGTGCCCCGCCCAGCAGATTGGCGATGAGGTGCCCACGGCTGATCAGAAACTGGTAGCCCGAAGCTACTCCAAACGCATACGGTTGGGAAGCGGCTACCGGCGCAAGCGGATCGGCTTGTTTGGGCAAATCGCGCAGCATCCACAGCGTATAAGGCCGCACGGAGGCATCGGCGTACAGCAGGGTGCCGTACGAGGCGGTCGCTTGCACGTACCATCCGGACGGAGCCGGTTGCAAAGGAAAATACCGCACAAAGCCGTCGATCAGGTAACCGGCGTGGTTGTAGTCCTGGTCCACCAATCGGTAATTGTCGCGTTGTCCGTCGCCGGGTCCCCATTTAAAATGACCGACGACGCCTGCCGAGAACGAGCCGCTCAGGGTCGCTTCCAGTTCCAGGCCAGCGGTGTTCCAGAAAAAGCCCGGTACCACTTTCACATTGAGCAAACTGGCTTTGGTATTGGCGGGCACAATGGTGCGCGTCGTGGCAGGAGCAAGCGAATCGCCCGGTACCATCGCCTGAGCGGTACCTGCCAGAACGCAGAGTAATCCGGCGAGAATCAATCCCTTACGAAACATAGCGTGCGGTTTCATACAGAAATCAAAGGTAGGCAGCGCCGCAAGGTTTCTCCAGCGGTACGCACGGGGCGGCACGCAGTTGAATGTAAGAAATACGTTCGGTTCGTCATTCCTCGGCCCGCTTTTCCGCACGACACGAACAGGCGCGCCTAAACAAAAATCGACTTCCGGCCGGGTCATCAGTGCGGGAGGTCTTCTATCTTTGCGTATGATGAAGGAAAAAATCGAAGCGGTTCGGCAGGAAATCGTCTCTGCCTCCATTGAAACTCCGGCTCAACTGGAAGAATTTCGGATCGGCTACGTGGGCCGTAAAGGGAAAGTCGCCGACCTGTTCGCCGGCCTCCGCGATGTTCCGGCCGAAGACCGCCGGGCGGTAGGGCAGGAGCTGAACGAACTGAAGCAACTGGCCCAGCAGCGTTTTGACGAAGGAAAAGCGACGATGGAACAGGGCCAGACGTCGGACGTGCCGCCCCCGTTGGACCTGACGCTGCCGGTAGTGCCCAAAGAGCTGGGCGCACGCCATCCGCTTTCGCTGGTGCGGGACCGGATCGTTGAGGTGTTTGCCCGCATCGGTTTCAGCGTGGCCGAAGGTCCCGAAATCGAGGACGACTGGCACAACTTCTCGGCATTGAACTTTCCGCCCGATCACCCGGCGCGCGACATGCAGGATACGTTCTTCATCGAACGAAATCCTGGTCAGGACAACGACATTGCGCTGCGCACACATACTTCGTCGGTACAAGTACGGATGATGGAACGCCACAAGCCGCCGATCCGGATGATCATGCCCGGGCGGGTGTTCCGCAACGAAGCCATCTCGGCCCGTGCGCACTGCTATTTCCACCAGGTCGAAGGGTTGTACATCGCAGAGAACGTCAGCATGGCCGATTTGAAACAAACCCTTTATTACTTCGCCCGCGAAATGTTTGGACCGCAGACGCAGGTGCGCTTCCGGCCGTCGTTCTTCCCTTTTACCGAACCCAGCGCGGAAATCGACATTTCGTGTGGGCTGCGTCAGCCCGGTACCTGCCAGATTTGTGGCGGCTCCGAAAATATTTGCAAAGGCACCGGCTGGATCGAAATCGGCGGTGCGGGCATGGTCGACCCCAATGTGTTGTCTAATTGCGGCATTGATCCGGAACGCTACACCGGCTTCGCCTTTGGCATGGGCATCGAACGGATCACCATGATCAAATATCGAATCAGCGATATACGTTTATTCTCTGAAAACGACGTGCGGTTCTTACAACAGTTCACGTCGTTGGGTTAATCCGGCCGGTGCCGGGTTGAAAAGAGAAAACGGACGACCATGAAATACGGAAGCAGAAAGCACCGCTGGGCGGGTTGGCTGGTGGGGCTAGGCGTTCTGGCAGGGGCCTGCCAGAACGACAATTACATCATCGATCCGCTGCCAACGGCCATTGTCAACGAACAGATTGTGTTGACTGACCCACGCTACGTGCGGTTGCAACTGGACGGCGGCTATGTGGAGTTGGATCGCGGTGGGCTGAAGGGACTGATCATCTACCGGGTCAGCAACGGCAAATTCCGGGCGTTCGAGCGGCAGTGTACCTGGCAGCCGACCGACACGTGTTCGCAGGTGATGGTCGATCCGTCCGGGCAATTTATGATCGATACCTGTTGCGGTTCACAATTCGACTTCGAAGGACGTGTCACGGCCCCGCCGGCCGTTTCGCCTTTGCGGCAATACGCAGCGGTAGTTTCCAGTAACGTGTTGTATATCAGCAACTAAGAATAAATAAAGCGCCTCGCGTAACCTTTCCTACCGGCTTGCGTAGCACTCTTTTATGACCAGGGCTTTAGCGCTTTCTTCGCATTGACGCGTGCTAGCTTTTATTAATTTTTCTTTTATTTTTTTACATAGAATTGTGATCGTTAGGGTGTAAAGTGTTGGATTCTTCCGCGCACTCTCCCTATATTCAGGGCTGTCACCACAACCTTATGGTTTAATACACGTTAATTTGCGATAGATGGAATTGTTTGTTAATACAGAAGAAAACTTCTGCATCATTAAAGTAAGAGGAGAGTTGGATGCGAGTTCTTCTATCTCCCTGGATCAAACCATTGAGCGCGTTGTTGCCGATGGGGCGAAAAACATCTTGGTGGATTGTAGTGAATTGAATTACATTTCTTCCGCGGGATTAGGCGTTTTTATGTCGTACCTGAAAGAGTTTGAAGAAAGCAACATCAATTTGGTGTTGTTTGAGGTGAGCGACAAAGTGAAAGGCGTATTTGAGATTTTAGGTCTGGATGAACTCATTCACATCACGCCAACCAAAGAAGAAGCAAAGAATATGGCAAATGCATCGACATCTTAAAATAGAATGTCGTCTTGAAAATTTAAAGGAGATCCGATCTTTTATCCAGGATAATCTGCAAACGCTCGCCATTAACGAACTGGAGCAGAACCTGATGGTCGTGGCGATCGACGAAATGTGTGCGAATTTGATCATCCATGCCAACGAGCGCGACGAAAGCAAGTTTATCCATGTGGGTGTGCAGCCCCTCGAAGACGGCGTCATTTTTGAATTGAAAGACAACGGACATTCGTTCGATCCGAGTAGTTACATCGAGTCTTCGTTGACCGAAGTGAAACGGCTGCGCCGCAAAGGCGGGCTGGGTCTGTCGTTAGTGCGCCGCATTATGGACAAGATCGAATACGTTCAGAGCGAAGACTGCAACGTTTGTCTTCTTTACAAAAAGCTGAATTTATACTCGCAACTATCAGGTATATAAGACTTTAGCAAAGCAATGCTTTGAAACAAGCCCCTTTGGTTATTCCAAGACCAAAGGGGCTTGTTGTACATTTAAGGGTACCGATAAATTAAGTAAACTTGCAGTACTATATCTTCTTGAAAAGCCTCTATGAGAAACACGCTGATTACGTTGCTGTGTGGGACAGCCGTAGTGGTGGGTTGTAAAACAACTGACAGCCAGAAAACTCAGCCAGAGCCTGTTATTATTCAGTTTGGAGAGCAACAGGTACCTACCAGCGAATTTCGCTACGTCTACGAAAAAAATAACGCCAACAGTCCCGACATCTATACGGAAGAAAGTCTCCGCGATTACCTGACGCTTTACACCAACTTTAAGCTGAAGGTGTACGATGCGGAACGCATGGGGCTGGACACGACCGAAGCCTTTGAGACGGAACTGGACGGCTACAAACAGCAGCTGGCGCAACCGTACCTGACTGAAAAGAGCGTTACGGAGCAGCTGGTGAGCGAAGCGTACGAGCGCCTGAAACAGGAGGTGAATGCGTCGCACATTCTGATTGAAGTCGCTCCCGAGGCCGATCCGCGCGATACGCTGGCCGCTTACAATAAAGCGGTGAGCATTCGGCAGCAGGCCTTGGGCGGGCGCGACTTTGCCACCCTGGCCCGGCATTATTCGCAGGACCCTTCGGTGACGCGTAACGACGGAAACCTAGGCTATTTTACAGCCCTGCAAATGGTATATCCCTTCGAAGATGCGGCGTTCCGTACCCCCGTAGGTGGCGTTTCGGAGCCGGTGCGTACGCGGTTCGGTTACCACATCATCAAAGTTCACGATCGCCGTCCGTCGCGCGGCCGGGTCAAAGTAGCCCACCTGATGGTCCGCGCCAACACGGGCATGTCCGAAGCCGATTCGTTGCAGGCCAAGCGCAAGATCGACGAACTGGCCAAGCGTCTGGCCGATGGGGAGCCGTGGGATGCGCTGGTGGCGCAGTTTTCGGAAGACAACTCATCGCGGAACCGGGGTGGGGTGTTGCCGATCTTCGGGACCGGCAACATGATCCCTTCGTTCGAAGAGGCAGCCTTTGCTCTCAAAAATCCAGGCGACTTGTCGGAGCCTACGCAGACGCCTTACGGCTGGCACATCATCAAACTCATAGAGAAAGAAGGGCTGGCGCCATTCAGCGAACTGGAGAACGACTTGCGTGCCAAAGTCAACAAAGACTCGCGCTCGGAACTGAACCGCAGTGCGCTCATCAAGCGCCTGAAAAGCGAAAACGAATTTGCCGAGAAGGCCTCGAACGTAGACGCGGCGCTTGCGGGGGTAGATTCAACGTTTTTGACCGGTACGTGGAAGTACGATCCGAACGCCACCCACCTGACCGACGTGCTCTTTACCGTGAAGGACAGCACCCTGACCCGGCGCGATTTTTACAACTACCTGTCGGAACATCAGCGGAAATCCGCCAACACTTCGCCGGAATATGCCGCCCGGCTGGCTTACGACCAGTACGTCGACGAAACCCTGGTGGCCTACGAAAGGGACCACCTGGCTGAAAAGTATGTGGACTACCGCATGTTGGTGAAAGAGTACCGGGACGGAATTTTGTTGTTCCAACTGATGGACGAAAAAGTCTGGTCGCAGGCCATTGAAGATACGGCTGGCTTGCGCTCCTTTTTCGAGCAGCACCGGGATGATTACCGCTGGGACGAACGAGCGCAGGCGGTCATTTACAACACAGCCAATCAGGACGTATTACGCGAGGTGAAGCAGAAGCTGGACGGCAAAATCTTCCCGATTCAGGAGAAATTTTCGGACATTACGTTCGAGGCGGGCCAGAGTGAACTCACAGAACCGCAGAAAGATCAGTTGGCAGAACTTCTGGGCCGGGCGCAACGCGACTCTACCCTGTATATCGACGTAATCGGGCACGTAGACGCTAGTGAAAAAAGTAGCGTGTCTAAAGCACGAGCACTGGCCGTACGCAACTATTTCGCCGAACAGGGCATTGAGGAAAAACGACTGATTGCCAAAGACTTTGGTCGCCGCCCGCCGGTAGGGGCTGCTAAACTGCCGCACAACCGTCGGGTGTCGTTTCTGGCCTACAGCTCTTCGAACGAGGAGCTGGAACGCCTGTTGAACGTGGAACAGTCGCTGAACCTGGACGTGATTGAAGGCAAGTTCCAGAAAGGTGATCAGCCGGTGCTCGACCAGATCGAGTGGAAACCCGGCACTTACGAAGTGGCACGCGACGGACGCATTTACCTGGTGAAAATCAAGACAATCGAAGCGCCGCGCGGCAAAACCCTGAGCGAAGCCCGGGGACAGGCCATCTCCGATTACCAGAATTACCTGGAACAGCAATGGGTGGAACAACTGCGCGCCACTTACCCAGTGACGGTGAATGAAGAGGAGGTGCAGAAGCTCATTCGCCCCAAATCGACTTCTCAGGGAGAATAAATCGGTGGCGAGGGCAGCGCGGGTAAAATACCCCTTCCGCTGCGCCGTTACTCCTACGTAAAACAGCTGCTTGATGAACTATTGCAGGCCAGCGGGCGTCATGATAAAGTTCAATCGTACTTCTATGAAAAAAATCTCTTTTCCTGTGCATCGTGCGTGGGGTATGCTTCTGCTGGCCTTTGCGGTGGCGATCGGGCTGGTCAGTCCGGCGCGGGCACAGCAGAAAACGAACGTAGACAAGATCGTCGCGAAGGTCGATAACTACATTGTGCTGCGCTCCGATGTGGAAATGACCTACGTGCAAATGCTCTCGAACGGCGAAAAAGACAACGGTAACCTGAAGTGCGAGGTGCTGGAAAACCTGCTGGTGAGCAAGATGATGCTGGCAAAGGCAGAGATCGACTCGGTGATGGTCGAAGATGCGATGGTGGAAGACCAGATGACCCGCCGCATGCAGTACTTCATCAACCAGATCGGTTCGCAGGAAAAGCTCGAAGAACTGTACGGCAAGACGATCGACCAACTGAAAGGCGAACTGCGCAAACAGGTGCGCGAACAGATGATCGTACAAAAGATGCAGGAGACCATCACGGCCGATGTCAAGGTGACGCCTGCCGAAGTGCGTAAATTTTTCAATTCGATTCCCCGCGATAGCCTGCCTTACTTTTCGACCGAAGTAGAAGTCGGGCAGATCGTAAAATATCCGGAGGTAAGCAAAGAACAGAAGCAGAAGGCCAAAGAGAAACTGCAGGACCTGCGGAAGCGCATCGTCAATGGTGAGGATTTCGCCGAGCTGTCTAAAACGTATTCTGAAGATCCGGGGTCGGCCAAAAAAGGGGGCGATCTGGGTTGGTGGGGACGCGGGGCCATGGTGCCTGAGTTCGAAGGCGCTGCGCTGCAACTGAAACCCGGTGAGATGTCGCCGGTAATCGAATCTCCCTTTGGTTTTCACCTCATTCGGCTGGAAGAACGCAAAGGTACGCAGTACCGCGCGCGGCACATCCTGATCAAACCGGAATCGTCGACGTTGGACCTCAACGACGCCAAAGACTACCTCGATAGCCTGCGTTCGGTGATTCTGGCCGATAGCATTTCGTTCGAGAAGGCCGCAAAAGAGTATTCGGACGACGAAATGACCAAGACGAGCGGCGGTTTTTTTGTTGATCCTTCTACCAACATTTCGCGCATGCCCGTCGAAAGCATCGATCCTGTCGTATTTTTTGTGATCGATACCATGAAAGTGGGCAACATCTCTCCGCCCCTGAAATTCCGTACCGAAGACGGAAAAGATGCCCTGCGCATTTTGTACTACAAGGCACGAACCGCTCCGCACCAGGCCAATCTGAAGGAAGACTACCAGAAGATCTACAATGCGGCGCTGGCCGAAAAGAAACAGCGACTTTTGAGCGACTGGTTTGAGTCGACTCGGTCTGAGGTGTACATTAGCATCGATCCCATGTACGATTCGTGCGACCTTCTTAACAAAGAGACATTTTAATGCAGACATTCCAGAGCGACGTCGAGGCAGCAGATGCCTTTAAAGCGTCGTATGATCAACTGAAACAGGAAATCGGCCGCGTCATCATCGGACAAGACGAAGTCGTCAGGTTAGTACTTACCGCCATTTTTTGCCAGGGGCATTGCCTGCTGGTCGGGGTACCCGGGTTGGCCAAAACGCTGCTGATCCAGACCATTTCGTCGGTGCTGGAACTGAAGTTCAACCGCATCCAGTTTACGCCGGACCTGATGCCTTCCGACATCATCGGGTCGGAAACACTGGACAATAACCGCAACCTGCGCTTCATTCCGGGACCGGTGTTTTCCAACATTGTGCTGGCGGACGAGATCAACCGTACTCCGCCTAAAACGCAGGCTGCCCTGTTGGAATCGATGCAGGAATATGCCGTGACGGTGGCCGGCGAGCGACACGCCTTGGAGCGTCCGTTCTTTGTGCTGGCGACGCAGAACCCCATCGAACAAGAAGGAACGTATCCTTTGCCCGAGGCGCAGCTGGACCGTTTTATGTTCAACATTTTGTTGGATTACCCTTCGTTTCAATCGGAAGTGGCCGTGGTCAAGAACACCACTACGGTCAAAAAACAAGATCTGAAACACGTCCTTTCCGGAGCGGACATTCGGCAGTTTCAGGAGCTGATACGGCGGGTGCCCATCGCCGACAACGTAGTGGAATACGCCGTGCGGTTGGTACACAAAACGCGGCCGGGTACCGAACTGGCTTCCAGCGAAGCGGGACAGTACCTGGAATGGGGAGCGGGCCCGCGGGCTTCGCAGTACCTCGTGCTGGGGGCCAAATGCAACGCCCTGTTGAACGGAAAGTATTCGCCCGATATCGAAGATGTGAAGGCCGTGGCTGTGCCCGTGTTGCGTCACCGCATCGTGCGGAACTTCAAAGCCGAAGCCGAAGATATTTCCGTCGACGATATCATCCGACGTTTGTTGTAACCGGACCTCTAATCAAAAGAAAAAGCCGATCTACTCGCAGTAGATCGGCTTTTTCTTTTCTAGCTAGCCCTATGATCAGCGGGGGCTGTAGTTAGGTGCTTCGCGTGTAATCGTAACATCGTGCGGGTGGCTTTCGCGTACCCCGGCGGCGGTAATTTTGGTGAACCGTGCCTGTTGCATGGCTTTGATGTCAGGAGCACCGCAATAGCCCATGCCGGCGCGTAACCCACCCACCAGTTGGTAGAGCACCTCGGCCACACGACCTTTGTAGGGTACGCGTCCCACAATGCCTTCGGGAACCAGTTTCTTGATGTCGTCTTCTGCATCCTGGAAGTAGCGGTCTTTCGAGCCATCTTCCATGGCTTCCAGCGAGCCCATGCCCCGGTAGGTTTTAAAGCGACGACCTTCGTAGATGATCACTTCGCCGGGCGCTTCCTCGGTACCGGCTAGTAACGAACCGATCATCACGCTGCTCGCCCCCCCGGCAATGGCTTTGACCAGATCGCCCGAGAACCGAATCCCGCCATCGGCGATGATCGGAATACCGCTGCCCTGCAAGGCCGCAGCCGCTTCCATCACGGCCGACAGTTGCGGCATGCCTACCCCGGCAATGATCCGGGTGGTGCAAATGCTACCCGGGCCCACGCCCACCTTCACCGCATCGGCACCGGCATCGGCCAGCGCTTTCGCACCCTCGGCGGTGGCGACATTGCCGACAATCACCTGTAGATCGGAGAAGTGAGCTTTGGCCTCTTTGAGCGCCTGAATCACCCCGCGCGAATGCCCGTGTGCCGTATCGATGGTAATAACGTCCACTCCGGCCGTTTTCAGCGTCTTGATGCGGTCCAATAGGTCGGGTGTGACGCCCACCGCGGCTCCTACCCGCAGCCGACCAAACTCGTCTTTGCAGGCATTGGGACGGAACTTCTTCTTCAGGATGTCCTTGTAGGTGATCAGACCGATCAGCTTGTAATTCTTGTCGACGATCGGCAGCTTCTCGATTTTAAATTCCTGGAGAATTTCTTCGGCTTTGGAGAGGTCGACCCCTTCGGGGGCGGTGATGAGGTTTTCTTTGGTCATGATCTCTTCCACCGCAATGGAAAGATCTTTCTGAAAACGCAGATCCCGGTTGGTCAGGATGCCCCGCAATTTATTTTCGCCGTTCACGATCGGGATGCCGCCGATGCCAAATTCGCGCATGATGCGTTCGGCTTCGGCCAGGGTGGCATGCTCCGAGAGGGTAATCGGATCGAGGATCATGCCGCTTTCCGAACGTTTCACCTTCCGCACCTGCTCGGCCTGGCGCGCGGCGGTCATGTTCTTGTGGATGAACCCAATCCCCCCTTCCTGGGCAATGGCAATGGCGAGTTCGTACTCCGTGACGGTATCCATCGCGGCCGAAACCAGCGGGATGTTGAGTTTGATCGCACGGGTGAGGAGGGTAGAGGTGTCCGCGTCGCGGGGAAGTATCTCTGAGTAAGCAGGGATGAGGAGGACGTCGTCGTACGTAAGCGAGTCCGTGATCTTAGCAGCGCTAGCGCTCATGGCAAATAAGTTACGTGTCTTTATTTGCCGCACAAAAATAGGGTGAACGACCTCAGGAAAAAAACCTTCCCGAGAAATAATCTGGTTCTCCGGGTCGGTTCCACAAAAAAGGCCCTCTCCCTTAGGGAGAAGGCCTTTTATAAATTCATGAAGTACGCTCCTTAAAAGAATGAGCCGATCGACACGGAAACGGTCGTACTGCTCAAATCATTCATTGCGGAAGCGCCAGTGCCCTGCCGTACCTGATAGGGGAAGTAATGGCTGTCGCGCAAGCTGTAGATTGCCGCCAGGTCGACGTAAAAGTCTTCCAGCCGCAGCCCCAATCCCCCTGAAAAGCTCTGTGTGCTTCCTTGCACATCGAGATTAGAAAGCGGACTTTTTCCAACCGAACTTTGGTTAATTGACACCGTGTTCTCTCTGTATGGAGATCCGTAAAGGCTATAACCGGCACGCACACGGAACATATCATACCGGTACTCGCCCCCGATCCGAAAATTGAGCGCGGACTGGGCGATATTACCGATTTTGATATTATCGATGTCCATCGAGCCGTTGCTATCCCGCACCCGTGCCGAAGTGTAATTGACATACTCTACATCAGCGGCAACAAATCCATTCTTGCCAGCAAAGATCGAAATGCCACCTGTAGCCCGAAAGGGCGTGGTCATGCTATAATTGTAATTGGTAGTAGGAGCGCTCCCTTGAAAGCTAGCTGCGCCATTGCCAAAATCACTTAGATACACTTCCTGTCCATTCGCATCGAAATTGTAAAGGACATCTGCATATTGCGCGCTCAAGGTATAATTCGATTGTTCGCGCATGGCGAAAAAAGTAGGGCTTTGCACAGAACCACCCAGGCGTACCCAATCGGTCAGTCGATAAATCAGACCAGCTTTGAAGTTGATACCGGTGCCATTGGTTTGCAGATCGCGCATGAGTTGCACCCCTTGGAAGGAGAAGTCGGAAGAAACATTCACAGGCGTTTCTGAGTAGTTCAGAACCTCCCGGAAACGAACGGTACCGATGCCTGCCCCAAATCCAAAGTACAATTTGTCTTCAAAATTGCCTCCGTATCCGATGTCGAATTGGTATTGGGCGCCGTTCCGTTCAATGGTACCCCGCTGGTCCATATCAGAAATCGGAACCAGATCGGCTAGTGTATAAGGATTCGTAGAAGCGTCAGCGATGTATTCCGTAGGAACAAAAGAGCCCTCACCTCCTAATGTATCAATCAAGAAGACGTTGAAAGGCAAGGTAACATCCGGACCAAGGCCTTCTAGTTGCCCAGCGGGTTGCCCTTGAGCAACCTGCAGATAGTAATCTACCAGGGAGTTGGCTTGACCAGGAGCACTATTTCGGTTAACGCCGCTAAAGCTGAAGTTCTGGTTGAAGCTGTTGAGGCGCGTCAGGCTCATTCCCCACGAACCACCCCGCCAGGCGCCGGGGACGATGTCGTCTTTGATGTTGGTAAACACCACGCCCATGCTGGGAAAGTTCAGGTTGCTGAAGTTATCGTCCGTCACGTTAGCGTCGAACAATTGCCTGTTCTCGCCAGCGGCGTAGCGGGAATTGATGTTGGTGAGCGAAAAGGCCGGCGTGATGCTGAACTCCGACTGGCGGAACACACCGAGTCCGGCCGGGTTGATGGAAAGGCTGCTGATGTCGGCCCCAAGTGCGGTCTGAGCACCGCCCATGCCCAGGGTACGAGAGGTACCGCCAGGGCCGGTATACGAGTAGCGTAAGGCATCGGTATGGTAGATGGAAATGGCCCCTTCCGGACCGGTCTGGGCAAAGGCCAGGGTTGAGAGTCCTGACAAGCCCAGTACGAATATGGAACGACGTAAATTCATAATCTGACAAAGTTGCTTGCTAGTTGACAAGAAAAAATAATGCCATCGTACTGTTTAGTACGATGGCATCTGAAAAAAGTAGGAGGATCTTACCGCTTTTTGCTAGTTCCCACGGCTGCCGCGCGAAGGCGCTGGCGAGACGCTTCGGCTCGGTGCCGAGAACGATGGGCTACTGCTGCGACTCGGTGCCGAGTAGCTGGGACGTGAGTAGCTGTCGCTGCTGCGGCTCGGGCTCGAATAGCTATCGTAGCTCCGGCTCGGAGTGGAGTAGCTCCGGCTTGGTGCCGAATACGTGCTGCGCTGGACCGAATTGGGTTGTGCGTACGAATTGCTTCGCGTCGGGCGGGTGCTTTGGATGCTACGTGACGGGCTGGCGCTGCGGCTTGGCGTGCTGTAGTTAGGCGTCGAATAATAACGCTGTTGGGTAGCACTCCGCTGAGCAGCGTCGCGCTGCATGTTGACTGGTGCGGCGCTGCGGTTATACGAAGCATTGCTGCTGCTACGCGTCACGCGGTCGCCGACCTGAAGCGGGGCACTGGTACTGGAACGCGTAATGCGTTCGCCACGTGCCGGGCGCACATCGGCCCGCTCGATGACATCACGTCCAACTGTACGAACGGTAGCGGGTTGAGCGGTACCACGGCCATTGCTTGGGGTAGCGACGGTGCGCTCTCCGCCGGTGCTGCTACCCCGCGTGATGCTGCGGGTAGAACGACCACCAACACTGCTCACGGCCACAGCGTTGCCACGGCTGGCACGGGCACCGTATACGACGTTGTTCTTTTCACGCACGTTGTCGATGAGCGAGCCACCGTAATAACCGCCTCCGTAGGCATAAGCGTTACCGTACCAAGGGTTGTAATACCCATAGCCCCAGGGGTTGTAGAAGCTGCTGTAGCCGTAGGCGAACGGTGAATAATAACCGGCCCCATATCCGTACCCAGGACCCCAGAATGGATCGTACCCGTAAGCGTAATAAGGATTAGCCCACATCGACGAACCCCATCCTACGCCATACCCGAAGCTTACCGTCAGGCCAGGGCGCATCCAGGGGCTGAAGCTGTTGCGCATCACATAAGGGCTGTAGAAGAACGGATCGTAATACCCGTTGTAGAAGTTCCAGCCGTTGTTCACCCACGTGGGCGAGGTGTAGGTTTGCCACGAAGGGGAGGCATACCCACCGCTTGTGGTAGACGAACGGTAATTTTCGTCATAATAATCTACCGGCGCCTCCGCATCGGCCACTTGGGCAGGTGCCGTTTCGCTCGGCGTATAGTTTTGACTGTATTCAGAATCGTAATAACCATCGCCAGTGCTTGGCGCGACTTCGTTGGTCGCTTCGCTCCGGCGTGGCGTGGCCTTCTGCTGCACCGACAGGCGATCGGCAGAGGTAAAGTAAAGGGCATCAGATTCGCTGCCCGTAGAGGCTGTACGTTGAGCGGTACAGGCGGCCAGGAGCGGAATCATCAGCACGGCCAGTCCCCGCAGGTTGAAAAGTTTCATAGTGGTACGGTTTTTATCGGTAAGCGTCACAATTTACAATATTACGAAGGTCTCGGCAACATTATTTTGAATTCACGGTATCTTTGCCGGCACCTTTTCTGCTTCTGTATAAATAGAACAAATTTTATACCAGAAGTATTCAAACATTCCTGAATTTATATATTGTTAAACTTAGATTATGGGCAAAGGGTTACCCAAAAGAGACGAAGATTATTCGCTCTGGTACAACGAGTTGGTGAAACGTGCAGACCTTGCTGAAAACTCGCCGGTGCGGGGGTGCATGGTCATCAAGCCATACGGTTATTCGATCTGGGAAAAAATGCAGGCCGGGCTTGACGGCATGTTCAAAGAGACGGGCCATACCAACGCATATTTCCCGCTGTTTATTCCAAAATCTTACCTCAGCCGCGAGGCCGACCACGTAGAGGGGTTTGCGAAAGAATGTGCCGTTGTGACGCACTACCGCCTGAAAAACGCGGACGATGGCTCGGGTGTGGTTGTAGACCCCGACGCCAAACTGGAAGAAGAGTTGATCGTTCGCCCGACGTCCGAAACCGTCATTTGGAGCACCTACCGCAACTGGATTCAATCGTACCGCGACCTGCCGATTCTCCTCAACCAGTGGGCCAACGTCGTGCGGTGGGAGATGCGCACGCGCTTGTTCCTGCGTACGGCTGAATTCCTGTGGCAGGAAGGACACACGGCGCACGCCACCCGTGCCGAGGCAGTCGCCGAAACCATGCAGATGCTAGACGTGTACGCCACGTTCGCCGAAGAATACATGGCACTGCCGGTCGTGAAGGGCGTAAAGACGGAGAACGAACGCTTCGCCGGCGCGGTCGATACCTATTGCATCGAAGCACTGATGCAGGACGGCAAGGCCCTGCAAAGTGGCACGTCACACTTCCTGGGGCAGAATTTTGCCAAGGCGTTCGACGTAAAGTTTGCGTCGAAAGAAGGCGGCCTCGATTACGTGTGGGGCACGTCGTGGGGCGTAAGCACACGCCTGATGGGCGCGCTCATCATGGCACACTCCGATGACAACGGCCTGGTGTTGCCTCCCAAGCTGGCCCCGATCCAGGTGGTAATCGTGCCGATTTTCAAGAAACCCGAGCAACTCGATCAATTGCGCGAACGGGCAGAACAGATTCAGAAGGCGCTGAAAGCCCAGGGCGTTTCGGTGCGGTTCGATGACCGCGATACCCAGACACCCGGCTGGAAATTTGCCGACTGGGAACTGAAGGGTGTGCCGCTGCGCATTGCGATGGGACCGCGCGATCTGGAAAACGGGACGGTCGAACTGGCCCGGCGCGATACAGGCACGAAAGAAACCGTGTCGGCCGACGGCATCGCCGAGTTGGTGCCCCGGTTGCTGGACGAAATTCAGCAGAGCATTTACGACCGCGCGTTGCGCTACCGGCAGGAACACACCACCCCGGTGAGTTCGTACGAAGAGTTCAAAGAGGTGCTCGACTCCAAAGGCGGTTTTGTGCTGGCGCACTGGGACGGAACTTCAGAAACAGAAGAGAAAATCAAAGACGAGACCAAAGCCACCATCCGGTGCATTCCGCTGGAAGGCGACGAAACTCCCGGTACCTGCATCTATTCGGGCAAGCCGTCGCAGCGGCAGGTCCTTTTTGCCAGAGCGTATTAGCAATTGCAGAACGATCACAGCGCGGCTCGCGCTTAGTGCCAACGGCCTTGTCTTGAAAAAAGACAAGGCCATTTTTTTAGAGTTCTATGTGGATGAAATCTTCAGGAGAGAATTTGTGCCGTTCAAGCGTAACTAAGCGCTTTACAGCGTTATTTTAGTCGATTGGGTGGCGAATATTCGAGTAAACGGTGTTGTATGAGGTTGCTTTTTTACACTTTTGCATCTCACGTAAGTATCCTCTACTCCCTAGTTTTATGAAGAAAATTCTACTCCTGTGCAGTATCTGGATGTGGGCCGGAATGGGTTACGCTCAGGTCACGCCTTCGTCGGGCACGCCCCGGCCTCAGCACACGCTCAACGCACATTTGCGCCCGAGCGTACACCAACCTGCCCCGCTTGCGCCGTCGGTTGCTGTGCGCACGTCAGCTCCAGACCAGAGCCGGCTGGCACTCCGCCCGTTGGCGGGCGACCAGTATCAACTGGACAGCATGATTTACTCGGAATACACGTTCGACGAACCTGTCGACTCCATGGCGCAGTTCAAATACACTTACCAGTACGACGACCAGGGCCGTGTGGTCAAAGCGTTGGATTACCTGTGGGAAGACGTAAGTTGGACGCCCCAGCAGCGGGTCGATTACCTGTACAATGCCGGTGGGCAGCTTTCGCAGAAGACCGTGTATTATTTCGACGTTGAACAGCTGGACTGGATCGGTTCCGATCAATACATCTACACGTACAATGCGGCCGGTGATACCACGCAGATCAATACAAAAGGATGGTTTGAAACCTATTGGCTCGATGTGTATCGCTATGCGTACGCATACGATGCCAACGGCAAAGCCACTTACTCGACCCGCTATCAGTGGAACGAAGAAAGCTGGATGAAAAGCGATAGCCTTTCTCACCAGTACGATGCGCAGGGCCACCTGCAGGAAGCCACCACCTACTACTCAGCTGATGGCACCACGTGGGAACTGTCGAGTCGATATATCTACACTTATACCGCAGCTGGCCAACTGGAAGAATACGCAGAATACGATTGGGAAGAGGGCGCCTGGAGTCCATTCGCGCGCATTGTGTCTAGCTACGATGCGCAGGGACGCGCGGTAGAGCAGATCAATTACACCACTGATTCGGAGACTGACGCCTGGCTGGAGAACTACCGGATGGTATCGCAATTTGCTGCCAACGGAACGCGTACGTCCTCTACCTACTACACATGGGACGGCGAAGCGTGGACAGAAGCCGAACAGGAAACGTTTCAGTACCAACCGGCGGCCAGCGAGCTCGTCCCGCAGTATCCCTTCTGGCTGGCGCCTCTGTGGCGCGAAACCGCCTCGACGACCGGAGGCAACACAGCCTGGCTTGCGTCGAGCCTCGACTACATTTGGGATGCCGACATCCCGGACTGGGCAAAAGCCAGCCGTGTCGATTTTTACTATTCGTCGCCAACGGTCAGCAGCAGTCCTACGGTCGACGCCGGTCGCTTCCGTCTCTACCCGAATCCGGCCGCCGGGCAGGTGCAGCTCGACCTTTCGCAAGCCGAGCTAAACGGGCGGGCGTATACCTTGGCCCTTCGGACCATCACCGGCCAGGCCCTCCGGCAATGGACCCAGCGCGGACCGCTGGCGCAGCTCTCGGTGGCTGGCCTGTCGCGTGGTGTGTACCTGCTGGAGGTAACCTTGCCGGAAGGACGTTTCCACAAACGGTTGGTGGTAGAGTAAATTGCCTGAACCAGACCTCGGCAGAGAAGGCATTCCGGCGCATCGGGATGCCTTCTTTCATTTTTAGAGAAAGGAAGCCTCTCACATCTCGCCAGGGCCTTGTAGCTTTACCTCCCTGATTTCGAAACCTCTGTTATTATGCTTGCAGCCCTGCACGAACTCGCCGGTCAGCTCGAAGGTGAACTCCACACCGACACCACCCTACGGACGTTGTATGCTACCGATGCCTCGGCGTACCGCGAACTGCCTCTGGCCGTAGCCATTCCGCATTCGGTCGAAGACCTGAAAAAACTGATTCGTTTTGCCTCTACCCACAACACGTCGCTGATTCCGCGCACGGCGGGTACGTCGCTGGCCGGGCAGGTCGTCGGGTCGGGCATTGTGGTGGATGTCTCGCGCACGTTTACCCGCATTCTGGAGGTAAACAAGGCCGAAAACTGGGTACGGGTTCAGCCGGGCGTGGTACGCGACGAGCTGAACATGCACCTGAAACCGTACGGGTTGCAGTTTGGGCCGGAAACGTCGACGGCCAACCGGGCGATGGTCGGGGGGATGGTCGGCAACAACTCCTGCGGCTCCAACTCCATCGTCTACGGCAGCACCCGCGAGCACCTGATTTCCTGCAAAGCCTTGCTGAGCGACGGCTCTGAAGTAGAATTCGGACCGCTGACAAACGAAGCGTTTGAACAGAAACGCCAGGGAACCGGGCTGGAAGCACAACTCTACCAGTCGATCTACGAACTGCTTTCCGACGCCGAGAACCGGACCGCCATCGAAGAAGAATTTCCCAAACCGAGCATCCCGCGGCGCAACACCGGCTACGCGCTCGACATGCTGCTGCGGTGCGAACCGTTTACGGCAGGAGGGGAGCCCTTCAATTTCTGTAAACTGATTGCCGGCTCGGAAGGGACGCTGCTGTTTCTGTACGAACTGAAGCTGAACGTCATTCCGCTGTCCCCTGCCCACAAGGCGCTGGTGCCTGTCCATTGCCATACGGTCGACGAGTCGCTGCGGGCCAACCTGGTGGCGGTGAAACACAACCCTGGTGCCAGTGAATTGATGGATCACTTCATTCTGGAGTGCACCAAAAACAACCTGGAACAGCGCAAGAATCGTTTCTTTGTGCAGGGCGATCCGGGGGCCATTCTGGTCATCGAACTGTGGGGCGAAAGCGAAGCCGAGGTTGATACCCGGGTCCAGGCGCTGATCGACGAACTGAAAGCCGAAGGGTTGGGCTACCATTATCCCATCGTAAAAGGCGAAGACATGGGCAAGATCTGGACGCTGCGGAAAGCCGGACTGGGTCTGTTGTCCAACATGAAGGGCGACCCCAAACCCGTACCGGTGATTGAAGATACGGCCGTGGCGGTAGAGGACCTGCCTGCCTACATCCAGGAATTTAACGAAGTGCTGAAACGTTACGGACTCTTTTGTGTGCATTACGCCCACGCCGGTTCGGGCGAGCTGCACCTGCGGCCCATCCTGGACCTGAAGACCGAAGAAGGAAACCAGATGTTCCGCACCATTCTGCAGGAAATTGCGGCGCTGGTCAAGAAATACCGCGGATCGCTCAGCGGTGAGCACGGCGACGGGCGATTGCGCGGAGAATTCATCCGGTTCATGGTGGGCGAACACAACTACGGCCTGTTGAAACGGGTGAAGTACACCTGGGACCCGCAAGGGGTCTTCAACCCCAATAAAATTGTCGATACACCCCCGATGAACAGCTCGTTGCGGTTCCGTCCGGGGCAGACCACACCGGAGTTCGACACCGTGTTCGACTGGAGCGAGACCGACGGTGTGTTGCGGGCGGCTGAGCAGTGCAATGGCTCGGCCGACTGCCGCAAGACCGAACTAAGCGGCGGAACCATGTGCCCCAGCTACATGGCGACGCGCAACGAAAAGCATACGACCCGCGCCCGGGCCAACATTCTGCGCGAAGTGCTGACCAATTCCAGCCAACCGAACCGGTTCGACAGCGAAGCGGTAAAAGACGTGATGGATTTGTGCCTCTCCTGCAAAGGCTGTAAAAACGAATGCCCTTCGAACGTGGATGTCGGCAAGTTGAAAGCGGAGTTTCTGCAACAGTACCAGGATGCCAACGGCGTTTCGCTGCGGACACGCCTCGTTGCCAACTTCAACAAACTGAACGTGTTGGCGTCGTCCATGTCGGGGCTCTACAATGCGGCGTTCAAAGCGCCGGTAGTGGGCGAACTCGCCAAGCGCATGGTAGGATTTGCCCCGGAGCGGTCCATGCCCCCTCTGTATCCGACCACACTCCGCGCGTGGTATCAGAAAAGCAAAGCCCATCGGTTTGGCATTGTGCAGGAAAATCCGCGAAGCGCAGGGTTGAGCACAAACGGCATCGGATCGCCGGAAGAAACGGCCGAAGTGGTCGGTACGGAACGGAGTCGGCAGAGTGGTCAGACGCTGGACGCCGACATTCCGCAGCGTGCCGAGTACCCACCGGAGTCGGAACTGGGGCGGCCGGGCGAACAGCCCAACACGGGACGTACCTCCCGCCGCGTCTACCTGTTCTGCGACGAGTTTACCAATTATAATGACGTGCCAATGGGCATGCAGGCGATTCAGCTGCTGACCAAGCTGGGGTACGATGTCGTCATTCCCGACCATACCGAAAGTGGCCGGACCTACCTGTCGAAGGGCTTGCTGCGCGACGCGCGCGACGTGGCCCGCCGCAACGTGGCGTTGTTGAAAGACCTGGTCTCCGAAGAAACCCCGTTGATTGGACTGGAGCCGTCGGCGATTCTGTCGTTCCGCGACGAATACCTCGATCTGTTGCGGGACGAAGAACGCGAAGCCGCCCGCCACATTGCCGAGCATGCGTTTCTGCTGGATGAATTTCTGGCGGGTGAGATCGACCGCGGACGCCTGACTGCCGATCAGTTTACGACCGAAAAGCGGGTGATCAAACTCCACGGACACTGCCACCAGAAAGCACTCGCCTCCCTGGTCCCGACGAAAAAAATTCTGTCGCTGCCCAAAAATTATGAGGTGCATCTGATTCGTTCCGGCTGTTGTGGCATGGCCGGATCGTTCGGCTACGAGAAAGAACATTACGACGTCTCCATGCAAGTCGGCGAACTGGTGCTGTTCCCGACGGTGCGTCAGCAGCCTGCCGACGTCATCATCGCTGCGCCGGGCACCAGCTGCCGCCACCAGATCAAAGACGGGACCGGCCGCCGCGCCAAACACCCCGCCGAAATCCTCTGGGAGGCGCTGGTCTGAGCCGAGCTTCCTGTGCATGGCAAGCGCCCCGGTAGGTTACTTTCTAAAAAAAGAGAACATATCGGGGCGCCTGTAGTTTATATAGGCATGTTTGATTTAACTTTTTTCAACATGAAGCCTCTATTTTTCTCGATACTAGGTGTCTTTTTTAGCGTGCAGGTGCACGCGCAATCCGCAGCCTCTCAGCCGTATAAACCCGGTGCTTCCCTCAAACCCGGCGAACCGCAGCTGTTGTTTTCGTTTCCCGACTACATTGCGCAGCCCGATGGCATGGCGGTCGACCCGGAAGGGAACGTCTTCTTTTCGTGTCCCAATTCCAGCGCCCCCGCCTACCCGGGGCTTCTGGTGAAAATCACGCCCGATTACCAATGGGAAGTGGCCTACAACCTGCCGGCGCATCCTACCACCCACAAGGCGGTTCCGATGGGTATTTCGTTCGGGCCGGACGGTAACCTTTACATTGCCGACAACCAGTACAATCTGGACAGTAACTTTCAGTCGCGCATCTTGCGATTGAACATGGAGAACGGGAAGCCGGTAGGCGTCGACGTGGTGGCCAAAGGCCTGAAACATCCGAATGCCCTGCGCTGGCACAAGAACGACCTCTACATTACCGATACCAAATGGCGCACTAGTGACGACATGCACACCAGCGGGATTTTCCGCATTGCGAGCCATGAAATGGAAAATGATTCGGTGCAGATTCAGCCTTCGATGGAAGAACGCCACCTGATCGCCACGTTCGAGGCCATTCCGCAGGACGGCAACGACCTGGGTACTGACGGAATGGATTTCGACAGCCAGGGCAATCTGTTCGTGGGGATGTTTACCGACGGCCGGGTGTTCAAGCTGACTTTTGACCAGAGCGGAGCGGTCAACTCGAAAGAGGAATTTCTGAAGCTGGGGACAATTCCCTGTTGCGACGGGATCTTTATCGACAAGACGACCGACCATCTTTACATCGCCGATTCGGAACTGAACGCGATCCATGTGGTCACCAAAAAAGGAGAGGTCCGCACCTTAGCGAAAAACGGCGACACCGACGGAGCCGACGGCGGGCTGGACCAGCCGTGCGAGCCGTTGCTGGTAGGCGACAAGTTATTTGTGGCCAACTACGACCAGCCCAACAGTCCTTCGTTCGTCAACAAACAGGCCGATGGAGTGCATACCATGTCGATTATTCAGGTGCCGGCCGAATTCCTTTCGACCCAATCCACCACCCAGCGCTAAACGCCGACTGTCCTGACAACCCCTGTGAAGCGAGCCTTCGGGCGATCGCTGATGCTATAACAACAGAAGGCCATCCGAGCGGATGGCCTTCTATATCATCTATGGGTACCAACACATAGTAAACTAACGTTTAGGGCAGCTTCTGCACCGCTTCTTCTCCGACTTTTTGTACTTCTTACAGCACTTCTTAAAGACGCACCCGGGCGCGTCTTGCAGCGATTTGGTAATCAGCGGATTTTCGTCGTAGAAACCGAAGTCAAACAATTCGTTGTTCAGCGTCATGGGGCAAAAGCGTTCGGTTGGTAAAGAGCGTTAAGGGAAAAAACTTATTCTTCGGTAGCGGGGTACGAGATTTGTGCCAGGCGTTCGTCCAGCTCAATCAGGTCGAGGCTGCCTGCTTCGGCTAGGTCGATCAACTCCAACGCGCGGCGCACGATGTACTCCTCTTCCACCTGTTCCTTCACGTACCACTGCATGAAATTCTCCGTTGCGAAATCGTTGCTTTTGCGGCAGGCGGCCACAATCTTGTTGATTGATTCCGTAACCTGCACCTCATGGTCCAGCGCACTTTCGAACACGTCGCGCAGCGAAGCGAACTCATGTTGTACTTCCGACAGCGGCGGCGAAACGGCCAGTCCACCCATGTCGCTCAGGTAGTGAAACAACTTCAGCATGTGCTTGCGCTCCTCTTCCGACTGCTTGTAGAAGTGTCCCGCCGTATGGTCGAAGCCGTGCTGATCGCACCAGGCGGCCATCGCCAGGTAAGCGGACGAAGACGCAGCTTCCAACGCAATTTGTTGGTTCAGCAAGGCGGCCGAGGCCTCAGGAATAAAAACTCTTTGTCTGAGTAGATCTTTCATAGAGAAATTACGATTTAAGGGTGTAAAAGGAAATGAAGCGGGATTCAGGAGAAACTATACTGCAACTTCTGGTGCAATATGCTGTTCAACTCCAGCATCACCAATGCTCCGGATAAGATCTCTTTGAGCTCCAGCACTTCCCGGATGGTCAGTACGAAGAGCTCGCGGTGCTGACAGGTTCTGACGATGGTCATACCCGACCGGTCGTCTTCGTCCGTTAGCAGGCTTACGAGGTCAATGTTATCGATTTTCCTTTTAAACGCGAGGAGACTGCATACACGAAAAGAGGTTTGCTTGTCCTGAAACTGGAGATAAAAGCAATTGTCTCGGTCACATTGGTAAAGAGCACCCGACGACGTTCCGAAGATTTCGACCATATCAGTAACAAAAGTAACCTTATTTAGACTTAATCCAAATACTAATGACGGAGAAATTTGGAAATGCTCTTTGTGGTCCGAGAGAGGAGAGGTTTGGGTAACCGTCTGTAATCCAGGAGTGCTTCAAAAAGATTTCTTGTCAGTTCCACCGGTGTGTCCACATTTCCAGCTATGATCTGACCGTACTTTACGGGGTGTAGCCTTTGGACACGCTTCCATGCCGTGTAGTGTTTCTTGAGACCAGCCTCCACCTGCGCAATTCGCATCAAATCAGGGGACTGCCCCCGCAGATGCCCGAAATCTCGTAACTTGCATATCCTGCAACGCAGAGCATCAAGAAATCACCCCTAACTTAACTTTAGCGACGATTCATGCGACTGAAGCTGGATTCGCTCAACGAGCCGCAACGTGAGGCGGTCCTCCATACCGAAGGACCGCTGATGGTCATTGCCGGAGCCGGCTCGGGCAAAACCCGCGTACTGATTTACCGCATTGCGCACCTGATCGAACAGAGCACGGACCCGTTCCGCATCATGGCCCTGACCTTTACCAACAAAGCGGCCAACGAAATGCGCCAGCGGATCGAGAAGATGATCGGCAACGAGGCGCGGAACATCTGGATGGGTACCTTCCACTCCATTTTTTCCCGCATTCTGCGGTTCGAAGCCGAGCGACTCAATTATCCGAGCAACTTCACCATCTACGACACCGACGATTCTAAATCGCTGCTGCGGTCCATCATCCGGGAGGCGGCGCTGGATGACAAAGTCTACAAACCGAACGTGGTACTGGGGCGGATCTCGATGGCGAAAAACCGCTTGATTTCCTGGCAGACGTACATCAACGATCCGTTTTACCGCGCCGACGACGAGGTGGCCGGCCGCCCGGAAATGGGACGCCTCTACAAACTGTACCAGCAGCGGTGTTTTAAATCGGGGGCGATGGATTTCGACGACCTGCTGTTCAACACGAATGTGCTGTTCCGCGACCACCCTGACGTGCTGCACAAGTACCAGCATCGCTTCCGGTACCTGCTGGTCGATGAGTTTCAGGACACGAACGTCTCGCAATACCTGATTACCAAAAAGCTGGCTGCCGTGCACCGCAACCTCTGTGTGGTGGGCGATGACGCGCAGAGCATTTACGCCTTCCGGGGGGCGGATATTCAGAACATCCTCAACTTCGAGAAGGATTACCCCGAGCTGAAAACCGTGCGTTTGGAGCAGAACTACCGTTCGACCCGCAACATTGTCGAAGTAGCCAATTCGCTCATCAAGCACAACGACCGCCAGCTGCGGAAAGAAGTCTGGACCGACAACGAACAGGGCGACCAGATCGAGCTGATCAAAGCTTCGAGCGATGCGGAAGAGGCCCGGCTGGTGGCGACCTCCATTTTCGAAGACAAAATGAACGGCGCGCTGCGCAACCAGGATTTCGCCATCTTGTACCGCACCAATGCCCAGTCGCGGAACGTGGAAGAGGCCCTGCGGAAGATGAACATCAAGTACCGCATCGTCGGGGGGCTGTCGTTCTACCAGCGCAAAGAAATCAAGGATCTGCTGGCGTACCTGCGGTTTGTGGTCAATCACAACGACGAGGAGGCGCTGAAGCGCATCATCAACCTGCCCAAGCGCGGCATCGGCGATACGACCATCGCGAAGCTGATCGTGATGGCCAACGAAAACGACGTTTCGTTGTGGGACATCATCGGCAACATCTACACGGCCATGTCGGGGCGGACGGCGAACTCGATCGATGCGTTCGCCAACCTGATCAAGAGTTTCGACCTCGCTATGCAGACCAAGAATGCCTTCGAAGTGGCGTCGCAGGTGGCACGCGAGTCGGGCTTGCTGAAGGAACTCTACGAAGACAAAACTCCGGAAGGCATCTCACGTTACGAGAACGTACAGGAATTGCTGAACGCCATCAAAGAGTTTGTCGACAACCCGGAAAACGAAGACAAAACCCTGGGCACGTTTTTGCAAACCGTCTCGTTATTAACGAGTTGGGAAGACGATCAGAACAAAGATCCTGACCGGGTAACCCTGATGACCATCCACTCGGCCAAGGGACTGGAGTTCCGGAATGTGTATGTGGTGGGTATGGAAGAGGACCTGTTTCCCTCGCAGATGATGCTCAACAGCCGCGAAGATCTGGAAGAAGAGCGCCGCCTGTTTTACGTCGCCATCACCCGTGCGGAGAAAAAGCTCACCCTCTCGTACGCGCTGAGCCGCTACCGTTTCGGGAACATTCGCAGTTGCGAGCCCAGCCGGTTTCTGCAGGAGCTGGACGGCCAATACCTGAAAGTGACGCGCCGTTTCCGGACCGAAGAGGCCGCGCCGCGCCCCACGCGTTTTGCGGCGCAGTTCAAGCGGGCCGGTGCGCCGGTGAAACGCATTCCTGTGAATGGAAAGAGCGCCCATCAGCCCTCGGCCAATTTCCGGCCCAGCGACCCGATGCGCCTGAAGGCAGGCATGACGGTAGAGCACCCCAAATTTGGGTTCGGTACCGTCAGCGCTGTCGAAGTGCAGGGCAACGACCGCAAGGCCCGTATTAATTTTCAGCAACATGGCGAAAAGACGTTACTTTTGAGCTTCGCCAAGCTGATGATCCACGAGTAACCGGTGTGAGGGGGCGATGGCGTGATAACGCGCCCTCTTTTGAGCAGACGAAACGGTGCTTCGGCAGAGAAGGAAGGGCCCGCGCTACACGTTGAGGCGTTGGTGCCTATTGAACCAAACCCACTACCTGCATAGCTATACCCTGAGACCTGAGGTCTCTACCCATCTGTAATCAGTCATTTGCCTTTTGTAATTTTTAATTCCATGCCAGAGAGAGAAAATCTATTTTATTATTATACGGAAGATGAGGACATCATCCTGAAAGAATACGGCCGGAATGTGCAACGTCTGGTGCAGCACGTCATGAGCATTCCGGACCGTGAAGAGCGCACGCAATCGGCCATCGTCCTGGTGGACCTGATGCGGCAGCTCAATCCGAACTTCCAGAATACGCAGGATTACCACCAGAAACTCTGGGACGACCTCTACATCATGTCGAATTTCGAACTGGACGTAGACGGACCCTATCCCAAACCCGAGCCGGCCATCATCCATAAAAAACCACAACGCATGCGCTACCGCGAAGGCGAAGTGCGTTACAAACACTACGGCCGCAACTTAGAACTGCTGGTGCAGCGGGCCGTCGATCTGGAAGATCCGGAGGAGCGCGAGGCGGCCATCATCTACCTGGGCAAGCTGATGAAGAGTTTTTACAGCACCTGGAACAAAGAAAACATTGAGGATGAGGTCATTATCCAACAGTTGCGTGACGTTTCCCGCGGAAAACTTACAATCCCGATCGAGCGCGTAAAGGCGCAGAACCTCTTCGATTCGCAGCCCGTGCGCGATTATCCCGGCAGCAGTAGCAACAACAACACGAGCAACAGCAGCAACCGAGGAAGTCGCAACTACCGCAGCAACCGTCGCCAGGGTGGGAGACGTCGGTAATTCCATAAATTTCTTACACACCACGAATTTTAAGCACTTCGCCAGGCACGCGTCCCGGAGGAGTGCTTTAACTTTGGTACTCCTCAGTAAATGAGCGAGTTAGCTTTTTGAGCTGCGGACTATCAACAAACTTTTGATCTACACAACCCTTACACAACTTCATGGCTTCACTCGAAATAGAAGGAGGTTACCCATTGCGCGGCGATATTGTTCCGCAGGGGGCCAAAAACGAATCATTGCAGGTACTGTGTGCGGTTCTGCTCACGCCGGAACCTATCATCATGCGGAACCTGCCCGATATTCGTGATACAAACAAACTGATTGAACTGCTGGGCTCCCTGGGCGTTTCGGTAGAGAAGTTGGAAGAAGGGGCTTACCGGTTTGAGGCGAAAGACGTAAAACCAGAATACATGGACACGCCGGAGTTTGCCAGCCAGGCGGCTTCGCTGCGGGGGTCCATCATGATTTTGGGGCCGATGCTGGCACGTTTCGGACGCGCCCGCATTCCCAAGCCCGGAGGCGACAAAATTGGCCGCCGGCGGTTGGATACACACTTCATCGGACTGGAAAAGCTGGGTGCCAAATTCAACTACAACGCCAAAGACGGGTTTTACCACATCGACGGGACCAACCTGGAAGGATGCTACATGTTGCTGGACGAGGCATCGGTGACGGGCACGGCCAACATCATCATGGCGGCCGTCCTGGCCAAAGGCAAAACCACGATCTACAACGCCGCTTGCGAACCGTATTTGCAGCAGCTCTGCCACATGCTGAACCGCATGGGGGCCAAAATTTCGGGGGTGGGGTCCAACCTGTTGACCATCGAAGGGGTGGAAGCCCTGGGTGGCACCGAACATACGTTGTTGCCCGACATGATCGAAATTGGGAGTTTCATTGGGCTGGCGGCCATGACGGGCTCGGCCATCACCATCAAAAATGCACGCATCGACCAATTAGGCCTGATTCCGAGCGTTTTTGAGCGGATGGGCATCCGACTCGAATTCCGCGGCGACGATATTCACATTCCGGTGCATCACCACTACGAAATCGATACGTTTATCGACGGCTCGATCCTGACGGTTTCCGACCACCCGTGGCCTGGCTTTACGCCCGATCTGCTGTCGATTGTGCTGGTCACGGCCGTGCAGGCACGCGGAACGCTGCTGGTGCATCAGAAAATGTTTGAAAGTCGCCTCTTTTTTGTCGATAAGCTGATCGACATGGGTGCACAGATTATCCTTTGCGACCCGCACCGTGCTACGGTCATCGGACTGGACCGGAAAATGAACCTGCGCGGCATTCGCATGTCGTCGCCCGACATTCGGGCCGGGGTATCGCTCCTGATTGCGGCGCTTTCGGCCGAAGGCACCAGCATCATCGACAATGCCGAACAGATCGACCGGGGGTATCAGAAGATTGACCAACGGCTCCAGGCCGTGGGGGCCAAAATTCGCCGACTCTGACATTAATTTGCTATACGATTGGATTGTACGAAGGCAGCTCACCCGAGCTGCTTTTTTATTTTGCTCTGACTCAAACCTTTTTCTAATGCAGTAGTAATCAAACATATACCCCATTTTTTCACCTTACTGACAACACACATGGAAGGGCAAATCACACACACCGATGCGGCCATCAAACTCAAAGAAGAAATTGAAAAGGTAGAGATCGCCATGCTCACCACCCAAGGGGACGACGGGCGATTTCGGGCACGCCCCATGCACACCACGCGCGTGGATGCCGACGGGATCTTATGGTTTTTTACCAGCGACCAGTCGGATAAGGTCCGGGAAATCGAGCGCAATCCGAAAGTTGGGTTAGGCTATTCGGGGCCTGGCAAAGACACCTACGTGTCGGTTTCGGGCGAAGCGCAACTGGTAAAAGACAAAGCCAAGATGCACGATCTGTGGAATCCGACCTTAAAGGCCTGGTTCGCCGATGGGCTGGATACCCCCGATATTGCCTTGCTGAAGATCACCGTCGAGAAGGCGGAGTATTGGGATTCGGCTTCAGGGACTTTGTTGACGCTGTACGGAATGGTCAAGTCGACCGTGACGGGAAAAGATGCACGAGGCGATTCAGAGCACGAAAAGCTCGACGTCCGATCGTAAATTCACATAAAAAAGAAAAGGCGAGTGTCGACTCGCCTTTTTTATTAATTCAATACCAGCGGGAAGTTATAAAGCGTAGGACTCATCCCAAACGTGTAGCGATCGCGCAGGATTAGCTCTTCGCGTGGTCCCTCGGGAGTATTTTTCGCGCGGAAGGCCCAAAGGGTCATCATGCGCCAGCTCTCTTCCTGGTACAACATCGAAATTACCTGCTGCTGTACCCGCGAAGGCATCAGCGAAGCTACAATCATTTGTCTTTGTGAGTCGTTGGGGAGTTTCATATAATAACCGATAACAGTTTAACTCCAAATTAAGAACGGAATACGGTTTTTGCCGCAAAATGCCATAAAAAATATGGTGCGTGTAAGTTTTTGCGTTCAATGTTATGGAAATGATAATTCTCCGCGTTGAATTTGTGGCGGTGTTATGCTTTTGTTAAGCGCTTACCACCCGCGGTACGATGGCGGTTCGATGCCGTTCATGCGCAGATAAAGGATGCACTGTGCACGATGATGGGTCATATGATCGCGCATCACGTAAAAAAGACGTTCTTTGTTAACAGGCGCATTGCCAAAGGTGACCGGATCGGCCAGGGCCTCGGGCGGAAAATGTTGCGCTGTGGCCTCCACGTACGAAAACGCGGCAGTTAGTGCAGTAATTAATTCTTTTTTGGAAAGATGCTCTAAAGACCTCCCTTCGAGTGGTGACGTTTCGTCTTTCAGAAATGTAGACGTAATCCAGTTGAGGTTTTGCACCAGATGCGTCAACTGCTCCCGGAAGGTCATCACGTCTGGCGTAGGCCGGTAATCGTATGCGCTTTCTGGCATCGCGTCGGCTACTTCCAGGGTGTACGCGCCGGCCCGCGCCCACAGGTCCAGAAAATTGCTTTTGAAGTCGGGTTCCGGCGGCGTAGCTCCCCACAGCGGAACAACAAGGCAGAGGAATAGAAAAGGTTGCATGACGAGGGATTGATGGAAGGGGAAAAGTACGGTATTTCATCCTGATGCTTCGGGCCCCGCGCTGCCGGGCGATGTCGGCTTTTTACTTGTGACCTGTACCAGCGCGTCGGTATTTTGCTTCTGCAACGAACCGCGTATTTTTAGTAAAAACGAAGCTATGGGCATCGGATTTCTGCCACTGATTCTGGTTGCTGGAGCCTTGCAAGGCCTGTTGCTGGCCTGCCTGCTCCTGACCCGCCATGCCAACCGCCGTGCCAACGGTCTTCTGGCACTGCTCCTCGTGCTGCTGTCGGTTCAGTCCGTGCTGGTGGCTTTCGACAACCGCGCTTTTTTTCTCCAATTTCCGCACCTGAGCAAAGTAGGCTGGCTGCTGCCTTCGCTGTTTGGGCCGTTACTCTACCTGTACGTGCGTCAGCTTACGGAGCCGCCCCGCGGGTCCTGGCGAGATGCCGTGCATCTGGTGCCCTTCTTCGCTTGCCTCTGCGTTCTGTTGCCCTATTACGTACAACCCGCCGCTGAAAAAATCGCCTACCTCGACGATTTTGAGCGCGCTTCGCAAGACGATTTTGGTTGGCTGAACCAAGCGCTGAACGGTCTGCACGTGGTGTATCTGGGGATAGCGCTCTACACCTTGCAACGTTATCAACGTCAGTTGCAAGAGATGTATTCCGATGCACAAGCCCTGCGGTTACGCTGGCTCTGGCAACTGTTGGGCTTTATGCTGGGCATCCTGGTGATTTCCATTCCGACGTTTTATGCGCGCAAATGGGGCTGGTGGGGGCTGGCCGCGTTTTATCATTATCACTACCTCGGGGTGATCGGCTGCATCTACTGGATGGGCTACCGGGCCCTGACCCAACCGCAGTTGTTCAATCCTGCCCTGAACGTACGCGGCGCACGTGAGGCCGCATCGCTGCCCGCCGTGGCCGATCCGCCCACCGCCGTACCGGAGCCACCGGCTAAGTATCAGCGATCGGCTTTGAAAGAAGAAGAGACGGCAGTTTACCACGAACGTCTGCTGCGGCACATGCAACACGCCCGACCCTACCGACAATCAACGCTGACGATTCAGGAACTGGCCGATCAATTAGAACTGCCGCGCCACCATTTGTCGCAGCTCATCAACGAGCAACTGGGCAAGAATTTTTATGATTTCGTGAACGGCTATCGTGTGGAAGAAGCGAAGCAACTTCTGTGGGATGAAGAATACCGCCACCTGACCATCCTGGGCATTGCCGAAGAAGCGGGCTTCAATTCTAAAGCTACGTTCAACGCTGTGTTTAAGAAACAGACCGGCCAGACCCCCTCGGAATTTATGCGCAAAAATGCCCGGGAATTGGTCTGAACTTCGCGGATCGGACGACACGCCATCTTTCTCATTCTACTTTTGTGACGTATTTCAACCAACTCCAAGTACCATGATACGTCTCCTTTGGCTCGCCTGTGCTGTCTTGTGGCTGGCGGCCGCCCCCCGACTTTATGCGCAGGATACCCGCCTGTCGTCCACCCAACTGCAGGAAGATTTCAGCATTTTCCGCCAAGCGCTGGAAGAAGCTCACCCGGGTCTGTACCGGTACACGTCAAAAGCCACCTTCGACTCCCTCTTCGACGCCACGTCCGCGGCGCTCCAGCGGCCTTTATCGCGGCAGGAGTTCTACGTCACGCTCACGCCGCTGATCGCTGCGCTGCGCTGTGGCCACACCAAATGGATGGCATCGGGCCGCGAAGAAAAATACCCGTTTCATACGGAAGACCTGTTCCCCTTGCCGCTCTACATTGTCGGCGAACAGGCGTGGGTCCTTGGACACTACGGTGCAGACTCGCTACCGGCCGGAGCGGAAATTGTGGCAATCGACGGGCAACCGATGCAGAGCCTGATCGGCCAACTGTTGCCGGTGCTCACTTTCGCCGACGGGGACACCCGCAACGGAAAGTACGCCGATCTGAACCACTACTTTTCAGGCATTTATGCTACATACATCGGAACGGGCCCGCAGTATGAGGTGACGTACCGGGCCGGAGGCGAAACGCAAACGACTACCCTCCCGGCCGTGACACTAGAGGCGATTCATCACTACGAAAAGGCACACGCCACTCCTGCCCAACTGCCGTTACGGTTGAACTGGGTGGACGACCAGACCGCCCTGTTGCGAATTTCCAGCTTCTGGGTCGATAAAAAAGAACAAGACTTTGAGCAGTTCCTGGAAGCTTCGTTTCGGGAGATCAAAGAGAAGGGAGCACAACACCTGATTCTGGATCTGCGCGACAACGAAGGCGGCCGGGATCTGTGGGGAAAATTGCTGTACAGCTATATGACCGATCAACCCTTTGCATACTACGATCGCCTGGTAGCCACGGGGCAGAAGCTGACCTTTCCGGGCTACCATCCTTCCATCTACAAAATGGTACGGCCGTTTTTGCACAAAACACCCACGGGTGCCGAGTGGCGTAATCGGGCGCGCCTGAAACCCGGCAAACCCAAGAACGAGGCTTTTCTGGGCGATGTGTACGTGTTGATCAACGGGCGCAGCTTTTCGGTCACGACCGAGTTTGCGGCTTGTGCTCAGGTAAACCAACGCGCTGTGTTTGTAGGACAGGAGACCAGTGGTGCGCTGCAAGGGGACAACAGTGGCGTTTTCACCATCGCGAAGCTCCCGCATGCCAACCTGGAGCTGGGCATTCCGCTGGTGGCCTACTACATGGCAGGCGTTGAAGCGACCCCTCACCAGGCAGGGGGCATCCAACCCGACTACGAAATTGTCCCGACGATTCAGGACGTGCTGGCCGGGCAGGACCCCGCTCTAGCACACACCCTGGAGTTGATCGCCGCTGGCACCCGCGCCGCTCAGCCTTAAGTAGTCCTCTCTTCTTCTCCCTTACTCCACACGCCTGCGCTCAGACTTGTCGGCCATTTATTTCTCCTTTCTTCAAGCAAAATCCGATGAAATTGTTTCGTTTTTGGGTCTTCTTCCTGTTCGTAGGAAGCGGCCTTTCGTGGGGGCAATCGACCGAAGTGTATCGGTTACGCCTTGCCTTACCACTTTATGACTTTCCGCAAAACCGCGACCTGCCGTACCGGATGCCTTCCATGCAACAGGCCGCGCAACTTAGTAGCGATGTCTATGACCTCAGTTACTGGGGGATTGATGGCCTGAGCAATCTGGTTCTGCCGGTTTCTGATCACACCACCGGCGGCCGAAAGCTGCTGAACGGCTCGCTAAAGTACCTGATGAGCCTGGGGTTGGTGCGTTACGGAAGCGAACTCCCCCTGCCGTTGGGCGTTTGGGCACACGAAGAGTTTCACCGCGCGGTGTTGGGCATGAACGGCGCTTCTCCCAAAAATGGGAACTGGCTGTTTACGCGGTGGGACGGAACAGTATTCGGCGTAAGCGATGCGCAATTGACGGTGCTCAAGCGGGATCACCTGCCCGACTTGCTGTATGCCTACGTAGCGGGTTTGCAGGCGGAAAGTTACCTGACCCAGTACAATCTGGTGCGCGATGTACACGAACCCAGAACGATCTACAAGAACGCGCTTTACCTCTACAATGCTTACTATGGTTGGAATTACTTTCGCTTTTCTACCTCGGCTGCCAGCGATTCGGTCAAAGTGCTTGCGCCACCGCACGAAGCAGCGCAGGACGTGAACCGCGACTTTGCCGGTGCCGACCTGACCGCCTGGGCTTACGACTTGTTTGGGCCCGATCGCCCGTATACCGAGCGTGATCCGTTTCCAAATGGCGAGGGCGTAAACCGACGGGTAGGCTTCCAGGATCTTTCGCCAGAAGCACAACATTACCTGGAAGCGCAGAAAAAGCTGTCGCTGATTAATTTTTTGAACCCAGCCATTTTTGGAGTGAATCGCATTCGATTCGGAGAGCGGTTCTCGTTTCTGGTGTTTCCGCAATACGTCCCGACCCACTTCGGGCACGCCATCTCGCTGTTTGTACCGCTGCGCACGGTGCGTTACAAACTCCTGGCGGCGGTCCATACGTTTCGAAATCAGCACCATACGTATCCTGGCGTGGAGGTCGACCTCTTCGATTACGTTCCGGCCGACTCACGCTGGCTCCTTTCCGGAAGTGCGCAGGGCTGGCAACAACCCGGTCGGCAGGGCTTCTTCGATACGGAGGGAAAATGGGGTGGGGCGCTGGCGTTGACGGCGGGCTACCAGGTGGGTTCGCATTGGGCCTTGGCGGCGACACTAACCAGCAAAACCGCCGGCTGGCAGATGGCCAACCCGTTTCTGACGGCCAACACCAGTGCTCGTCTGGAAGTACGGTATCAGTTGGCGCGCCAGCACTGATCAGGCAGGCGAAAAACAAAAATCCCCTCGGAAGAGGGGATTTTTTATCAGCATCTTGAAAATTCCTAGCTACGGTAGAGGCTCGCGTTGATGGCCTCGATGGTGCGCTTTGTGCTGGGCAGAATGGCGTCGATGAGCGTGGGTGCATACGGCAGCGGTACGTCGCGGCTGGTGATGCGATACACGGGGGCATCGAGGTAGTCGAACGCGTAGCGCTGGATGTGGTACGCCAACTCGGCCGAGATTGAGGCTAGCGGCCAGGCTTCTTCCACGATGACGAGGCGATTGGTCTTTTTGATCGACTCGATGATGGTCGCGTAATCGATCGGGCGAACCGAGCGCAGGTCGATCACCTCGACCGAAACGTTGTCTTTCGCCATTTCTTCTGCGACTTCCAGTGCGATCTTCATCACCTTGCCAAACGAAACAACCGTTACGTCCGAGCCTTCCCGCTTCACATCAGCCTTGCCGATCGGAATCAGGTATTCTTCTTCCGGCACTTCGCCTTTGTCGCCGTACATCAATTCCGACTCCATGAAAATCACCGGATCGGGGTCGCGAATGGCGGTTTTCAAAAGCCCTTTGGCGTCGTAAGGGTTTGAAGGCACCACGACTTTGAGGCCGGGCGTATTGGCGTACCAGTTTTCGAAGTTCTGTGAGTGTTGCGACGACAGCATCCCGGCGTTCCCGGTAGGGCCGCGGAAAACGATCGGCACCGAGTACTGACCACCCGACATCGACATCATTTTGGCGGCGCCGTTTATCACCTGATCGATGGCCACGAGCGAGAAGTTGAACGTCATGAACTCGATGATGGGACGCAGGCCATTCATGGCTGCACCGATGCCGATGCCGGCAAAGCCCAGCTCCGAAATGGGCGTGTCGATCACCCGGGCCGCCCCGAACTCGTCGAGCATTCCCTGGCTTACTTTATAGGCTCCGTTATACTCAGCGACTTCTTCTCCCATCAGGAAGATACTCTCGTCTCTGCGCATCTCTTCCGACATGGCCTCGCGCAACGCTTCGCGAAACTGTATTTCTCTCATGAATGAACGTAATTTAGGCGGTTGATCCCGAGGAAACGCATGCGCGTCCCATAAGGGTCGGTAAAATTATGGATTAATTTCAAAAGGGGCCGCGGATTTTTTGCATTAAAAAAGGCCCATCCGGTTTCGAATGGGCCTTTTTTAGAAAGATCAAGTTTGATTACTGCACGGCGTCTTTGAACGTCTGCGAATCGAAGTATTTCTGGAATTCCAGGTCGTCGATGGCATAGGCGCGCAGCGAAGCGTCTTTTTGAATCGCCTGGCGCAGCATATCGGCCATGGCCTGCTCGTTGCCTTGTTGGGCGGCTACAATGGCGCTACCGTAGTAAGCCAACGCCAGTTCAGAATCTGACTGAATGGCTTCGTCGAAGCTGGCACGTGCGTTGTTGAAGTCGTCGCTCAACAACTGAGCCAGACCGCGGTTGTACAGCACCATGGCAGTGTCAGGAGCGCTGCTCAGGCTGCGGGCCGCTTCACTGTACATGCCACGCATGATTTGCAACGTGCCCATCATGCCGTTCAGGCCTTGACGTAATTCTTCGTCGGGGTTCATATTCATCGCCTTTTGCAGGTTCTGCATGCCCATGTCGTAGTCGCCCTGCATCATGTTGAGGGTCGCCATGTTGGCATATACTTCAGGAGATTCCTGGCGATTCTTGGCGATGCCCAGTTGCGTGTTGGCTTGCTCCAGGTAGTTGCTCATCGAAGACTCGCTGGTCTGCTCGGCAGCCATTTGCAGGTAAACCGTAGCCAGGTCGTTGTGTGCCTGCCAGCGATCGTTCTTCTTGATAGCGGCCTGATAGATGGCTTCTTTTTCTTCCAGCAGCGGCGTCAGGGTCGCAGAGAAGGCCAGTTCAGCGTCAGACAGCGTGTCCATGCTAACCGAACCTTGTGTAATGCCTTTCGACAGGGCCGAAATTTCAGGAAGGCTTTTCTTCTCTTTCACCGTCAGGATTTCTGTGGTAGCGGTACGCGTTTTCGGGTATACCGTGCTGAGCAAGTACCGGTAAGACGACAGTCTGTGCAGCGCGTCTTCTTTGTCTTCGAAGCTGCCTGAACCATTGATGATGCTCAGGATCTCATCTTTCTGGGTTTGTGTCAAACGCTCGTCGCGGCCCAGTTCAGCTTTCAGCGAGTCCCAGTTTTCAACTACTGCTTTAGGCAGGAACTCGATCGAGTCGGCCATGCCCTGGTAGTCGTAGCGGCCCATCTGGCGGCGATAGTATTTCTCAATAGCTTCGGCGCGGTCGTCGGCCAGACGTGCGTTGATACGCTCAGCACCTTCCGGAGAGTGAGTACCCGTGATGGTTACGCTGCGCGTTACGTTTTTGTCGGCGATGAACGCGTTCAGGAAACGTCCGCGTGAGCTGCGTACCTCAGTCGGACGCAGGTAAGAGCTACCTTGCTGGAAGAAGAACTGCACGTACGTAGGCTCAAGCTCTTCGCCCGTGTTGTATTCGTGGTCGGCGTATGCGTAGAAGTAATAAGGCTGAACCAGCTTAGAAGTCGTAATGACCCCGTCAGCAATTTTGAATTCAGGCGTCGACTTCGACTTACCGTTGGCGCTGGCGGCCGTGCCAATCACGACCAGATCACCGCGACGCATCGCATCCTGGTAGGGGAAAGAAAAAGTCTCTGATTTCGAGGGGTTCTCGGTCTTCGCGTTGGGGTAATCAGCCCAGTTAAACACAATGTTCCCCGCATCTACAGACTCACCACCATAATTGTATTTGACGTCGGCGGTATAGGTTTTGTTCTTCTTTAACATCTTGAGCGGAAGCTTGGCCGAGGTCGTAAACCGTACCGTATCCGCATGAACTTCCAGCGGCGACGGCGTAACGGTTAGTTCCTGATCCTGAGCCATCTTCACCATTTTGTTCAGTGCACACCCCGAAAGGCTGACCATTCCCAAAAGGGTTAAACTGGAAATTAGTCTATTGAGATAATTCATAGGTGAGGATTATTGATTGTTTTAATGCTGCGAAAATATCGTTATATTCCGGGTTTTCAAAAGTCCGGGAACTTTTTTGACGGTGCTCTGGCATTTGCTATATTCCACATTATAAACTTCATGTCCTCTTGAGACGATGGAAAAAATCCGTTTATTTTTTGAGGATAAAGCGTTTGGCGTTTGCACCCAACTAAGCGATAAGGTAGGGATTTCCACCACAAACGTCCGCTTATTTTTCATCTACGCGTCTTTTCTGACATTGGGTTCACCCGTTATTATGTACCTGGTGTTAGCCTTTGTGCTAAAAATCCGGCAGAATTTGAGGCGCGGTCACCGAACCGTATGGGAAATCTAAAGAAGATACAATTTCTTCAGGTTCCGCTTCCGCGCGCTATTCATTCGCTTTTCTACGCAGCTTCTTCCTGAAATGATACAACAGTTTTTTTGTTTTTTAAGGAAGTAGTTGAGAAAAGCGCCGTTTGCCTTTGATAAAATAACTCCAGACCAGGCTGCCCGGCAGGACGCCTACGTCGAGCGGTTGCGTGTTGATACGCTGCCGTTTGCGCCAGTGACGGGCCACATTTCGGTAGAAACTAGCGTGGGCTTTCAGAATGGCGCGGGTGTCTTTGAGGCTATCGGTCAGCAGAAATTTGATGCCCGCGATGCCATCCAACACCATGCGGGTGAAGAGAATAAAGGGTAGTTGTGAGGCAGGTACATTTTTGAGTAACAGCGTCAGGCCATTCCGAAAATTGAGGTACGTTTTCCGGGGATTGGAGCGTTCGAGCGTGCCGCCGCCCACGTGGTAGACGGTGCTGCGACCACAGTAATAAATGCGGTAGCCCAGGTTGCGCAGCCGCCAGCAGAGATCGATTTCCTCCATGTGGGCGAAGAAGTCCTCGTCGAAACCACCCACGGCGTGAAAGGCATCAGCCTTGATGAACAGACACGCCCCGCTGGCCCAGAACACCTCACGGTCGTCGTCGTACTGCCCCGTATCCTGCTCAAGCGTATTGAACAGCCGCCCCCGGCAAAACGGATAGCCCAGCCGGTCGATGTAGCCCCCCGCCGCCCCGGCGTACTCAAAATAGTCGGGAGCGTGGAAACTGCGAATCTTGGGCTGGCAGGCGGCGGCCCGGGGGTGCTGTCGGAGCAACGCCAGGGGCGATTCGAGCCATCCTTCTGTCACTTCCACGTCAGAGTTCAACAGAACGTAGACCTCAGCCTCGATTTGCTGAAGCGCCTGATTGTAGCCACCCGCAAAGCCGGCGTTGGTCGGAAGCTGAAGGATTTCTACTTCGGGGAACGTGTGCGTCAGTACCGCCACCGAATCGTCGGTAGAGGCGTTGTCGACCACAATGACGCGGCTGTCGCCCCGGTGCCGCACCACAGAAGGCAGAAACTGTTGGAGATAGTGGCGTCCGTTCCAGTTCAGAATGACGATGGCCGTTTGCGGCATTGATTAGAAAGGGAAACCGCCGCCCAGGTTGAGTCCCGGAATGTTGAACATGCTGGAAGCGCGCTTCTGCATCTCATCTTTCGCAATAGTTTCCATGTCGGCCAGAGCCTTGTTGACAGCCGCTACCACCAGGTCTTGCAGCATTTCGCGGTCGTCGGGCTTGACCAGATCCGGGTCGATCTCCAGACTGACGATTTGCCGCCGCCCGTTGACCGTCACTTTTACCATGCCTGCTCCGGCCTCGGCGCTGGTCGTCATGACCGCGATTTCCTCCTGAAGCTCTTGCATCTTCGTCTGGGCCTCTTTGAACTGCCCCATCATTTTATTTAAATCGAACATATCTGAAAACGCTAAATCTTCACCACGTGGTTCGCACAAAACTACGTAAAAAACAGGCGGATGGACGGAAAATAAGCCACACGGCGGCTTTAGCGAATCAGTTGCACTTTGCCCGACAAGGTCAGGGGACGACCCGTTTCGTCGGTACCGCTCACCGTGTAAGGGTAAAGGCCGGGGGGCAGGGGCATGCCGCGGAACGTACCGTCCCAGCCGGCGTCGGTAAAGTCGTTCGTTTGAAACACCACCTCGCCCCAGCGGTCGAAGATGCGCAGGGTAAACTGCTCCACAAATCGCCCGAAACCATGGAACGTGTCGTTCAGGCCGTCGCCGTTGGGCGTAAAAGCAGTAGGAAAGTAGATGCGGTAGGGGAGGCGAAACGTCACGAGGTTCGAGTACGAGTCGGTGTAGCGGTTGTCGTTGGGCGCGGCGCGGATGCGGTACCGCAGCACCTGCTCCTCGGCGTCGAGCAAGTCGTCGAGTGACTCCTGAAAACTGCGCCCGTTGGCCGGCGCCGAGTCGAGTACGGTGCCATCAGCACCAATGCGCTCTACAAAATATTGCTGTGCGCCCCCGGGCCACCCTTCGTACTCGGTCCAGGTCAGGCGTACGCTCGTCTCGTTGCGATCGCCCGTCAGGCGGATCGGACACACGCGGGTACTGGTACGCGACACATTGCCGCAGGTATCGGTGAACAGCACTTCGTAGCAGTAGGGTTGGCTGGCAAGATCGGCCTGTTGGTCTGTAAAAGCAGGGCCGCCCGCCGTAAATAGGGTGAGTAGTTTCCCCGCCGGGTTCATCTGACGGATCTGGTAGGCGCTGGGCGTTGGCGACGGCGCGCGCCACGAAAGCACTACCTGATTTTCCAGATTGACGGTGGCCTGTACCTGCTGCACCGGCTCGGGCTGAACGGTCGACTGGGCAGTGACCTCTACCGGTAGCGAATGCGATTCGATCTCGGCAGTTTGACGCGGGTAGGTCATCGTCACCACAAGGTGGTACTGGTAACGCTGGCCGCACTGCAACGGTCCCGTATCGACAAACGAAGTCTGGTCACGGTCCGGAAGGGTTGCAAAGGGCCGATTGTCCCGGTAAATCGTGTAGTGACGAAACGCGAATCCACTCTGGTCGCGTGGCCAGCTTAGCGTAATGCTGTTCTGGGCCGCGTTGGGCGTGGCCGTGAGGCGGGTGGTACAAAGGTTTGGGGAAGCAAGGGTGTTTCCACATACGTCGAAGGCTTCGAACCGGAAGCAGGCGGACTGGTTGCGGGCGTCGATGGCGGTAGAGGCATAGTCCTGCGGACCTTCGTTGGCGAGCGTATCGAGGGCAGTGAGGCCATTCGCCGTCTGGCGCAGCAGCCGGTACCGGCCCGTAATGCCCACTTGCAGTTGCAAAAGGACGCTGCCGTCGGCTTGCACCGCCGCGCGGTTCAACGCGGGCCACGCCAGAGCCTGAAACGACCGCACCGGCAGGCGGGCCGTCCCACCGCACGCGGAAACGGAGTACAGGCCCTGCACCTGGACGGTGTGGTCGAATTTCCCGTCGTTGTAGGTGTGGGTAAGTACAAACTGCCGTTTCTGTACGACTTCTTCCTGCCCATCGCCCCACCGAATCCGGTACTGATCGTAAACAAGGGTCGTATCGCCGACCGCGTACGTTCCGTAGTCGCGCCCGGGAAGCAGGAAACGCGCATCGTCGCGGTCGTCGACCGTCAGGCGTACGCGGTTGCCTTCGCAAAACGCAACCTGCGCGTTGGGCACAACGGTGTCGAGCACGACCAGCCGCCGCCGGGCAATGCGCTCGGCCAGCGGTGCCGTGCCGTCGACCAGTTGCTTGACAAGGTACACGCCCGGTGCGTCGTAGTAAAAAACAGGGTCGACGGCCGAAAAGGTGCTGGTGTCTGTGTCCTGGCCGTTGTCATACGCCGGCGTGCGTCCACCGGGCGGGGCTTTCGAGGCGTCGTCCGTTACCTGCACGGAGAGCGGCACGCAACCGAAGTCGGGCTCCAGAGCGAAGCCCGGCGTGCCCTGTGCCTGTGCCGCAAGCAGGCTGCCGATCCAAAACAGCCCCAGCCAGCACAGACGTGCGGTCAGGCGGAACGGGGTGCATGTGGTCACGGTGGCGATAGAAGCTGAATCTTTATAAATGCGTGTAAAAGTAAATCGAATCCCGACAGGCTACGCAGCGCATCTGCCGGCGTTTGTGAGGGGCCTTGTATCTTTGCATTGCACAGACCTTACTAACGATACTCCTATGGCTTCGTTTGACATTGTTTCTAAAATTGACCACCAGTCGCTGGACAACGCCGTAAACACGGCCAAGAAAGAAATTTCGACACGCTACGACTTCAACGGCACCGATACCTCGCTCGAGTTGGACAAAAAAGCCCTGGTGCTGCACATTACGACCGACAACGAAATGCGGGTCGAGACCATCGAAGATATACTCATCAAACGGATGGTGAAGCAAAATATTGATCCGAAATGCCTGGACTTTAGCGCCGAATCTTACCAGTCGGGGAAGGTGCTGAAGAAGGACATCACGGTGAAAGAGGGCCTCGACAAAGAAACCGCCAAGAAAATTACGAAGATGATCAAGGACCAGGGCCTGAAGGTGCAGCCCAGTATTCAGGACGATCAGGTGCGCGTGAGCGGTAAAAAAATCGACGATCTGCAAAGCGTCATTGCCTTTCTGAAGGCCAAGGGTACCGACATCGGGGTGCCGTTGCAGTTCGTGAACATGAAAAGCTAAGCGGAACCGCTTTTGTGGGCGAGAAGTCCGCTGCCGATCAAACTATTTCCCCCTTCTGAAAGTTGAAGAAACATGGGAAAGAACGATAAAATTCGCCGTGCTTACATCGATTATCAACTGACCGTCGGGCATCGTCCGCCCTCGGTGTATGCATTCGCCAAAAAGCTGAAAATCACCGAAGCGAATTTTTACGAGTCGTACAATTCGTTTGCTGCGCTGGAGAAAGACATCTGGCGGGGTTTTATGGAAGATACGCTGGGCCGTTTGCAACAAGACGAAGTGTATCAGACCTACACAGTACGCGAAAAACTCCTGGCGTTTTACTACACCTTTGTAGAAGTGCTGAAGGAAAACCGGAGCTACATCCTGAACCGGATGGCCCCCGCGCGTTCCATGCCCGAGGTAAATGCCGAACTCGCCTACCTGCACGACGACTTCCGAACGTATGCGAAGGAACTGGTGCGGGAAGGCGAAGAAACCGGCGAAGTTGCACAGCGACCCTACCTGACCGACCGCTACGGCGACGGCTTGTGGTACCAGTTGCTGTTTGTACTGCGCTTCTGGCGGAACGACGAAAGTGCCGGGTTTGAGAAGACCGATGCCGCCATCGAAAAGGCCGTGCACCTGTCGTTCGATCTCATCGGACGAAACACCATCGACTCGGCGTTCGACTTTGCCCGTTTTATTTTCCAGAATCGCCGGACGGTCAGCCAGCCTTAATTCCGCTTTCATGAAGAAATCACAAAATAGTATTCCGGTCGGTAAAGTGAACCGGGCCAGTCGCTTTGTGCGTACGGGTATCCAGGTCGGCGGCAACTACGTGAAGCATTACGCCAAACGCCTCGTCGATCCTTCCACAACGCGCGACGAACTTCACAACGACAACGCCGAAGACATTTACAATTCGCTGAGCGAACTGAAAGGTAGTGCGTTGAAGGTCGCGCAGATGATGAGCATGGACAAAAACATGCTGCCACGTGCCTACGCCGAAAAATTTCAGCTTTCACAATACAGTGCGCCGCCGCTTTCGGGGCCGCTGGTCGTCAAAACCTTCCGCGAAGCGTTTGGCAAAGCACCGCAGGCCATGTTCGATCGCTTCAACATGGAGGCGATGAACGCCGCGTCGATCGGGCAGGTACACGAAGCGTGGAAAGACGGGACGCGCTTTGCCGTTAAAATCCAGTATCCCGGCGTAGCCAACAGCATCTCGTCCGATTTGAAGATGGTGCGCCCGTTTGCCATTCGTCTGCTGAACCTGAACGAGAAAGAGGTCGACAAGTACATGGCAGAAGTGGAGGAAAAACTGATTGAAGAGACCGATTACGAACTTGAACTGCGCCGCGGGCAGGAAATTGCCCAGGCGTGTGGCCACCTGCACGACCTCGATTTCCCGACTTACTATCCGGAGTTTTCGTCGCGTCGCATCCTGACGATGGACTGGATGGAGGGGTTGCATCTGGACGATTTCCTGAAAACGCACCCTTCGCAGGAAACGCGCAACCGGTTGGGGCAGGCGCTCTGGGACTTTTACGAGTATCAGATCCATACGCTGCAGCAAGTCCACGCCGATCCGCATCCCGGTAATTTCCTGATGCGCGCCAACGGGACGTTAGGCGTGATCGACTTCGGGTGTGTGAAGGTGTTGCCGCCGCAGTTCTACCGCAACTACTTCGCGCTTTTGTATAAAAATACGCTGGGCGACCAGGAGCGCCTCGACCGCATTCTGTACGAACTGGAATTTTTCACTCCGCAGGATACCGAAAAGGAAAAGGACTTTTTCCGGGACATTTTCCTGACGATGATCGAATTGCTGGGCCGGCCTTTCAGCCAACCTACGTTCGACTTCAGCAACGACGCATACTTCGAGGAGATCTACGCCCTCAGCGAGAAGCTCTCGGCCATGCCCGAGATTCGGGAGTCGAAGGTGGCGCGGGGCGTCAAGGACACGCTGTACGTGAACCGTACGTATTTTGGCCTTTATTCAATTCTGAACCTGCTGGGTGCTACGGTGCATACGGAAGCTACCCCCATGAAAGAATCGGCCTAGCCGAAGCGGTTGTAGCCCAAATTAAAAAGGCCCCGCTGGATGTTGGCGGGGCCTTTTCTTTTTAGAAGGCGACGATCTGAAACGCTTGTTCGCCGGGGTGGTACAGGCATTGGTAATAACGGTTTTTGAGGAGAATCCCTTCGGCCTGTCCTTCCAGAGTCGAGTGTGCTGAGTCGACCACCGGAATAAACGTTTCAATCGGCCCACAATCGTATTCGGCAACGCGCTGTTGACTGTAGGAAACACAACACAGAGCGGTGCAAGCCAGTACTAAAAAGTGTTTTTGCATGCGTCGGACGGGCGAGCGGTCACGTCGGAAGCAAGACGTGATCGCCCACGAGTTGATTAGAAATTACGTTTGAGATAAAATAGAAATAGCCTCGTTTGCCGTTCGATGGCCCGCGGGCTATGGGCAAACCAAAAGCGCCTCCGACTGACGTAGAAAACAACCTTACTGGGAGCGATACCTCACATCACCTCATGATTTGCACCCAGCCCTTGACTTTGCGGCGGCGGTACTCCACAACGTAGTAGTAAATGCCGATGGGCAGGCCGTCGCCGGTCCAGGCGAAATCGCGGGTATCGTTCTGGTAGACTTCTTTGCCCCAGCGGTTGTAGATACGCACCGCTAAAAACTGGTCGTTGCAATTGTCGGGAGGAAGGTCCGTAAGCACAAACACCTCGTTTTTGTCATCGCCGTTGGGCGTAAACACGTTCGGAGGATTGATCAGATCGCGGTCGGCCGAGTCGATTACGACCAGATCGACCACGACCGAATCGCGACGGTACTCGGGGCAGCCCTGTTCGCCGAGCGTAAAGACCACCCGGAAGGGCGATTGCGGCAGGTAACTACAATCGGTTTTCCATTGGAACGGCGATGTCAGAAAGCGCGTGCCCTGTTGGCTGGTAAAGCTCATGCCGAACTCGGCGAGGTCGAACCCGACGCCGTGCGCCTCCAGCACCATCAGCGACGTGTCGATGTCTTCGCAGAAAAGGTTGAAAGTAGTGTCTTTGCCGGCCAATACTTCCAGCATGGGGATGGACGTAACGGTGGTGTCCAGGTCGGAGTAAATAATGGCAATGGGGTCGTCGTTTTCTACCTTCAACCACGCCGAGGTGGTATCGGCACCCGGGTAAAGGCAATGCTCATCGCGCGCGATGAATTGCACCTGCATCCATCCGGCCGTGATCGCCTCGCAGGTACTGGTCCAGCGGAACGTGCCCGTCGCTTCGGTGGTACCCGGATTGCTGCTGAACTGCATGCCGGCGTTTTGCAATTGAAAGCCCAGCCCGTCGGCATTCAACACGACCCGCCGCCCTTCGGTGTCCTGGCCTTCTACGTTGAACGAAAGGGTTTCGCCGACCTCCATCACAATGCTGTCGCCTTCCAGCAGTTTGCGGACAAGCGGGGGTTCGTTGTCTTCAGGCAGCACTTCAATCCAGACGGTGGTCGTATCCGATTTAGGATTGATGCAATCGCCATCGGTACAGACGAAGTTGACCTGATGCACACCCAGAATCTCCGGCGAACAGGTCGGTTGCCATTGCAAGGTACCTTCCAACGAATCGCCCACAGCCGTGACGCGGAAGTTCATGCCCACGTCGTTCAGACGGAATTCTTCTCCGTAGGCTCGCAGTATAGCCATTTTGCGTTCCGGATCGCCGCTGATGACCTGATAGCGAACTTGTTCGCTGATGCCGATCGAAACAGTATCGCCCGGTACCCACGTCACGGAGCGTATGGCGGGTGGTTCGTTAGGTAAGGGGGGAATGTTGAGTGTAATGCGGGTCGTGTCGAGTAGCGGGCGGGCGCAGCCGTCGTCTTGCACGATCAAATCGATCAGAAGTGGCACGTCCGAGCTGGCGATGCAACTGTCGAAACAGATCTCCATGTAGACCGAGTCGCCGGGTTGGCCGGGGTAGTTCACCGGGCCGCCACCGGTCACCGTCAGGGTAACGGGGCTATTAAAGTTAACCGAACGCGCCCAGGCCGAGAGGTTTTGAGTCGTATCCAGGTCAATCCCCACCAGCGTAAGGCAGCGGTCGTCGCCCGGGTTGATCGTAATCACCTCACCTTCCTGGTAGATTTCCTGGGTGCCGGGCAACAGCACCATCGACTGCGGCGCGGCGTTGGGAAAGCATTGGCGGACCAACAGCTGAAACTCCCGGTGTACTTCGCCAAGCTTGACGCCATTGCGATACTCTTCGCATTTGACCGCGAACACATGCAGGCCGAGCGTAGTGGGCGTAAACTGCAACAGGCCGGTGAGCGAATCGATGGCCAGTGGCGGCGTGCCCTGAATTTGTACCTGATCCGAGTAGCCCCCGCCCCAGTTGACCGTGGCGTAGGGGCCGGGCAGCGATGGAGGCACGATCATGCTGTTCGGGACAGGCAAGCTGTTGCCTTTCAGCGGAGGGGTTATGGAATAGACCAGCGAATCACCATCGGGATCGGTACCCGAAAAGTCAAAGTTAAAGGGGTGGCCCAGGCAGGCATAATCGCTCAGCGGCGGAAACAGAATAGGCGAAGAGTTGATGAGCGGTTGCCCATCTTTCACCACCGGCGGAATTTCCAGATAGAACGTTTGCCCCGATCCGCCCGGATCGATGATGTTGACAATATCATCGTTGCGGCAGCACCGTTCCCAGATTAGGTAATATCCCTGTGGTTCATCGTACACCGCCTCGGGCAATTCGACGATAGACGAAAAGACGTAGAGGCGGGTAGAGAGTTCGCCCACCGCACACTCTTCTTTAGTATAAGGCACATAGCTGACACTGCGGTACGGGAGCACAAACTGCCCAACGAGCAGATCGTTCGATTTGTTGAAAACCCCAACAATGATGCTGGGATCGACCGCATCGGAATTTCCATTGACCGCATCGAAATACAGGTTGAGTTGCAGGCGGTAGCGGTCGTCGTTCAGGTGCGATAGCGTAAGTTCTCCTCCCACAATATGAGTGGCAAAAAGCGGGAGCGGACTTAACAGAAAGAGCAGCAGTAAAAGTTTTTTCATGGCAGGGCCGGGAGGAGGAATCTAAAGCTACTAAAGTAATAGACGTCATCCAACCGGGTTTCCGCAGCCTGCTTTTGCCGGAAAAAGATTGACCGACCGATCCTCTCGCCGAGTTGCCCTAACCGCTCTACCAAGCTACCGTAACGTCGACAGACCACCATCGATCCCCAGCACCTGTCCGGTCATCCAACTGGACTCGTCCGACAGCAGAAACAGGGCGGACGCCGCAATGTCGTCGGGTTGCCCGAAGCGCCCGAGCGGATGCCGCTTGCGGGCGGCTTCTCGTTTGTCGTCGCTTGCCAGCAGGCGTCCGGCCAGCGGCGTGTCGGTCAGCGAAGGAGCCACCAGATTAACGCGGATCTGCATCGGTGCCCACTCGGCCGCCAGCGATTGCCCCAGGCCAATCAGCGCACTTTTGGCCGTGGCGACGGACGTATGGAAGCCCATGCCGACCCGCGCAGCGACCGTGGTAAACAATACTACGCTGGCCCCTTTTGCCTCCTTCAAGGGTTTCGCTACCTGATGCAACACTCGGATGGCCCCCAGTACGTTAAGGTTAAAGTCATGCTCGAAATCCGCCTCTTTCAGCCGCAGAAACGAATTCAAGGTAATGGAGCCCGGGCAGTACACCACGCCGTGCAGCACATCGGGCAGGTCCGCCAGCGCGTCGGTAACCGGCTGGGTCACGTCCAGTTCCACGAAGCGTGCGCCCGTTTCGCGGAGTTCGTCCGACTGATGCCGCGAGGCCGCTATCACGGTAGCTCCCGCCGCAGTGAGTTGCCGCGTGAGGGCCAGCCCGATGCCCGAACTTCCGCCGATGATCAGGATCGTCTTGTCTGTAAAATCCATAACTACGAAGCCATAAAAAAGGTAGCCCGCACGAGGCTACCCTTACAAAAGCCGAAACCAGTAAAATTGTTTTACTTGGGCTGCGTATTGTAAATGTGGCTGAGGAATTCGCTCTTGGTCGCTTCTTCCTGGAACTTACCGCTGTATTTGGCCGTGACCGTTGTGCTGGTATCGTCCTGAATGCCCCGCGACGACACACACATGTGCTTGGCGTCGATTACCACGGCGACGTCTTCCGTCTGGAGCACGCGCTTCAGTTCGTTGATGATCTGCACCGTGAGGCGTTCCTGCACCTGCGGTCGCTTCGCAAAGTATTGCACAATGCGGTTGATCTTCGAAAGCCCGATCACTTTGCCGTTCGAAATGTAGCCAACGTGCGCCCGACCGAAAATCGGGACGAAGTGGTGCTCGCAGTTGGAGTAGAAAGTGATGTCTTTCTCGACCAGCATCTCGTTGTAGCGGTACTGGTTTTCGAACAGGGTGGCATGCGGCTTGTTGTCAGGGTGCAGCCCGCTGAAAATCTCCTGCACGTACATTTTCGCGACCCGCCGGGGCGTTCCGCGCAGGCTATCGTCGTCCAGATCCAGACCCAGAATGTGCATGATCTGCGCGAAGTGCTTCTCGATCAGTTCCATTTTGGTTTCGTCGTCCATGTCGAACGCGTCTTCGCGCAGGGGCGTCTCGTCGCCGGTGCTGATATGGTCATCGCCAAGCTCCTGCGGCGACTGGCCGTTGCGGCTGTAGCCGTTGCGTTCAGTCGACAGGGTACTCGACGAAGTTTCGTTCGGTTTCATAAAGGGTAATGTTAAGATCGTGTTTCGGGTCAATGTGGGGGCGAAGCAGGTTGTAAATCACCACGGCGATATTTTCGGCCGTAGGGTTCAGCTCCCGAAATTCCGGGACGTCCAGGTTCAGGTTGCGGTGATCGAACCGGCTGGTGACGTGCTGGCGAATCAGGTCACTCAGGTATTTCAGATCGATGACGTATCCGGTCACCGGATCGATCTCGCCCGTAACGCGTACGTAAAGGTCGTAATTATGGCCGTGGAAATTGGGCAGATTGCACTTGCCAAACGTACGTTGGTTCTCTTCTTCGCTCCATGCGGGGTTGTGCAGACGGTGTGCGGCGTTAAAATGTTCTTTGCGATAAACGGCTACTTTCATAGACAGTGGGCTAACCCGAGTGGTAACGATGGCAACGGGGCGATGGTTCAGAGAAACAACCCGGAAGTAGCCTCAAAGTTCAGGAAAAAGTACAGGCATTACCAATACGTCAGGATCTGCGGGGCACCGATGTCGAAATCTTCCAGGCGCAGGGTGGGAATGCCGCTGAACGAAGTGCGTAGCGGAATGCTGTTGTTGGGGAAATTGGGGTACCACGCCAGGCGGAACTGAAACGTGTTGAATTGTAGATGTTCGTTTCGGATGCGCACCCCGAGGCCATATCCCTGGTACACCGGCGTCTGAAACAACGACGTTTTCTCCAGCGCGACCATACCAAAATCGGCAAAACCGAACAGCGCGATGCGGAAGCCCAGCAGGTTGTAAGGCGTAAAAAGCACCGACTCCAAGTTGGCGACGACGCGTTTGTTGCCGCGCAGGTTGCCGCGCGTGATGCCCGAAATGCCGCGCATCTCCAGCCATTCCTGTTCGAACCGATTGAATCCCCACAGACTGCGGAGGGTGACGAACTGTCGGAACTGGTAGCGCTTCAGGTGCATGAGGGGCGTGAAGTAAAAAACTTTTGTGTCCAGCGCGGCCTGTTCGGCCCGTTGCTGGCGGAAAAAGCTGCCCGCGCCGATGTTCCAGTAAAAGTATCCGAAGTCGTGGTACTCGCCGTTGGCAAAGCGCCCGCCCACGTAGGGACGGTACCCGAATTCGGTCTGTTCGGCCCCGAACGTAAAAGTCGCGGCCGTTCCGTAGGGGACATCTTCCGTCCGGCCAAAGCCATAGATCAGCACGTCGCGGTAATAGCTCCGGTCCGAGTAGCCGATGCTGCCCAGCATGGTCAGGCGGTGCTGGAAAAAGAGATTGGTGTCTTCGCGCACGATGGGTCGCTCAGTGAAATCCTGCCCGATGATGCGCCCGGCGACTACCAGTCGCGCGCGCTCCCGAAACGCGTGGCTACCGAAACCAAACCGGAAGGCACGCCCCAGCCACATGTCCGCCAGGTTGTAGGTATAGGGAATCCGGATGCCGGTGGTGTCGTCGGCCAGTTGGGCCAGAAGGCGCTGGCGACCGACTTCAATGTTGCCGGCGTAGCGTGTGGAAGGGGTCAGGAAGCGTCGCCCCGCCTGAATGCCCATGTATTTCTGGTCCCAGCGGGAAATAAAGTCGGCCTGGATCGTCACCAAACTGCGGCCTACGTAGGGGACCCGGTACTGCCCCGCATACCCCCAGCCGTACGCACGACTGTACGACACCTGCTGACTGAGTTGGTGCGCAAAGCCCAGAATGTTGTTATCGCTGAGCTTGAGGGAGCCGCCGCTGCCGTTGAGGGCACCTTCGGCGTTGATCGTCCACACGTCTTGCGTTACCACCAGCAGATCGATGCTATCGGAAAATTCGGTGGTGATCGGGATGATCCGGCTATCGAGCAGATAACTCGATTGGCGTAACAGACGCTCGCTGTCACGAATTTTGATGGCATCGAACGGTTCACCCCTGGAAACCAGCAGGTCGCCGCGGATCACGTGCCGGCGCGTGTCCAGGTGCAGTCGGTTGCCGAGCTTGGCGATAAAACCCTTGCCCACACGTGCCGTATCGTTTACCGATGGGCCGAACACGTCCAGTCGTTGCACGTCGATGCGCCGGATGATCATGCCGTTGTATTGCTCGTACGTAGAGACCGGTGTAGGATCAGGCTGCACCGGCTGACTGCCCACCACCGGCCCTGGGTTTTGAAACAAGGCATCGAAAATCCAGCGAGTGACTTTCCGTTTATAGAACCACGCTTGCATATGCTCGTAAAACTCACGATTCTGCTCCCAGGCCAGCGAATCGGCAGCGGCGTCTTGCAACTGTTTGCTTTCGGCATAAAGGCGCACACTGTCTTGCTCGGCCAACAGCGTATCCGGAAAGGGAATAAAAAGGATGGTATCGGTGCGGTAGGGCCATACCCAAACGGCCGGGCTCTCCGGCGACTGTGCCCGGCATACCCCGGCGCTCAGGCCGGCCAGCAAGCCCCCCAGCAGGATAAAAAAGTACGGTATGGAGCGGGTGGTACGCACGCGATGATCTTATACGTAGGCTTACGAAAAATAAAGAACCTGCAACAAAAAAGGGGCCTAAAAAAGGCCCCTTTCCTCTAGCATGTTGTAAAGGTTAGTCGCAGAACTCCTGGAAGACCAACTCAAGGTGGTTGGCAATCATCGGAGCGGTGCGGCCTTCGATGTGGTGACGTTCGATAAAATGCACCAGATCGCCGTCTTTAAACAGGGCAATCGAAGGCGAAGACGGCGGATAAGGCAACGTATATTCACGCGCCCGGGCCGTTGCGTCACGGTCTACACCGGCAAATACGGTCACGAGCTGATCGGGCTTACTTTTGCTGTTTTGCAACGCCATTTTCACGCCGGGACGGGCTGCACCAGCGGCACAACCACACACCGAGTTGATGACCACCAAGGTGGTGCCTTCCTGGTTTTCCAGGATTTCGTCGACCTGTTCAGGGGTTTTCAGTTCCTGAAAACCAACTTCCGTAAGATCGTGCCGCATGGGCGCTACCAATTCTTCGGGATACATATGGATAAAAATCTGAGTTTATTATTGAATTAATGGGGCTTATAAAAAACCTAACTCCAGCTTGGCGGCATCGGACATCATGTCCTGCGAGTAGGGAGGATCGAACGTGAGTTCGACGTTGACATCGTTGACGTCTTCCAATGCGCGCACTTTCCGCTCGATTTCACCGGGAATTTCTTCTGCCGATGGGCAGGCAGGTGAGGTGAGCGTCATCAGAATGTAGACGTTGTTGACCGGGTAGACTTTAATGTCGTAAATCAAGCCCAGCTCATATACGTCGACCGGAATTTCCGGATCGTAGACCGTCTTTAATGCCTCAACTACCTGAGAACGAAGGTCTTGTTTAGCATCGAGTGTTTGTTCTTCCATCTTTCTAAAAATCTAGGCTTCCAGCTTGGCTTTGTAAGCCAGGGCGTAAAGCTTCATCTGTTTGATCATGGCCGACAGGCCATTCGACCGTTGTGAGCCAATCACTTTGCCCATGCCGATCCGGTCAATAAAATTCAGATCGGCCTGCACAATGTCGTCGGCGCGTTGCCCGGACAGCACCCGGATCAACAGGCTGATCAGCCCTTTGGTCACGTCGGTATTGCTATCGGCGTGGTAGCGAACCCGATCACCGTCCAGATCAGTAGTGAGCCACACTTTCGACTGACATCCCTTGATGAGGTTATCGTCTACTTTGTGCTGCTCGTCGAACGGTGGCAACTTCTGCCCCAGCTCCATGATGTAAAAAACGGTGCTTTCGCGGTCGTCACCCAGAATCTCGAATTCGTCAACGATTTGGTCTTGGATCTCTGCGATAGAAGCCATGCTTATCCTTTTAGTTTGGCGATCCGGTGGAGGCCTTCCACCATCCGGTCGACCTCTTCGGTCGTGTTATAAAAGGCAAAAGAAGCGCGCGCCGTTCCCTCAAGGCCAAAATGATGCATCAGCGGTTGCGTACAGTGGTGTCCGGTCCGGATCGCCACGCCGCGGGCGTCGAGCATCATCCCGATGTCGAAATGGTGAATGCCCTCCAGGACAAACGACAGAATGCTGATCTTTTCAGAAGCCGTTCCCACCAACTTTAGACCGGGAATGTCTTGCACCGCCTGGGTTGCGTAGGTCAGCAATTCGTGCTCGTAAGCCGCCAGGTTATCTTTCCCCAGGGCCTGGAGGTAGTCGATGGCGGCTTTCATGGCGACCACATCGGCGATGTTGGGCGTGCCCGCTTCAAATTTGTAGGGAATGTCGTTGTAGGTGGTTTTTTCAAACGTCACCTCTTTGATCATCTCCCCACCACCCTGGTAGGGCGGCATGGCTTCGAGCACTTCACGCTTGCCGAACAGGGCACCCACACCAGTCGGTCCGTAGATTTTATGTCCTGAAAAGACGTAGAAGTCACAGTCGAGCGCCTGTACATCAATGTTCAAGTGCGACGACGCCTGTGCCCCATCGATCAGCACCCGCGCGCCGACGGCGTGGGCTTTGTCGATGATGGTTTTGACGGGGTTGATCGTTCCCAACGAATTGGATACGTAAACCACCGCGACCATTTTGGTGCGTGACGAAACCAGTGCCTCGAACGCTTCCAAGTCGAGCGAACCGTCGGCCCGCACGGGAATCACCTTCAGGGTCGCGCCGCGTGCTTCGCAGACCATCTGCCACGGCACAATGTTGGAGTGGTGCTCCATGCCGGAAATAATGACCTCGTCGCCCGCCTGCAGATGGGTGTGTCCCCACGAGGAAGCCACCAGGTTGATGCCTTCAGTAGTGCCGCGCGTGAAAATGATCTCTTCGGCCGAGGGAGCGTTTAAGAAAGTGCGTACGGTTTCGCGGGTATGTTCAAAAGCCGCCGTTGCCCGCTCCGCCAGCGTGTGAATACCCCGGTGAATGTTGGCGTTGTCCTGCGTGTAGTAGTGCGTCAGCGCATCCAACACAGCCTGAGGCTTTTGGGTCGTCGCCGCATTATCGAAATAAGCGAGCGGCTTACCATTCACCTCTTGGTGCAATACCGGGAAATCCTGCCGGATTTTTTCGACATCAAACGAGGTGCCTACCGACGAAGTTAGCGTAGCCATACGGTAAAAAGGTTAGTCCTGAGAAGCAGAGCCCTCCAGACGTTCGGTGATCAATTGTTCCAAATAGTTGCGCAGCGGCTCGATTCGCACTTTGTCGACCACGTCGCTGGCAAACGCATGCATTAGCATCGCCTTGGCCTGGCCTTCGCCCAGCCCCCGTGCGCGCAGGTAAAACAGCGCCTCTTCGTCGAGTTGACCCGTCGTTGCGCCGTGCGAGCACTTCACATCGTCGGCCCAGATTTCCAGCTGCGGCTTGGTGTTGATGGTCGCCTCTTCGGAAAGCAGAATGTTGCGGTTCGACTGGAACGCGTTGGTTTTCTGCGCGTCCTGCCGTACGTAAATCTTTCCGTTGAAAACTCCCGTCGCACGGTCGTCCAGAATGCCCTTGTACAATTCGTTGCTGAACGAGTTGGGTTTGCGGTGATCGACCAGCGTGTGGTTGTCGACGTGCGTTTTGCCCTTCTGCAGGTAGAGCCCGTACATGTGGCCTTCGCAGCCTTCGCCGTCCAGCACAATGTTCAGGTCATTGCGGATCAGTTGCCCTTGCAGCGTAATCATAAAACTGTCGAAGTGGCTGTTCCGTTCCTGATGCACCTGCGTGGTGCCGACGTGGCTGGCCGCGGGGGCGCAATTCTGCAGCTTGTAGTAATCGACAAAGGCGCCCTCACTCACGTAAATCTCGGTCACGGCATTGTCGAAGGCCGGCTGGTCGCCGAGCGTTACGAAATTCTCGATGACCTGCACGCGACTGTTGGCCCCCACCACGAACAAATTGCGCGGGTTCGACAGCACCGGGCCACGCTTGGCGTCGGAAACGTAGTGAATGATGATGGGTCGTTCCACCTCCTGGCCTTTCGGCACGTAGAAATAAGCCCCCTGTTGAGAGAAGCCGGTGTTCAAGGCCGTGAAGGCGTTGTGTTCGGCGTCCGCCAACTTGCCAAAGTGCTCGTACAGCGCCGGCTCGTTTTTCTCTTCGGCCGAAGCCAGGTTCAGCAGCGTCAGTTCATGAACGGGGGAGAGGATGCGCGAAAGATGCGCCTCGTAGTTCCCGTTGACAAACACCAGGACATTCGCTTCAGGAATGTCGAACAGCTGCTGACGCTCTTCGCCAAGCATGCTCGACACCGCTTCGTTCTGTTTCAGGTCGTAGGGTGTCTTGAGCAGCGGCGCAACGTTGGTATATTTCCACTCTTCGTGTTTCGTCGTAGGAAAGTCGAGCGCCTGGAAGGCCTCCATCGCGGCCCGCCGTTGCTGCTGAAGGGCTGATTGGCTCTGGGGCGAATTTTTCTCCTCCACCTGAGCAAAATGCTCCAGACAGAGCGCTTTTAAATCTTGTTGATCCGTTACAGTTGCCATCAGAAAATGCTTATGCAGTCGCGTCTACTTCGTTTTTAATCCAGTCGTACCCTTTTTCTTCCAGTTCCAGGGCCAGTTCTTTACCGCCCGACTTAACGATACGACCGTTGTAAAGTACGTGTACAAAGTCGGGGACGATGTAGTCGAGAAGGCGCTGGTAGTGGGTCACGACGATGGTGGCTTTGTCGGCCGAACGGAGCTTGTTCACCCCGTTGGCGACGATCCGCAGCGCGTCGATGTCGAGGCCCGAATCGGTTTCGTCCAGCAGCGAGAGCGTAGGCTCGAGCATCGCCATCTGGAAAATCTCGTTACGCTTTTTCTCTCCACCCGAGAATCCTTCGTTCAGCGAGCGGCTCAGCAGCGACTTGTCGATCTCGACCAGCGCCATCTTTTCTTTCATCTTGTTCAGGAAAGCGACGGCGTCCAGCGGCGGCAGGCCACGGTGTTTCCGCACTTCGTTGACGGCGGTTTTCAGAAAGTTGGTCGTACTGACACCCGGAATTTCGACGGGATACTGAAAGGCCAGGAAAATGCCTTCGCGCGCGCGGTCTTCCGGAGCCATGTCGAGCAGATCCATGCCCTGAAAGGTTACTTCGCCTTCGGTCACTTCGTATTCTTCGCGGCCGGCCAGTACAGAAGCCAGGGTGCTTTTGCCGGAACCGTTCGGCCCCATGATGGCGTGCACTTCGCCCGGTTTCACTTCCAGGTCGATTCCCTTCAGAATGGCCTTATCTTCAATTTTTGCGTGCAGATTTTTTATAGTAAGCATAATGACAGATAAATCGGTACAGAAAATTCAATGGGGGTGGGGTGTAAAACAAAGGTAGCCTCGGGGGAAGCTACCTGACTGATGCCTAATGTCGTCGCGGTCGCTTACCCTACGCTGCCTTCCAGCGAGATGGCGAGGAGCTTCTGCGCTTCTACTGCGAATTCCATCGGAAGTTGGTTAAGTACTTCTTTCGCGTATCCGTTCACGATCAGCGCTACGGCGTCTTCGGTCGAAATACCGCGCTGGTTGCAATAGAAGAGTTGATCTTCACCGATTTTCGACGTAGTGGCTTCGTGTTCCACCATGGCCGATGAGTTTTTTACCTCTATATAAGGAAACGTATGGGCGCCGCATTTGTCGCCCATCAGCAGAGAGTCGCACTGGGAGAAGTTCCGCGCATTGGCCGCACGTTTGTGCACCTGCACCAGACCCCGGTACGAGTTCTGGCTGCGGCCTGCCGAAATGCCTTTCGAAACGATGCGGCTTTTAGTGTTACGTCCCAGGTGAATCATTTTCGTGCCGGTATCGGCCTGTTGCATGTTATTGGTCACCGCCACAGAATAAAACTCGCCGACCGAGTTGTCGCCTTTCAGGATTACGGAAGGATATTTCCAGGTGATGGCAGAGCCCGTTTCTACCTGCGTCCACGAAATTTTGGAGTTGTTACCAAGGCAGATGCCACGCTTCGTCACAAAGTTGTAAATGCCACCTTTGCCGTCTTTGTCGCCCGGATACCAGTTTTGTACTGTCGAGTACTTCACTTCGGCATTTTCTTTGGCGACGATTTCCACCACCGCCGCGTGCAACTGATTCTGGTCGCGCATGGGGGCGGTACAGCCCTCCAGGTAGCTGACATAGCTGCTGTCTTCGGCCACAATGAGGGTCCGTTCGAACTGACCGGTGTTGGCCGCATTGATGCGGAAATAGGTCGAAAGTTCCATCGGACACCGCACACCTTTCGGAATGTAGCAGAACGAACCGTCGCTAAACACCGCCGAGTTCAGGGCTGCGAAATAGTTATCGCTGGCCGGTACCACCGATCCCAGATACTTCTTGACCAGTTCTGGGTGGTTTTCTACCGCTTCGCTCATTGAGCAGAAGATAATGCCCATTTCGCTGAGCTTCTCTTTAAAGGTAGTCGCGACCGAGACGCTGTCGAGAACAGCATCGACCGCTACGCCGGTCAGACGCTTCTGTTCGTTGAGCGAAATGCCCAGTTTTTCGAACGTAGCGCGCAACTCGGGATCTACCTCATCCAGACTTTTGGGCTTGGTTTTCTGCTTGGGCGCAGAATAATATATAATGTCCTGGTAATCGATTGCCGGATAGTTGACGTTAGGCCACCGAGGTTCTGTCATCTTCTTCCACAGCGCGAACGCCTTCAGACGCCATTCCAGCAGCCACACCGGCTCGCCCTTCTTCGCCGAAATAAAGCGAACGGTATCTTCGTTCAGCCCTTTCGGGGCTTCGTCGGCCTCGATGTTCGAGACGAATCCGTACTTGTATTCCGACTGCGTTAGGCTTTCTAATAATTCGGTTTCCTTGGCCATGAATCTAATTTAGAATGATTCTACGTTTTACAAAAATATAACAAAAATTCGGTCTGAAGGTTTCCTTTGCGCCACTTTTTACAGAGGGTCGCCCATAGATATTTCCTATCCTAATATAAGGTAAACCTATGTGCAAAGAAGGTTGCCTATTTCAGGTCCTGGTCCAGCCGCACCGATCGTTCGAGGGTTTCCTCCAGCGAGATAAACGTTTCGGTACGTTGTATACCAGGCACGCGTTGAATTTTGTCGTGCAGCACACTGCGGAGATGAATGGTATCCCGGCAAATGATTCGTGCAAAGATAGAATATAGTCCGGTGGTATAGTGCATGCTGACAATCTCAGGAATCTCGCGCAGCTTCTCGGCCACTTCCGCGTACATCGAACTCTTTTCCAGGTAGATGCCGAGGAAGGCGCTGATGTCGTACCCGAGCTTGGTATAATCAATTTTAAGTTGCGATCCCGTTACTACCCCTAATTCCTGCATTTTGCGCATCCGCACGTGTACGGTACCCCCGGAAACAAAGACCCGTTTTGCCACTTCGGTATAAGGAATATTGGCGTTGTCCATCAGTAATTTCAGGATTTTCAGGTCAACATTGTCAATTTCTGAATTTGCGGCCATTTGCGCTGAGGTTGTTTTGTTGATTGTTAAATTATGCTCGCCAAAATTAAAAATAATAAAAAAATTAAGGAAATTTTGTTGAATATTTTCAAAATAAATCTGGTGTATTTACCTTTGTCATAAATCAAGTCGGAAATAGTCCGGCTCACACTGTAAGGTGATGAAATTGGCAGACATGCCCTCCTGTCTCGGGGGTGGAGAGTTCGGGATAAACTTTGGCGGTTCAGCAAGGAACCTTCCTTTCTGAAATGCCAACGCTAACCGCTCCGTGGAGGTTCGAATCCTTCCCTTACAGCTTTTGGTGTATAAAGTAGGTTGTTTGAACAGTCAGATTGTGGTGGATCTGGCTGTTTTTTTTTGTTTATACCTACTCTAGCCCACTTTCCTTCCCAGCAGATCTCATCATATTTCCGGGTGTGAAGTTAGCAACTCCCTGTGGGCGCAGGGTAGCTAAAGTCGAATGTTCCTCTGATGGTTATGAATTGAAGTGTGTATTCTGGTATGCGAATATGCAAAACTGGGTTCTTGAAGATCTATTAATATTTGTTATGAAACCAAGCGATTGGGTATCATATTTTTAATAATAAGATCTAAAAATAAATTTTATGAATATTTTCCTTCTTAAAATGCGGAAATGTCAATAATGTCGAGATAGGTCGTATATTTGCATTGTCGGTGTTAGTCAAATGGCTACTCGGCATGAACAGCTAAAAAAATAAATTGGTGTATAAGTAGGTTGTTTGAGCAGCCAGACTTGTGGTGGGGTCTGGCTGTCTTTTTTTTGTACCCACTATACATGCCACGGTAGGGACCTCAATCGCAGAGGATATTCTCCTAAGATTTTTCTTTTCTCATTCCTCTTCTTCTCTTTCAGATCAGCGAACAAGTAGTGAATGCCGCTTTGACCGAAGAATCGTCGGTAGGAGTGCTTCGCAAGCAACCGGATTAATTAGCTATCGTAGATATACAAAATTTTTGATTGAAAATCGCGCGTTTAGGCATAGGGATTTGGATAACTCTACATGCAAATGTGCTTGATTATCAGGGAGATTCGCGTAGGCGGTTGCGTTGGTTGAAATCGTTGTCAGATTGGTAATCCGACTTATCAATTTTGCGCTGTCTTTAGAAAAAATTAAATCTACATAGGACAGCTATAAAAATAATTGAAAAATTAAGGGGGTAGATTTCAATTATTTTAAAAATCGGCCTGACGCATCTATCTTTGCAATACATCAAAACAACGCGGCGACCAAAATCACACGTTGTTGGGTAAGGAGCTGAAACCGGCAGCCAACAAAGGTTCAAGTCCTTTCTTTACCGCTTTTGGTTAATTTGGTGTATAAAGTAGGTTGTTTGGACAGTCAGATTGTGGTGGGTCTGACTGTCTTTTTTTATGCCCTTACGTGATTAGAGGCTGAGCAGTTCCTTAAACCGAATGGCCTGACGCCGCGAAATCTCGATCCGATCCCCGCCCTTCAGACGCACCACCAGTCCTCCACTGAAATAAGGCTCAATGGTTTCAATCATCCGCAGGTTGATGATGTGTTTGCGGTTGGCCCGGAAAAATACGTTAGAGTCCAGCCGCTCGTCCAGGGCGTTGAGCGACCGCAAAATCAGAGGCTTGTGGTGATCGAAGTGAAGCCGTACGTAGTTGCCGATCGATTCAAACAAGCGCACTTTGCCCAGGGTAACAAACCAGCATTTGTCCCCGTCCTTCACAAATACCTGATCGAATTCGCCCAGAATCTTTTGTTCGGGTTCTGCCGAAGAGCCCTGCGTAAGCGGACGTTCGTTGGGCTCGTTGGCTTCCAGGCGTTGAATGGCCGCATCGAGACGTTGCGGTTCGATAGGTTTCAACAAGTAGTCCAGCGCATTGAACTCGAACGCTTTTAGTGCGTATTCGTCGTAGGCCGTCGTAAAAATGACTTCCGGTACATTCTCTTTCAATTCCATCAGCACCTCGAAGCCATTCTTACCGGGCATTTGAATGTCCAGAAACAGGAGTTCGGGGCGTAATTCTTTGATCTTTTCCAGCGCGTCTTCTCCGTTGACCGCCTCCCCCACAATTTCGATCTGGTCGTAAGCCTGCAACAGGCGACGCAATTCGTTTCGTGCTAATCGTTCGTCGTCGACGATTAAAGTTCTCATCAGCAAGGTATTTTTAAGTTTACGTGGACAACATCAGGGCTTTCCTGGGTGATGGTGAAGTAGTCTTCGGAGCCGTACAGAAGCTCCAGACGCTGTTTGGTATTCAAAATACCAAATCCTCCGCTGTTAAGCGACTTCAACACCCCGGTGTTCCGGATGGACAGTTGCAGGCAATTGTTTTCCATGTGGCCCGCAATTTCGATAAAGCCCCCCTCGGTTTTTTTGGAGATCCCGTGTTTCACGGCATTTTCGGCCAGGGTCTGCACAATCATGGGGGGGACGCGGATTTGCAGCGCTTCGGGGGCCAGGTGAATGTTGACGTCCAGCCGTTCTTCGAAACGCAACTTTTCCAGCAACAGGTAATCGTTCACCGTACGCATTTCTTCTTCGAGCGAAATGGTTTTGCTGCGGCCGGCAATCAGTGAATTTCGCAGGATATTCGACAGTTGGGTGATCGACGATTTGGCCTTCTCCGGATCTTCTTCCACCAGGGCGCGGATGCTGTTGAGGGCGTTGAACACAAAATGGGGGTTCATCTGCGACTTCAGCTTGTTCAGCTCGAAGTCTTTGATGGAGCGTTCCCACTTGAGGCGCTCAATTTCTTCGCGCTTGTAGTTCCGGAACGACGTGATGGCAAAATACATGAGCGACCACATGAAAAACGTCAGGCTGAACCCCGGCAGCGACAGCAGGAGGCTGCCCAGATCGATGTTGCGGAGCGGCAGCGGCACCAGCCCCAGAATGAGGTCGATCATGAACATGATGAACACGAGCGAAACGGCCATGACTACGTCGGCAATCAGAACCCGGACAATCAACTGGTCGAGCGAAAGTTGCGTCCAGCCCCAGCGTTTCAACAAATGCCGGAAAAAGTGGGTGTGCCCGATGCCCAGGATCACGACCATCAGGCTCGAAAGTATTTCCTGGATCTGGAGCGCGGGCGCTTCTTCGCCAGACGCCGCAAAGTAGGAGATAAAGAGGGAGATTAAGCCGTAGGCACTCCAGCCGACAATCTGACAAATCCAATATACCTGTTCGCGGGCTAACGTTTTCATACTAGGAAAATACGGGAGGCGCGTTGACGGCAAAACAGCCTGTTTCATCTGATCTTTTCAACATGGTAAAGTAGCGGTTCTCAACACAATGGTCGAACAAGGCTACGCAATAAACTAATTTACCGGCGCTAAAGCGGGTCCTGCAAACAGATTCGGTAAGAACGGTCGAATCGACAGGGTGGGTGGGCGTATCGTCCGTGCTCATGGCAGAGGGTGGTGTTGCGTGTCCCGAACGCGTCCGCGCCGGTCGTACTCCTGCCAGTCGCCTACTTTGTGGCCCGCTGCAAACGTTCCTTTGTACTGGAGCCGCCCTTTAGCGTCGTAAAATTCCCACGGGCCGTCTTCCTGACCGTGGCGGTAAAAACCATGTTGCTGCAAGGTGCCGGTTTCGTCGTAGATAAACCACTCGCCGTGCGGAAATCCCTGGTGGTACTGCCCCCGTTGCCGCAAACTGCCGTCGGGATTGTAAAATAACCAGTCGCCTTCGTAGAGGCCGGCCCGGTACACGCCCGTTTTCTCGACCTGCCCGTTGGGATGGTAGTACACCGCCGAATCTTCGGGCGCGCCTTCGTGCCACTGCTCGCGGCCGATCAGCCGCCCCGCGAAGTCGTAATACTGAACGAGCCCTTCCAGTTGCCCGTGTCGGTACTGTTCGGTAGCGCTGACCGTGCCGTCGGGATAGTAGAACGTCCAGCGTCCGTGCCGGTGCCCTTCCTGTAGTGTGCCTTGCGCCTTCAGGCGTCCGTCGTCGTACGTTTGGGTGACGTCCTGCGCTTGTGCCCAGCACAACCCCGCCAGCCACCAGCCCGCCACCAGGCTCAAATACCTACCTTTGCTCCGCATGATTTCTCTAACGTAATCTTCGTGTTTTACATTCTCTCCAAAACACTTTACTACCTGGTGATGCCCCTGACGTGGGTAATGCTGTTGCTGGGGCTGGCCCTGCTTACCCGGCATCCGCGGCGACGCAAACGTATACTCATAGGGACACTGGCACTGGTTTTTATACTGGGACATACCATTCCGATCAACGAATTGTACGCATGGTGGGAGCGGCCGGGCACGCCCTACGCCGCGCTGGACAGCACCTACGACGTGGCAATTGTGCTGGGGGGCGTCACCAACGGAGAGCAGAGGCCGGACGATCGTGTGCACTTCGGGCGTGGGGCCGACCGGGTGATGCACACAGTACAACTGTACAAACTCGGCAAGGTGCGGCACATTCTGCTGAGCGGGGGAGGGCGCACGCTCGACGGCAAGTTTCTGCGCGAAAGCGAAAACATGCGGGACGTGATGCTGCTGTGTGGCGTTCCCGATTCGGTCATCACCGTAGAAACGCAGTCGGTCAATACCCGCGAAAACGCGCTCTATTCAGCGGCCATCCTGCAACGCCGGTTTCCCGGTCAGCGCTACCTGCTGGTGTCGTCGGCCTTTCACCTGCGCCGGGCCGAAGCTTGTTTCCGAAAGGTGGGCATTCAGGCTGATCCTTTCGCGACCGATTTCCACAGTTCCTCGCTTCCCTATTCGTTCGAAAAGTGGATTGCCCCCACCGAACAAGCCTTTGCCGAGTGGGGGTTGCTGATTCACGAGATGGTTGGCTACGTGGTGTATAAACTGATCGGCTACGCTTAAGCGTCACCGTTTTTCGATCTTCACGTACAGTCCCTTCAGTCCGTAGCGCCGCCCGCCCCGGGGGGCGCACAGCGTTCCGTCGCTGACCCATTCGGTAGGTTTCTGGATGCCGAACTTCCCCCGATACGTTACCGTGTACCGGTTGGCCTGCGCGCCGGTCAGCCGGACGGCAAACCCGATGATGCGCTCGCCTTCCTGCCCGCAGAACGCGCCACCCGCCACGAAACCGGTATCCGCATTGTTGCCCAGCACCGCGTGGTACTCCAGCCCTAGGTCGGAAATCGCTTGATTGAACTGGACCGAGAACCGCTCGACCTGCAAGAACGGATACTTGCAGCCTGCCAGCTGATTTTCCGTATAGCTTTCGATGCCGCGCCCACGGATGTCGACTTTGACGATCAGGCCGGGCGTCATGGGTTCGGGAAGGGGCGGGGCGTTCTCGAACAGAATATCCAGCGTCACCGTTTTGCTGGTCAGGTCCCACGCAATGTTGGTCAGCGTCACGCCCGAAGGTCCTGCGGGGAAGGAAGTCGAGATGTTGCCGTCGTCGTCCAGTTGACGGGTATCGGCCAGTCCGGGAAACGGGTCGCCGTCGTCGCCCTGGTTGATCAGGTTGCTGTTTTCCAGCTGGTGCAACCCGTCGGCCTGAATCAGCAAGGCACCCGGTGCTGCCACGTTGGTCATGATTCCCGCCTCGTCGATGCGCCAGACCAGCAGCCCTTCGCCCGGCAATTCCTTATCGAAACCGATGTTGGCGCGATTTTCCAGAATCAGGTACTGACCGTCGCGGTAGGCGGGGCTCACTACTTTAACCACCTGACCACTCGCTTCTACCGGGGGGAGGGTCAGCTGCTGTACCGTCGTGGTGACGTCCAGCGCTTCGACCCAGCCGTGTTGCAGTTTGTGCAGACCGATGGGATGCGTGGGTCGCACGCCGCCCGCACCCCACGAGCCGCTCGCCATCAGGTCCCAGAAACCGGTGCCCGACCACTGGCCGTTGATGTCGTAAAAATCTTCCCACTGCATCACCAGATGGCCTAGTTCGTGCGCGCAAACGCCTATCCGGCAGTCGTGCGGAACGGTCAGGTACGTACTGGCGACCAGACCCGGCGCGACGGTGACCGGCTGCTGCATGGCCCATTTGTGTGACCAGATTTCGCGCCGCCCTTCCGGCGTGTTACCGATGGTTTCCGCGCCCACGCCCGCATGGATGATGAACAGCGCCGTGACTTGTCCTTCGTGGAGCACGTCGAGCGATGCTTCGAACGTAACGCCACTGGCCAACGCGGTCTGGACGGCATCTTCGGCCATTTTCTGCGCATTGCCCGGATAGCCGCCCGTGCCCGAGGCGTTGTTGGTGTAAAAAGCGTATGGCTGCGGCAGGCGCAGCCAGCCGTGCACACTTCCGGTGATGTCGATGGCGCCGCGGCTCACCTCCGAGTAGTACTCGCGCATGCTGCCGGTCGGCAGGCTGCCCTGCGAAAACAGCAGTTCTTCGTAATGCGCCGCGGGAAGCGCTCCGGCCCGGTCGGCAAAATCGACCAGCAGCACTTTGACCTTCACCGCGCCCCGGACCGGCAACCGGGGAATGTCGATGAGCTGCGGCAGTGGGGCGGCCGTTGCCAACCCCAGCGGCAAGCGCAGGCTGTCGTCCATGCCGGGGTGCTCGTGCGAATGGTTCACCAGGCCTTTCTGTTCCAGAAACTCGGCAAACGGAATGCCCGGGTTGTCGTGCAGATATTCGAGGTAAAGGTCGTTCATGACCTTGGGAGAGGGGGGGATGCGTTGGAGCGTTGTCATGAGAAGTGGGGAAAAATCGTGAGATCACAAGGGGTGGTGGTGAAGTTAAGCGCTTTAGTGTCAACCTACTAGCTCGACTGGAGGAACGCACCAAAGCGGCAAAATGCGGCGTAATTCTACGCTCACGTGGGTCGGATACTACGCCGCTTTGGGGGAGAAACTACGCCAGGGTGTAGCTTACTATCTTATAATGCACTGATTATCAAAGATATATCATTTGGTGAATAGGCGACCGGTACGGGTTGGCGGTTGTATGGGAAAGAGAGAAGCTTAATTTCAAGGTTTCTTATAACTCTATGTTCAATTATTCATCTTCTCAACGTTAACCATGGCTGACAATCCCACAGCAGAAGATCTGATCGCAATGATCGAGCGCTACCAGGAAGCGCGTCTTCAGCCGTACCAAACCACCATCAGGGCAGTAAACCCTACGTTCCAGGACGCTCGCGCGTGCTGGTTCAGTGCCGATCAACTTTTGAAAATGCTCGGCATCGCCAAAACGGCGGCCCAATTGAAACAGGAAGGCACCATGACTCAAAACCTGTCCGGCGTGCGGTTCTATTACGCCGCCGAAGAGGACCTGAAGCACACCCTGGTTATGGTTTCCACGGAATCTACGGGTGAGGGCGACACCGACAACGACCAGGACGAGACCCTGGAAAATGGGGGCAAGCTTTGCCCACCCAACTGCAATGGCGCGATGCACTAAACATTGATGTACTTGCTTCGAGGTTAAGTCTGTCGACTCACAAACCACAACAGTACCTGATAGAAAATATAGCGTGCTGTTGTGGTTTTACTTTATTTTAGAGAGCTTAACCTGCGGACGAATCGAATGGATTTTATCTATTTTTTCTTTTTTATCAGTTCTTCCTTAGTAGCTGCGCTTACGTATCGTTTCCTTTCGCCCTATTACTTAAAAGGGTTTCTTTGGTACCTGATTACAATAATGTTTTTAGAAGGATGGGGAACAAGTTTGGCATGGCAGGGCATCAACAACCATTGGGTCTACAACATCTTCATTTTCGTCGAATTCAATTTCTTGAATTACATCTACTACCGGACCATCCGTAACCGGCGATTGAAAATGGTAGCGGGTGTCTACAGCCTTGCTTATCCGGTCTATTTTCTGATCAACCTGATCGGTGTGCAGGGTTGGCAAACGTTCAATACGTATCCGTACGTGGTAGGCTGCATCGGGATCGTCCTGATGGTGGTGAAGTACTTCGTCGAGCTGCTGATCGATCCGGTGTTTCCGGACCTGAAACGCCAGCCGATGTTCTGGATCAGTACGGGGCTGCTCTTCTACTGCCTCGGCAACATCCCCATGTATGGTATGATCAACTACCTGATCCATAACTTTCCGGTGATTGCGCGAAATTTCTTCATCATCGGTATGATGCTGAACATCGTCAAATTTACTTTCTACATCGCAGGGTTTCTGTGCGGAGCGCGTGCACATGGGCCACTCAAACGCAGTTCGGTTTGAGGCTCGCCCGTAGACTTATTGCGTGCGCATGTCTAGTTTGCTTACTTCTACGCCGTACCTCCTGAGACGCTTATGCAATACGATCAGTCGGAAATAGTATTCATCATCCTGACGAGTGTCATTCTCTCGCTGTTGCTGGGCGGGTTCATTGTGTTTTTCTTCTTTGCCTACCAGCGCCGTTACGTGCAGCACCAGAAAGAGCTGACCCAACTGCGGGAAGAATACCAGCGCGAACTGCTGAAAGTGCAGCTAGAGGTGCAGGAACGCACCATGGGGACCATCGCGCAGGAACTGCACGACAACATTGGCCAGCTTCTGGCACTTACCAAACTCCACCTGTTTTCCGTGCCGGTCGAGCCGGAGGCCCCGGCAGCGCAAAAACTGACGTCCTTGCGCGAGCTGGTCAACCAGGTGATCAAAGAAGTCAGAAACCTGTCGCATTCGCTCAACACCGAGCACCTGCGGCAGCAGTCTTTGTCGCAGGCGTTGCAACGGGAGCTGGCATTGATCGGCAAAAGCGGCCTGTTCGAAACGCATTTTCAGCTGGAGGGCAACGAGCAGCCGATCGACCCCTCGCGACAACTGGTGGCGTTCCGCATCGTGCAGGAAACACTGCAAAACATGCTCAAACACGCCGAGGGAAAATCGGTTTCCATCGCCTTGCAGTACCACAACGAGCAACTAGCCATCCGCGTCGCCGACGACGGCCGCGGCTTCGAGGTGGATACGTTACGAAAGTCGGGCCAGGGCTCCGGGCTGAACAACATGTACTACCGTGCCAAGATGATCGATGCGACGTTCCGGATCGAAAGCTCGCCCGGGCAGGGCACCACTACGTACCTGACCATGCCGCTGGTGTCTGCCGTGGCCGCCTCCCCGCAGGAAGCCATGGTCTAGATGATGCCGTGGCGAATGGCAAACTGAATCAGCCCGCCGGAGTTGCGCGTGTGGGTCTTTTCCAACATTTTTTGCCGGTGCGTATTCACGGTATGGAAGCTGATCGAAAGCCGGTCGGCAATCTGTTTGCTGTTGTGGCCATGCGACATCAACTCCACGATTTCGCGTTCGCGTACGCTTAGCTGCTGACACTCCTTAAGTTGCGGATCTTCCGACGTGCATTGCAGGCACTTGTTTAATTCCGTCGAGTGCACCGACGCAAACAGGTTATGGTCTTTTTTCCAGGAGGTGATGTCGGACCCCATGCCCAGCAGGTGGGTGATTTGCCCGTTCCGGTCTACCTGCAAAATCGAGTTTTGTTCGAGCAGACGAATGTAACCGCCGTCGGCCTTGCGGATGCGGTAGTCGCCGCTGAGCTGGTACGTGGCCAGGGCTGAGGCCGGTTGGGCCAGCAGGTAGTCCCAGAGGCGTTGCATCAGGGCGGTGAGTTTCGGAAAATCGTCCGGATGCAGCAGCGACATGGTGAACGCCACGCCGCCCTTCTGAAAAGCCTCGGCTTCGTACCCCAGCATTTCCTCCACATTCTGGCTGATGAAGTCGTACTGCAACGTACGCATGTCGAGTACCCAGGTGAGGCAGGGGCTTTGGGTGAGGAATAGCCGGAGCACCGGATCGTTGTGAAGCCATTCGTGAAAATCGAAGGCGTCGGGACCGGCGGCGTAGGGCCGAGATTGCCATTGACGAACCAGGCGGTCGAATTGGGCAGAAGCAGGCTTGGGGGAAGCCGACACAGGTACCTGTGGCATGGACATAGGCGAGTGCATACGCATTAGCGTTTAGGAGAGAAATGAAAAGGGAAACGAGCGGTAATGAAATGCGACCGTAATTGGAGATAAACAATTACGGCACTAGAGGTCTCCAGGCAGGAGAGAAAATCAGCTTTCTAGAACAAAACTTCTAGGAACCAGGACTTTAAGTTGAGAAAGAGATTAGATAATTACAAGCTTTTTTTCGAAAATTTTTGTCGAAACTTTCGGCGGGGTTCTGCCAAATAGAGCATTCGTTGGACAAAAATTAGCCTGAATTCTATGAGTAATTGCGACTCGAGTCAAGTCAAAAAGTAGGGCGGAAGAGACACAAATGCCACCGGGGCGGAGTGGGGCTTACCCCAGGGAAGGCCAGGCCAGTGGCAGGGCTTCCAGCGTGGCGGCCACCTGTTTGGCAATGCAATAGGACTTGTACCAGTTTTTGTTCGCCGGGACAATGTGCCACGGCGCTACCTCAGAACAGTGCGCAAAAATCTGCTCGTAAGCGTCCAGGTATAGGTCCCGTTTCGGGATGATCTGCCAGTCGCCGTCGTTATGTTTCCAGTACTTCTGCGGATTGGTAACGCGCTCGGTCAGGTCTTTCAGCTGTTCTTCCTGCGACTTGTGCAGGTAAAATTTCAGCAGAACGGTGCCGTGGTCGGCCAGCAGCTGTTCGAAGTGGTTGATGTGCGCGTAGCGCCGCGTGACGGTTTCTTCGTCGACCCACTGTTCCACTTTCGGCACCAACACGTCTTCGTAATGCGAGCGGTTGAAGACCCGGATCATGCCGCGCGCGGGCACTTCCCGATGCACCCGCCACAGAAAATCGTACGACTTCTCTAACTCCGAAGGCGCCTTGAAGGCCGTCACGCCTATGCCCAGCAGGTTCAACCCACTGAACACATCGTTGATGGCACCGTCTTTTCCCGCAGCGTCCAGGCCTTGCAAAATCACCAACAGGCTGTATTTTCCCTGCGCGTAGAGCATTTTCTGCCGCTCTTGAATGGTTTGCAACAGATGCTCGGTTTCTTCTTTGATCTTGCTTTTGTCGGCCTCGTCGGGAGGCGCGGGCGAGTAGTCGGCTAGCTTCATAGCAAATCGTACGAACGCCCGCAACTTTCGTTGGGGTCATGCAGGTGATTGCTCCAGGCCCATGCGTTCCGCAAAGCGCTGGCGGTCTGCCCTGATCTGCGCCAGGTGGCCGGTAATTTCATCGCGCAGCAGCCGCTGGGTCGGGTGTTGCAGGTACTCCTGCGTCTGAGCGAGCCGCTCGTGCGCCACCACGGTCCGCTGCTGTTCCTTCTGCGCCTCGCTCCATTGGGTGTGGTGGTCGATCGCAAAATTCCGGTGGGCAACGTTTCGCAGCAGCCCCAGGTACCCGTGCGCGTAGAGCATAACGTCATCGAACAGCACATTGCAGCGTTCGTGCAGGGTTTCGCTCTGGTCCTGCAACACCGGGTCGTGCGCCACGCCCTGCAACTTCCGGTAACTCTCGCGCAGCGTTCGTTTTTTCTCGGCCAGGGCGTTTAGCGCCTGTTGGTACGGGGCCGCATCGGCGTATTTCGACAGGAACAGCACCTCTTCCAGTTGCGCGTGGTACTGCTGGTAATGTTGATGAAACAGGTGTGCGGCCTGGCGTACCTCCTGGGTGCGAACCAGTTGGTGTTGCAGGGCGGCCGGCAGTTCCTGGAGCAGACGCCGCAGGAGGCGGCGCGACAGCTTGCGGGGCAGTTGCGTCAGCAGCGTCTGGGCGGTCTGATGCTGACCGAGCAGGAGTTCCTGGTGGCGTTGCTGCCGCACAAACAGCACAATGACCAGCGAGAGCGTAACGGCGTTGCAGACTAACAGGCAAATCAGAAAAAACCAGGCCGGATGGATGCCCTCTTGCATAGGTCGACGGTAAGGAAACGTGCCGGGACACAAGGGCACGCACAAGCGAAATTATCAAAATAAATGAGCGAAAAGCGGGAAAAAGCGAAATCTCCGCTCGCGGCCCGAGGCAAGCCTGATGTGCTTGATCCGCCAGATGGCCTTTGTTACGAGCACTGGCCAGCTAATCGACTCATAATCAGCTACCTGTTCGGTGAGCAATCCGCCTATTGCCACGATTCGTCGAATTTCGTTCGAAAAGGCGTTGCATGGCCGCGGGCAGATTTATCTTCGGGGCATGACATCGTTGCCTCGCCTCCTACTTTGCATTTTCCTACTGATTTCGCTGCGCGCTCAGGCCGACCAGCCTACGGTATTCCTCTTACGACCCGACCGGGTGTTCGATGGCACGGAGCCGCATGCAGGCTGGGTGGTGCTGGTCGAAGGCGAGCGCATCACGGCCGCGGGACCCGCTTCCCGGGTCAAAGCTCCCGCCGGCGCGACAATTTTGGAACTGCCGGGCATGACGCTGTTGCCCGGGCTGATCGAAGGCCACTCGCATCTGTTCCTCTATCCGTACAACCAAACGCCCTGGGACACGCAGGTGCTGTACGAGCCGGAGGCGTTGCGCGTCGCCCGCGCCACTGTACACGCCAAGCAAACGCTGGAAGCCGGGTTTACCCTGGTTCGCGACCTGGGTACGGAAGGCGCGGGCTACGCGGACGTAGGACTGAAACGTGCCATCGACGAAGGCATAATTCCCGGACCTCGCATGCTGATTGCCACGCGTGCGCTGGTCGCCACGGGCAGTTACGGTCCCAGTGGATTCGAACCGAAGTACGACACACCCCTCGGGGCAGAAGCGGCCGACGGCACCGATGACCTGTTAAAGGCGGTTCGGCGGCAGATCGGTGCCGGGGCCGACGTGATCAAAGTGTATGCCGACTACCGCTGGGGGCTGCATGGCGAATCGCAGCCGACCTATTCGCAAGAAGAACTGGACCTCATTGTCGAAACGGCGCGCAGCAGCGGCCGTCCGGTTGTGGCCCACGCCAGTACGGCAGACGGCATGCGGCGCGCCACGCTGGCGGGGGTCCGCACCATCGAACACGGCGATGGTGGCACGCCGGAAGTCTTCCAACTGATGAAAGAACGTGGGGTGGCGCTGTGCCCGACCCTGGCCGCTGGCGATGCCATCATGCAGTACCGGGGCTGGCAGAAAGGCACGGAGCCAGAGCCCGCGCGACTTCAGGAAAAACGCGAAAGCTTTCGGGCGGCCTTACAGGCGGGGGTTACGATCTGCGCCGGCGGCGACGTAGGCGTTTTTCCGCACGGCGACAACGCCCGCGAACTGGAGATGATGGTCGATTACGGCATGAAACCCCTGGAGGTGTTGCGCGCCGCCACGTCGGTGAACGCGCAGGTCTTTGGCGTCGCCGATCAGGTAGGCCACATTGCGCCTGGCCTGTGGGCCGATCTGGTCGCCGTCGAAGGCGATCCGGTAAAAAACATTGCTGCCCTGCGGCAGGTCCGGTTGGTGATGAAGGGCGGCGTTCTCTACCGGCAACCGTAACCCGAACGTGCTTAACGCAAAACGTCGGACCGTTTTGCTCGGCCCGACGTTTTCTTAGAAAATTCCATCGTGCTTACTTCGGCCACGCCGGAATGGCCCCCACCTTAATCGCCGACGGATGCTGGGCGTCGTGGTAGATGCGGATGGTCGAAGGAATGTAGTCTTCCGGATCGGCTTTGTAGATGTTGATGAACTGCTGCGGATTGCGGTCTGCAAGCGGAAACCACGAGCTCTGGATCTGCACCATGATGCGGTGCCCGGGCCGGAACGTGTGCAGCACATCGGGAAGCGTCACCGTGACGGGCGTAATCTCTCCCGGTTTAAACGCCATGCCCCGCTCGAAACCATTGCGGTACCGGCCGCGCAAAATTTCGCCCCGCACCAGTTCCTGGTAGCCGCCCATCACCGGGGGCGTGCCTTCCAGCGAGGCCAGGGCCAGCGTATCGTCATCCGGATGCACATCGACGATCTTCACCACGAAGTCGGCATCGGTGGTGGAAAGGCTGGCCATCAGTTCGGCCACGACGGCCCCGGCCCAGGTGATATCCTGCGTGAGCGGCTCGGACATAAACGTCAGCACATCGGGGCGACGGGACGCAAAGCGCTGGTCGTCTAGCATGTAGCTGGTCGTCCGCTGCCAGTGGATCGCGTTCTGGTAAGGTACCGGGTGGTCCGGGTCCGAAAGGTATTCGGAAAACGAGGTATTGGCCGTAGGCGCCGACGTCGTAAGCGCGTCGTTGTCGCCCAGGTAATAGGTCATGCGGTCCAGCTCTTTTGGCGGCCAGGTCGGAAACTTCTGCCACCGGTTGGCGCCCGTTTCAAACATGGTGGCTTCGGCCAGTGCAGGGGCGTTGCCCCTCCCTTTCAGGTGGTAATTCATAAACGGCAGGAAGAGCGAATCGACAAAGTATTCGCCCGTCGGAGCTCCGAAACTGATGTCGCCCAGCGATTGCGCGTCGCGCCACCAGCATCCGTGGCACCACGGACCCATCACCAGCTTGTTGGTGGCCCCGGGATTTTGCGCTTCCAGTTGCTCGTAGGTTTCCAGCGCACCGTACAAGTCCTCAGCGTCGTACCAGCCGCCCACGGTCAGCATGGCGGGCTTTACCCCTTTGGCGTGTGACAGGGGATTGCGGCTTTTCCAGTACTCATCATAGTCGGGGTGCGCCAGAATGTCGTTCCAGAACGCAATGCTGTCTTTGAAAAACTTCTCGTTCGCACCCTTGGGCGTTTGCACCTCGTGCAGGAAAAACTCGTAGTTGTTGGGCGACTTGAACGGCAGTACGCCGAACGTGCGGTCATTCACGCCATAGGGGTTGTCCTGGTCGAACCGGGGAAGGAACACGAAAAAGTCCATCCAGAAAAACGCGCCGCCGTGGTGCACGTCATCGCCGATGAACCACTCCGTTACCGGGGCCTGCGGCGAAACGGCCTTCAGGGCGGGGTGGTTGCTCAGGGCCGCAACGGTGCTGTAGAACCCCGGATACGAAACGCCGAAAATGCCCACGTTGCCGTTGTTGCCGGGGAGGTGTTTCACCATCCAGTCGATGGCGTCGTAGGTATCCGTACTTTCGTCGGGCTCTTTCTGTTTTTTCTTGTTCGGGTTGTCGCCCTCGGGCCGCACGTGCACAAAGTCGCCTTCGGAGCGCCAACGTCCGCGCACGTCCTGAAAGGCAAAAATAAAGCCCTCGCGCATCAGCTTCACGTATCCCGAGCGGCTGTACAGCCCCGACCCGCCCCGCGAAGCGTTGTAAGGCGTACGCGTCATCAGAATGGGATACTGCTTGCTCTTGGAGGCATCGACGGGAATAAAGTATTCCGTGTACAGCTTTACGCCATCGCGCATTTCGATCATCGCGCTGTCCTGCCGGTAGTGCGTGACAAAATAGAGGCTGTCTTCGTTGGGTTGGGTAACGGTTGCCTGCGCTCCCGCCGTTGCGACGTAGCCCAGGCAACCCATTACGATCAAAAGAAAGGTTCGCATAAAAAGGGTAAAGGTAAAATAGTCAACTACATAGAGGCCGTGGGGGCAGACGGCGCTTCGGCGGCCTGTTCTACCGCCCGCATGACGCGCAGCAGATTGCCGCCCCAGATTTTGGCAATGTCTTCGTCGGAGTAGCCGCGGCGCACCAGCTCTTCCGTGAGCTTCGGGTACTCGCTCACGTCATAACAGTCGGCCAGGCCACCCCCGCCGTCGAAGTCGGCACCGATGCCCACGTGGTCGATGCCGGCCACTTCCACAATGTGGTCGATGTGATCGACGGCGTCGGCAATAGTAGGCAACTTTTTAGGATAAGCTTTGTTCAACGCCCTGAATTCTTCGCGCGCCTTTTCCCGATCTTCCGGCGACAGGTCGCCAAAGTTGGGGTATTTCTCGCGCAGGGCCGCAAAGGCTGAGTCGCGGGCGGGGTCTTGTTCCATCTTCTTGACGTAGTCGCCCAGCAGGTTGACCTGGATCACGCCGCCGTTTTCGGCCAGCCGTTTCAGCATGTCGTCCTTCATGTTCCGGGGGTGGTCGCAGAGGGCGTATGCACTGGAATGCGACGCAATGACAGGGGCGGTCGTGAGCGCCATCACGTCCCAGAACGTCGAGTCGGAAACGTGCGAGACGTCCACCATCATGCCCAGCCGGTTCATCTCTTTCACCACTTCTTCGCCAAAGGCGCTCAGGCCGCCGTATTCCGGACCTTCTTTGTCGGTCGACGAGTCGCAGATGTCGTTGTTCGACGTGTGACTGAGGGTGATGTAGCGCCCGCCCAGGTCGTAGTAGGTCTTGAGCAGCGACAGATCGTTGCCCACGGGCCAGCCGTTTTCCATCCCGATAAACATCGCAATTTTGCCGTCTTCCACCAGTTGCTCGCCCTGATCGGCCGTCATGGCGATGCCGGCCAGGTCCGCATGGCGTTCGGCCGCTTTGTGGATGGTGTCGAAAATGGCCAGCGCACGTCGCTTGGCTTCCGCATGGCCTTCCGGCGTACGGTCACCCTGACCCAGGTACACGGCAAAAAAGGCCGCATCCAATCCGCCTTCTTTCATGCGCGGAAAGTCGACCTGGCTGCCCGTGGCGTGTGCGTCGTGCGTTTCGGTGAGGTCGAACGTCGAATCCATCATCTGCATGGGCGTGTCCACGTGGGTATCGACGGTAAATACGGCAAAGTGTACGGAATCGGCGTGGGCCGTTGAGTCGGCAAGGGCCGTTTCTTTGCCGGTAGAGTTGGACGATTGGCAACTGAGCAGCAGGGCTCCGCACGCCGCCGGAACGAGGAGTTTTGTAAAAACAGACATAGGTAAGCAGTAAAAGTTGGAAGGTGAAAAACGGGTGGGAAGCCCCAAGTTGACAAATTTTATACATTCAGGCAAGAGGAGCGGTGGCGCTTCGCCGACAACCAGCCGGCGAAGCGAAGTCGGTGCGGCGTCTGGGTTTTTAACCCGGCTACGGCAGGCCGAGGCTCGTACGCATGTCGCTTTCTGCCGCTTTTTTCCTACGTTTAGTAGTCCACTTCAACCTTTCCCGCCATGCGTTATTTTCTGCTTCTGCTGATTTCGCTTCCGCTCTGGGCACAGCCGCGCTTCGAAGCACAAACGCTGGACAGCAGCATTCGCATCGGGTATGGTCTGGCCATTGGCGACGTAGATGGCGACCAGCGCCCGGATGTGTTGCTGGCCGATCAGAAACAAATCTTCTGGTACCGCAACCGGGACTGGCGGCGGTTCGTGATGGCCGAGAACCTGACAGAACACGACAATGTGTGTCTGGCCGCAAAAGACCTCAACGGCGACGGTCGGGTGGAAGTGGCGGTCGGAGCGCAATGGAATCCCGGCGAAACGAGCGATGCAACCCAGTCCGGGTCGGTGCATTACCTGGTGCGTCCCGCCGACCCGACCCAGCCGTGGCAGGCCGTGGCGTTACCTCACGAACCGACCGTTCACCGCATGCGCTGGGTGCCTACGAGCCAACAGCAGTGGGATCTGGTGGTGGTGCCGCTGCACGGGCGGGGCAATCAGAACGGTGAAGGGGCGGGGGTGAAAGTCCTGGCCTACCGGTTTCCGGAGGCTGCACTATCGGCCGCACCGGCGCGCCGCTGGGATACGCTGACGGTGAATCAGGAAATGCACATGACACACAACCTGGCGGTCGACCTTACCCGGCGGCCTCGCCTGCTGCTGGCCGGGAAAGAAGGCGTACTGGAGCTGACGTACCACCGCGGAACGTGGCAAAGCAAACCCCTCGCAGGGATGACCCAGGGGGCGGGCGAAGTCCGGCTGGGAAAAGGAAAAACACCGTTTGTAGCGACGATTGAGCCGATGCACGGCAATGCGTTGGTGGTCTACCGGGAGGGCAAGCGGCAGGTGTTGACGGATCGGTTAAACCAGGGACATGCGTTGGCGTGTGCCGATCTGCTGGCGCTAGGCTATGACCAGATCGTGGTCGGGTGGCGCAATCCGGACGCCGACGGCAAAGTAGGCATCCAACTGTTTGTGCCGACCGATGCGAGCGGAACGGCATGGACGGCACATTGGGTCGACGAAAACGGGATGGCCTGCGAGGACCTCAACGTGGCCGACCTCGACGGCGACGGACGCCTGGACATCATTGCCGCCGGCCGCGATTCCCACAACCTGAAAGTCTACTGGAACCGGAAACCGGAATGACCTCACCACATAGTGAACTTGGCGGAACGCCTCCATAACTGCTGCACCACGAGTCCTCTTCTTCAAGTCCTTCTTGGCTTTTCTCTCTCTCTCTCTCTCTTCATGTTACGCAACTACTTCACCATTGGCGCGCGTCAGCTTCTGCGCCACAAACTGTTCACGGTCGTCAACGTCGCCGGCCTGGCAATTGGGCTGGCCGCCTTCCTGCTCATGAACGAATACGTCCGTTTCGAGAGGAGCTACGACCGTTTCTTCGCGCACGCCGATCGGTTGTACCGGGTGTCGAGCGTTTCGCGCATCAACGGGTCGGCCGAGGTAAAAGACGCCATGTCGTATTATCCGGTAGGAGCTGCATTGACCGCAGAAGTGCCGGAGGTGGAAGCCGCTACGACGTCGCTGAAGTTCGACGAGGTGATTTTTCGGAAGGGGGAACACCCGAAGTACGAAAGGGGAGTGGTCACGGCCGATTCCAATTTTCTTAACCTGCTGACTTACCGCGTTTTGGAAGGCGCGCGCGAATCGATGCTGCGCCAGCCTCACTGTTTGGTACTGACCGAAAGCAAAGCACGGGAGTATTTTGGGGACGAAAGCGCGTTGGGAAAAATCCTTGAAGTAGAGGGCGAGCCGTACACGGTGACGGGTGTGATGGAAGACGTGCCCGACAATACGCATTACACATTCGAGATCCTGATGTCGGACAAGAGCATTCAGGACCGGTTCGATTACAACAGCTGGCGGTATTTTGATTATTACACCTTCGTACGCCTGGCCCCCCACGCCGACCCCAAGGCGCTGCAAGCTAAGCTCGATGCGCTCTCGGCAAAGTACCTGAGCGAGGGCAACCTCAACCGGTTTGTGCTCTATCCGCTGTCAGACATTCACCTGAAATCAGATTTTACGTTCGAGCCGGAGCTTACAGGCAGCGCCAGGGCGGTTTCCATGGTGCAACTTATCTCCGTGTTTATGCTGGTCATCGCGTGGGTCAATTACATCAACCTCTCGACGGCACGGGCGGTAGAACGCGCTAAGGAAGTGGGGCTGCGGAAGGTGATCGGCGCGCGTCAATCGCACCTGATCGGGCAGTTTCTGTTCGAAGCGCTGTTGGTCAATCTCCTGGCGGCAGGGCTCGCGTTTTTGCTGGCCGAACTGGCGTTGCCCCTGTTCAACGTGCTAGTAGGAAAAAGGCTGAAGCCAACCCTGGAGTACGCCTTTTGGGGCAACCTGTTGCTCTTTTTTGGGATAGGGACGTTCGTCTCCGGGTTTTATCCGGCCCTGGTGTTGTCCGGTTTCAAGCCGACCGTGGTGCTGAAAGGCAGATTTCACGCGTCGCAGCGGGGGGTATGGCTCCGCAAGGGGCTATTGGTCGTGCAGTTTGCGGCGTCGATCGGGCTGATTGCCGCTACGGGCATTGTCTACCGCCAGGTGCAATTCATGCAGGCGCGCGATATGGGCATCGAAACAGCGTATGTGATGGGCGTGACGTTGCCCGCCGCCTCACGGGTGGAAGAACAGCCGACGTTGGATTCGAAAGTGGCGGCCTTTCACGACAAATTGCGCTACCATGCGGCGATCGAAGCGGTCGGCACCACCTCCAACCTGCCGGGAGGAGGCGCGTCGGACATCAACACCACCACTTCGCAAATGCGCATTGTGGAACTGACCGACCGCGTGGAAGGCACCTACTATACGCAAAACAACGACGAGCACTTTCTGGAGGCCGTCGGCCTGCACCTGATGGCGGGCCGGAATTTTGACCGTAACCAGGCGTCCGATTCGGCGGCCGTCATGGTCAACGAGGCGTTTCTGCGCCATCTCAACGTGGCCGATCCGCACCAGGCCCTGGGAAAATCGCTGCAATTCGGGACCGATGACGAAAGTCCCCGGTTTCCGATTGTGGGCATTGTCCGGGACTTTAACCGGACGACTTTGAAGCATGCGGTGGAGCCGTCGATCTACTTTTATGCGCCTTCCAACGCCCGTGGGGTGATCAAACTACACCCGGATCGGTATCAGACGGGTCTGGCGTATGTACAGAAAACCTGGGCGCAGTTTTTTCCGAATACGCCCTTCGCCTATACGTTTCTGGATGATCGGTTCGCCTTACTGTATGAGCAAGACCGCCGCTTCGTCGACATCTTCGGTGCGTTTTCGGGACTGACCATCTGCATCACTTTATTGGGATTGTTCGGACTGGCGTCGTTCTTGGCCGTGCAACGGACAAAAGAGGTGGGCGTGCGCAAAGTGCTGGGCGCAACGATTCCCAGCATCATCGTCTTGTTCTATAAGGATTTTCTGATCCTGCTGGGCATAGCGGCGTTGGTGGGGCTTCCGGTCGTGTATTGGGGCATGACTTCCTGGCTGGAGAACTACGCCTTCCGCATTGCCTTTCCCTGGCTTCTGACCGCAGGTGCGCTCGGGATAGTCGGTCTGTTCGCCCTCGCTACGGTCGGCTACCAGATGTACAGCGTGGCCGCCCTTGACCCCGCCCAAACGCTGAAGTACGAGTAGTTGAAAGCGGAAAGGCTCGAAGGTGCAAAGCATCGTCCACCCCGGAACATGCCCCTCTTACTCGCTCTGGACCTTTTCGTGGTGCCGGTTGCTGTCTTTGGCCTCGATCCAGACCGTTTTCTGGTTCATGAACTCGCGGATGCCGATGTAGGAAAGCTCACGACCGTAGCCGGACCGTTTCACTCCGCCGAAGGGAAGCCGCTGGTCCGATTTGTAGAGAGCGTTGATGAACACGCCACCCGTTTCCAGTTCGCGGGCCACCTGCTCGCCTTTTTCCAGGTCCTGCGTCCAGACCGATCCGCCAAGGCCGTACGGGGAAGCATTGGCGACTTCGATGGCTTCGTTGACGTCCTGCACGGGAATCACCACCGCCACGGGGCCGAACAATTCTTCTTCCCAAGCGGGCATGCCGGGCTTCACGTCGGTCAGGATGGTCGGCTCCAGAAAAGCCCCTTCGCGGTCGGGGCGTTTGCCGCCGAGCACCACACGTGCGCCCATCGCTACCGACTGCTCGACTTGCTCCAGCAGATCGTTCGCGAGGTCCTCGCGGGCCATGGGGCCGTAGTCGACGTCGTCGTTCGGATCGCCGCCTTGCAAGGCTTCCATGTGGTGCCGCATCCGCTCCAGGAACCGGTCGGCCACTTTCTGTTCGACGATGAACCGTTTGGCCGCAATGCAGCTCTGTCCGGTGTTGATCATCCGCGCCTGCACGGCCACCTTCGCCGCTTTTTCCAGGTCGGCGTCGGCCAGCACGATGAACGGATCGCTGCCGCCCAGTTCCAGCACCGTTTTCTTCAGGTATTTGCCGGCCGTTTCCGCCACTTTCTGTCCCGCTTTTTCGCTGCCCGTCAACGTGACTGCCCTGACGACCGGATGCGCAATTACACTTTCGACCTGTTCGGACGAAATCAGCAACGTGGAAAAGGTGCAGGGCGGAAAACCGGCATCCCGAAACACTTCTTCAATAGCCAGGGCGCACTGCGGCACGTTCGAGGCATGTTTCAGCACGCCCACGTTGCCGGCCATCAGGTTGGGGGCCGCAAACCGGAACACCTGCCAGAACGGAAAATTCCAGGGCATGATGGCCAGCACCACCCCCAGCGGATTGTAGACGATCATGCTCTTGTGCGCTTCCGTCTCGACCGGCTCGTCGGCCAGAAATTCGGCGGCGTGGTCGGCGTAGAAGTCGCAGACATCCGCGCACTTTTCCACTTCGGCAATCGCCTCCTTGTGCACCTTGCCCATCTCCAGGGTCATCAGGTCGGCGTACCGCTCCTTGCGTTCGCGCAGCAGGTCGGCCGCTTTGTGCATGAGTTTGCTGCGGTCGGCAAACGGGCGCTTGCGCCATTCCAGGAACGTTTTCTGCGCTCGCTCCAGGGTCGATTCGATGTCGGGGCGGGCGGGTTCGTCAAACGTTTTGAGGGTTTCGTTGTTCAGCGGGTTGACGGTGGCAATGGACATGGATGAAAAAGAAAATGTGATGCGTGTGTCTAGCGTATACGGGATGGGGCCGGCGTGGGGTTCGCAGGCCCGGTTAGGAGGAGTACCCGGTTCGGACTTTCTTCCGGATCAGCGTGTTCCAGTACAACGCCGTGGCCAGGATCATGCCGACGATTCCCAGCTCCCAGGAAGCTCTTCGTGGTGCAAGGAAAACATCGAGTCTGTGTGTGTAATACAGTGCGCCCACCAGCAGCACCGCCATGAGCGAGTAGAACCACACGGCACTACCGGCGAGGCGCTGGTGCTTCTTGGAAAGCCACGTGAGTAGCAAAACGGGGATCAGCACGAGGGGGTAATACAAAACTCCCGTTGCGAAAGCTATAAATCCTAGTCGTACGATCAGATCTTCGCGGCCTTCCTCAAGCAACACCAGGGAGGTGTACTGCTCGTATCCGTTGACCAGAACCAGCAAAAAACTGTAGGAAAATACCAGCGATGCCAGGAAAAAGAGGTACGGTTGAAAATTTTCTTGGGTCATGAGGGGAAGCGATGTTCAGGGTCTGGATCTGGTAGGTCGGCTTTAGGCTAGGCACCGGGCTCTCGGCTCATCGTCTCACTGGCGTCTTCGGCCCGGTTCGCGGCCAGCCCGGCGGCCATGACGGAAAGCACCGGCGCAACGAGCAGGCCCAGCAACGGAATGGCGAGTAGCAGCAGGAAGACGATTCCGTTCGAGAGGGCGAGGCCTTTGTGGTAGTTGATCCACCGGACGCTCGAATGGTCGTTCCAGCCGAAGTATTCGTTGCGCAGGTCCAGTACGGAAAATCCCCACCAGAAGCCTTCGTTCAGAAACAACAGCAGCGGCACAATCAGGTTGATAAACGGCACCAAAAGCAACAGGAGCAGCCCGCCCGTGATGAGCATCTCCCATACCAGACTGCGCAGCCCGATTTTTAGCCCGCGGGTCAGATTTTTAAGAAACAGGCGCATGCTGAACGGCACAGCCGGTGCGCCGTCCAGCTCCTGCGTTCGTTCGGCAATCCAGGCCCACAATGGCGCCAGCACAATCAACAAGAGGTATTTGTAGAGCTTGAAATAGAGCAGCAGCGTAGCCAGCATCAGGGTGATAGACACCAGCAGTCCCACCGACTGCGCCAGCCCGCCGGTGGCTCCCCAGTCGGCAAATTTTCCCTCGGCCGCCTGGCCCGTGTTGTAGGCGACCTGCCAGCCGAAGTAAAAAACCAGGGCAAACAGCAGCAGGTTGGCGACGCCCGGCAACAGAAAAAAGTACCAGAGGCGGTGCTGCCGGATCATCGCCAGGGCGGTTCCGTAACTGCGCAGGCCGAGCCGAATGTCTTTGACGGTAGTCATGGAAAGGGCGAGTGCGTTTGGGGTTGTGGCCTTTAAATTACATTTTTGGCGAATTTCAAGATTTCTATGGATGCATCCGAACCGCTGATTACCAACGATGCCGTGGTGCTAGGGTTGCTGCTGGGCATTCTGGCAGCGATTTTCTGGACTTCCCGGCAACCGGCCTTCCAGGCATTTTATCGCTACGTGCCCGCGCTTCTGCTGTGCTACTTCGTACCGGCGATCTTCAACTCGCTGGGCGTCATTTCGGCCGCGCGGTCCGACTTGGACGGGGTGGCGGCGCGGTACCTGCTGCCGGCCAGTCTGGTGCTGCTCACGCTCTCCATCGACCTGAAAGGCATCGTGCGACTCGGGCCGAAGGCGGTGGTGATGTTCCTGGCGGGGACGCTCGGCATTGTAGTGGGTGGCCCGATTGCCATACTACTGGTCTCCATATTTGATCCCGATCTGGTGGGTGGTTCAGGGCCGGATGCGGTCTGGCGCGGGCTGGCAACCATCGCCGGCAGCTGGATTGGCGGAAGTGCCAACCAGGTCGCGATGAAGGGCACCTTCGAACCCAGTGCAGCGCTCTTTTCGGCCATGTTGGTGGTCGATGTGCTGGTCGCCAATGTCTGGATGGCCTTTCTTCTGTACGGCGCGGGCATCTCCGACCGGGTCGATCGCTGGTTCCGGGCCGATAGCTCGGCCATTGTTGACGTCCAGCGGCGGGTCGAAAACTACCAGGCCAGCATCGCCCGCATTCCTCAACTAGCCGATCTGATCCTGATCGTGGCGGCAGGCTTCGGTGTCACCGGCCTGGCGCACCTGTTGGCTGGCAGCATTGCGCCCTGGATCGCCATCCACGCGCCCGCGCTCGAACAGTTTAGCCTCACGTCGCAAACGTTTTGGATCGTGGTGATCGCCACCACCGGCGGATTGTTGCTTTCCCTGACGCCCGCGCGCCAGCTCGAAGGGGTCGGGGCGTCGAAGGTGGGCAGTGTATTACTGTACGTACTCATCGCCACCATCGGAATGCAGATGGACGTCCTGGCGATTTTCAACAACCTGGGCTATTTCGCCATTGGGCTGGTGTGGATGGCGGTACACGTGACGGTGCTGCTGCTGGTCGGGTGGCTGATCCGCGCGCCGTTCTTCTTTACGGCGGTGGGCAGCCAGGCCAACGTGGGAGGTGCGGCGTCGGCACCGGTGGTGGCCTCGGCTTTTCATCCGGCGCTGGCTCCCGTAGGGGTGATGTTGGCGGTGCTGGGCTACGCCCTCGGTACTTACGCGGCGTACCTTTGCGGACTGCTGATGGAGCTGGCCAGCGGGGGGTAAGCATGCAAAGCTTCGCGCAGGCAGGTACAAAGAGATTTTGTTTTTTTGAGCAGCAACTGCTTTTACGCTATGACCTCTACTGTACGCCATTGCCTGGCGCTCGATCTGCAAGACGACCCCGCGCAAATCGCCGAATACGAACGCTATCACCAACGCATCTGGCCCGAAATCGCCGATTCGATCCGCGAAAGCGGCATTTTGCACATGGAGATTTACCGCGTGGCCGATCGACTCTTTATGATCATGGAAACCACGCCCGACTTCTCGTTTGAGAAAAAAGCTGCGCTCGACGCCAGCAATCCGAAAGTGCAGGAGTGGGAGAACCTGATGTGGCGTTTTCAGAAATCCCTTCCGCACGCTCAACCCGGTGAAAAGTGGCTGAAGATGGAAAAGATTTTTGACATGCAAACCAACGCCTGACCCCTTCTGAAGGATTGAAACGAACCGTTTGTGCAATAAAAAAGCGTTCTTCTGTCGGCAGAAGAACGCTTTTTTATGTGGAGCCTCAGCGGTCAGGGTAGCCGGACACCCTCGTAGTCGACGGCGTTGACCAACGGAATGGCGGTGCCGTATTTTTCGTTGATGGCCCGGATAAACTGATTGGCAGTCAGGGCATTGCCCCGAGGTGTGAGGTGGACGCCGTCGAGCGAGAACACCCCTCCGGAGATAAAGCCAGCGTTGACCGTCACACCGTCGAACGAGAGCCCGGTACGGACCTGGTTCAGAAGTTGGTTCATGTTGACCAGCGCCAGGTTGTAGTCGGTGGCCAGTTCGCTGATGATGGCATTGAACTGATCGGTGGCGACACGCACAGCCTCCAGTTCAGGGCGTGTGAGGATGTACTGATTCGGAACGGGCTTGGCCGTGCCCCACCCGGCCGCAAGCGAATCGGTGGGCAGCGTCAGGAGGACCAGCTCGCCGGGTTTGATCTGCCGTCGTTGTCCCAATTGCGCCGGGATGCTGGCATCGAAGATGACCAGCGGATTCGGGCCGGCTTGAAATGCAATGGTATCCAGCGCCCGTTCGGCCGGTACGGACGCGTTGTACTGGCGAACGCCTGCGTTGTAATCCGCGTATCCTTGTTGGGCTTGTTGGGCCTGTTCGGCCGTGAGAGTTAACAGGTTGTACGCGTAGGTTGTAAAGTAGGGCGCTGCGGTCACAGAAGGCAGGTTGGCAATGGCCCCCCGTACGCTGTCCTGTTGCATCAACGCGTCTAAAACGCCCTGCAAATTGGACCGAAACGTGCCGACCGGCGTAATGGACGCCCCCACGCCCCCCGACGAAGCGTAACCCAGCACGTCGTTGTTGCCGAGCCAGACCGTACAAAACGAAGGCGCGCTGCGGCCCACATACGTCGTATACGACGCGCTGCCCGGCCCCAGCCGCTCAAAGAAAGGGTTAAAATCAGTCGAAGGCTGTCCTACGTCGGCCCCGTAATTGGTCGCGGTCACTTTGTCTACCCGCAAGCCCGGCACGCCCAGGTTCTGCACGGTGGTACCGCTTTGCGCCTGATAAGGCATCAGGAGGGGCGAAACGCCGTTTTTAGCAATACCGATGATGGCGCGTTCTTCCGCGACGGGTGTCAGGAGGGGAGCGCCCGTGCTGGCAAAACCGGTAAGCGTCAGGTAGCCGGAGCCGTTGCGCTGCGCTTCGTCGAAAAGGGGCTGTTCAAAAGTACCGCCCCCTACCTGCGCAAATTGCTGCGCCAGCAGGTTGGGATACGAAACCAATTGTCCTTCGCGGTACAGGCCGCTGTTCGCGTAGCCTGCCGTCAGCGAATTGCCGACCGCCACGTAGCGCGAAAGGTCGAGTTCGCCCGACGAGGGGGCCGGTGCATCGATCTGGGGTTCGCAAGCCGACGCCAGCCACCACAGACCCGTTATGACGAGAAAAGAATACTTCTTCATATACAAAGCGGAGGAAAAGTCTTAAAAATGATACGAAACGGAAACGCCGGGAATCAGCGCCTGCAACTGGTAACGGCCGGGCAAGACCTGACTGGCTGTGCCGGCCTCGTCCACTTCCTGCTCGGTCTGCTCGCGCTCCATGCCCTGAATGAACAGCAGCGAGGCATCGATGGCCAGTTTCCCTACCCGGTAGCCTGCACCTACCGACAGACCTACCCGGTCGGCGTCGGGCGTCTCGGCCGTCATGTAGCCGGTACGGACGGGCGTTTCGTCATAGTAGGCACCGGCACGCAACGCCAGGGCTTCCGAAGCCTGATATTGGGCACCCAGCCGGTAGGCAAAGGCATTCTGGTATTCGCGGGGCGAGGCGGTGCGTGAGGTCGGTTGGCCGTTCACCACCAGCGGTTGTTCGTACTCGAAAGTGAGGGAATCGTACGTTTCCCAGAAGGTGTAGTTGATGTCGAGGGCGAGCGTAAGCTTGTCGGTGACTTCGTAGCCAACGCCGATGCTGGCCACGGCCGCCAGCGGCAGGGTCGCGTTGAACGTGTTCCCGGCCGGAAAACTGGCGCGGGCGCTGGCGGGTACGTCGAAATTCGCGTCGCCGCCGTCGACTTGCATGGCAACACGCGAGCGGTACGTGGCTCCTAAGGACAGCCCTTCGAGGGGGCGGAAGTAAAAACCGGCATTAAAGCCCAGTCCGTTGGCGCGGCCGTCGAGTTCCACTTCACCAGGGTTGCCTGCTTGGTCGGTAACGGGCAACTGGCGTTGCAGATTGACGCCCCCGATGACGTACACCAGGCCAATGCCGAACCCAAAGCGGTCGTCGAGGTTGTAGCTGATGGTAGGCTGAATGGCGATGGCCCGTAGCGAAAGCTGTTCGAGCAGATTGCGTCCGATCCAGTTTTCTTCCCAGCGAACGGTACTGCCGTAAGGGGTGTAGGCCCCGATGCCAAATTTGAAGGGACTGTCTTTCGGTCCCCAGACCCCATAGACCGCAAAGGGAGTGCTGACCGGGTTGTCGGTGTTCCAGGTGGTGGTGGTGCCACTGCGGACAAACGCAATGTTGCTGATGATGCCGCTGGCACCGAGCGTAAAGCCGTTTTCGCGCAGGTGACTCATGGCGCCGGGATTGAAGAAGAGGGCGGCCGGGTCGAGGGCCAGGCCGGTGCCGGTGTGCGCCATACCCACCTGTTTCTGTCCCTGCAACGCTACCTGAAACCCACTGGCCAGGAGCGAACCGCTCAGCAGGAGGCTGCCGAGCCAAAAAAATAGAAACTTTTGCATATAGGTTGTCGAGTAAACTTGTTTTAACAAAGGTAAACGAAGCACCAGAGAGATGCGGCAATAAAAACGAGGAATGCTCGACGAAATAAAAAGAAAGGACGATGGGCAAACAGCTTTGCAGGCGGAGTGGAGGGCGTGCGTCCCGTGTATGTGATACTTGCAGCGCGTAGTCAAAGCCGCCGACTAACCCCCTGAAAACGAGAAAACTCCGCCTTTCAAATGGGACTCGTTGCGTTGGGCCGTATTGGCTAGTTTTGCGTCAAAGTAGCCGTTAGCTTGAACCGAAAAACTCTTCTTTTCTTCTTTGTCGTGGTGGCGCTGCTGCTGGGCTTCTTGCTTTTCAGGCGCTGGCAACAGTCGCGCACCCCGCTTGACCCGTGGACGCTTCTTTCGGCCGAAACCGCCCTGGTGATCGAAACGCCCGATTTGTGGCGTAGCTGGCACACAGTGGCGCAGCAGTCGCCCTGGCAGGCGCTGGATAGCCTGCCGCTCGTACAGGTCATGAGCGCTCATCTCAACCCCCTCGACTCGCTGTTTCAGGAAGGTCCGCAACGCGAACGCCCCAAAATTCCTCTGCTGACTTCGGTCCATGCACGGGGGATGCGCGTCGCCGCCCTGTTCTGGCTGGACGTCCGTTCGTCCGGCCTCTCCCGCGAAATTGACCGGCTGCTGCGGGAAATCAGCCGTAATCCGGCCATCCAAACCCACCGGCGCACGTTGCAGGGCTACACCATTCACGAGCTTTCGGCCGACAGCACTACGTTTTCGTACCTGCGCTACCACAACGTACTGGTGGGCAGTTTTTCGGCCGATCTGGTGGAGGAAGTCATCAACCAGATCCGAAACCGGAACAACGAAGGCCCTACTTTCCTGCGCCTCAATCCGCAGATCCGGCAGGGTGCTCACTGGGAGCTCGATGCCGCCAACCTGTACCTGAACACCGACCGCTCGGCCCGCTGGCTCGACGTCCTGGCGCGTCCCGAAACGGCGGCGGCGTGGCGGGCGCTGGCGCAATCGGCCTCGTTCGACGTGAGCGTCGGCGCGGAACAAATTCTGATGAACGGCCAGTTTACGTCGGATTCCGCTGCGCATTTCATCGATCTGTGGCAAGGGCAGGAGCCGCAGCCCCTTACGCTGCTCGACATGGTGCCCAACCGGACGGCGCTGTTGTACCACTGGGGCATTTCTGATGCGCAGGCGTTTGGCGATTCGCTGTGGCGTTACCGCCAGAAGCACGGCTCCCGGCCCGATTCCACCTGGCAACAGTTGCGGCAGAAAGGCGTCGATTTGCGCAACTGGTTCGGCTGGATGGGTCGTGAAGTCGCCTTCTGTCAGCTGGAAAGCGGCGGCAGCGAAGTGCCGGAGCAGTTGTTGATTCTGGCCCCCAGCGACCTGACCGAGGCACGACGTCAGTTGCGAGCCTTGAGCGATACACTGCAAAGCGCCGACGAAGAGCCTTACGTCGAGACGTACATCGGGGCGGAAATCCGCCAGTTGCCCGTCGCGCAGTTTCCGACCGTATGGCTCGGGAACTCGTTTTCAGGCTTTGACCAGACCTATTATGCCGTAGTGAAGGACGTGGTGGTGATGGCCAACAGCGTCCGTACCTTGAAAGCCTGGGTCTTCGACATTGAGGCCGAGGAAGTATGGGGCCGGTCGGTGCAGCAGAATGTCTGGCGCGAAGAGTTGCCCGAGCGGGCCAACCTCAGCGTAATGGTCAACGTCCGGCTGGCCTGGAAACGCCTGCTGGCGGGGGCTTCGGCCGAAGGACGGGCGCTGTTGCAACAGTACGCGCCTGTGTGGCGGCAGTTCGGCTTTGTGGCGGCACAACTGAGCCGTACCGGGACGCAAATGCCCGCTACGCTGCTGCTACGCTACACGCCCGGCGATGCTACGCTGGAAACCCCAGGCGGACGGGCGCTGGCGTCGTTGTACGACGTTTCGGCCGAGGCTTCACTCACCACCGCCCCGCTGCTCGTGCACGACGCACAACACCGGCCGCAGGAGGTCGGCATGCAGGACTCGTCCGGAGCGCTTTATCTGGTGTCGCCTCGGGGGCAGTTGATTTTCCGCCGCGCGCTGGAACAGCCGCTGGTCAGCGATTTGTCGCAAGTGCAACTGACTGATAAAGCCCCCTCTTACCTGTTTGCTACGTCCCACCAGCTATGGCTGCTCGACCGGAACGGCGATGCGGTGAAAGGATTTCCCTGGACCGTGCCCGATACGCTACCGATTCAGTACCTGCGCGCCATCGACTACGACGGAAGTCGGCGGTACCGGATTTTGGCGGCTACGCAGGGCGGAGCGATTTACCTTTACAACACCGACGGCCAACTGCTCGACGGCTGGAAGCCGCTGGCCACAAAAGCACCGCTGGCTACGGCTCCCTTCCACGTGCGGGTGGGCACACGCGACTGTTTTGTGGTGATTCAGCGCAACGGGACCGTACACCTGCTGAACCGCCGTGGCGAAACATACGCCGGGTTCCCCGTAACCCTGGGCGATTCTTTGTACGGCGCTTCGTTTTGGGAACCGGGTGTACGGCTGCGCGATTCGTACCTGACGCTGCTGACCGACGGCGGTGAGGTGGTGCGTCTGAGCCTGGAAGGAAAGGTCGAGCGCCGGACACAACTGGTGCGCCTCAGCCGCAACAGCCGGTTTCAACTGTGCCCTACCGCCGACGGCCGCGCTTACGTGCTGGCCCGGCAGGATGGCAACCGCCTGACCCTGTTCAATGCCGCGCTGGCGGAACGCTGGGAGAAAACGTACCTATCGGCGTCGCCCAAAGTGGTCACTTATTATTCGTTCGGGCCTGATCAGCAGGTGATCGCAGTGACGGATACTACGCTGGGCTCTACGTGGCTTTACAACGGGCAAGGGGTTTCGTTGCTGGAGGAACCGCTCCGCACGCCCCATCCGATTGCCCTTACGTACGGGGCCGACGAGAAAAAATACCGCCTCTATCGTACCGTAGGTACGCAGCTGCAGGTCGCCACCTTCGATCAATAGCCGGTCGTTCGGGCGGTTTCTCACTTTTTTTGCGTTCCGTTGTCATATTTTTCGGCAGGCGAGGACTAACTTCTTTAAAGATCCCGCTTCCGGCATGGACCAGGAACCGTTTTTAGCCTTACTCGAAGCCAACAAACACCGCGTGTTGCGGATCTGCCGCGCCTACGCGTCCGATCAGGCCACGCAACAAGATCTGTTTCAGGAAGTTGTGCTGCAATTGTGGCAATCGTTCGAGACCTTCCGGGGCGACGCTCACCGCGCCACGTGGCTGTACCGCATCGCCCTAAACGTGTGCATCAAAGCCAAATGCAAGCTGGACCGCCACCAGCGCCGGCAGGTGCAGTTGGAAGGAATTCAGTTTCGGAGCGAGTCGCACGAACCGACCTGGGAACGACAGGAACGGCACGCGCTGCTGCACCGGTGTATTGCCGCGCTACCCGAAGCGGACCGCAGTCTGGTTGTTTTGTTTCTCGAAGGCATGGCCTACCGCGAAATCGCCGAGGTTGTGGGCATTTCGGAGAACCACGTGGCCGTGAAAATGAAGCGGATCAAAGAAAAATTACGCACTTGTTTACCCCTCGAATTATATGAATGAGCAGGAACTTCAGGCCCTCTGGCAGGGACAAGCCGAGATGGACGTTCAACTCGATCCGCCGCAGTTAGTCCGGGCCCTGAGACGGGAGTACGACGGCCTTGCGCAGCGCATCCGGCAACGCGACCGGCTGGAATACGGGGCCGATGCGCTGGTAATCCTGGCCTTTGGCCTGATCGGCTACTTTACCGATTCGCGACTGACGCAGGTTGGCTGCGGGGTGATCGTCGTGGCGGGATGCTACATCGCGTACCGGCTATGGCACGTGAAACGCTACCGCCCTTCCCCCGCAGAGACGTCCAGCCTCAAGCAACAACTGGAAGCGACCCGCGCCTACGTCGCGCAGGAAAAACGGCTGCTGGAACGCGTGGCGTATTGGTACCTGGGACCGTTGTACGCGGGGCTGGTGCTGGTGTCGCTGGGCGGCGACCCGTGGTGGACGGGGCTGTTCCCGATTGCCTTTTCGACGGTGCTGTATTACTACATCTGGAAGCTGAACCAACAGGCGGCCCGCCGGAAATTCGATCCGCTGTTGCATCGGTTCGACGTTCTTCTGCAGGAACTGGAGCGCTAGGAGGGTAGGGAGTCGGGCACCGTCTGGGGTGGCGTCGGCCAAGAAGTCAGGCGCAGAAAAGACCAAAAAAATTTCTTTGCGTATAAAAAAGCAACGCCCTCTGGTAGAGGCGATTTGTCATGCTTTTGATTTTACTCATGAAAAAACTAATCCTGACCTCTCTTTTCTTTCTTCTTTTAACCCCGGCTTTTGCGCAGAAATTTAACGTCGGTGCCCAGATCGGGACCAATATTTCGTCGCTGGCCGTTCCCAACTCGAACGCCCGCGTTGGTTACCAGTACGGCGGATTTGTGCGGTACGGCGGGCGCGGGTTCATTCAGGTAGAAGCCAACTTTTCTCGCCTCTCGACGCAGCTCGAAGCGCAGATCAACAACCTGGCCACCGAGCGCGACGTGGTGAACATGAATTCCATTCAGTTTCCGATTCTGGGTGGCCTGAAGCTGATCACCAGCGAAGACGAAAGTTCTTCTCTGCGGATTATGGCGGGGCTGGGTGTCGCGCAAATATTTGACGTACGGCCCAATACCATCGACGTGGACATCGACGACATCAACCGCACGCAGGCGGATTTACAGGCGGGCGTTGGGCTGGACCTCTGGTTTCTGACCCTCGACCTGCGCTATCAATACGGCCTGCGGAGTGTGCTAGAACAACAAGACGGTTCGCCCTACCGCATCCTCAGCCTGAGCATCGGCGCGAAACTCTGATTCTGCCGCTGCCCGACCCATGGCGTTTCGGGAAGAAGTGAGTAAGGCGCGTGGGGGCGTGCCCTTTAGTAAGGCAGAATGCTTTGCCTGGAACAGTGCTTCTGGGCAAAGAGTCCGTAAAACTGTTTAATTTCCACGCCTGAATTTTACCTACACTTCTACGTATTGCTATGCTTCTTCTCGGATACGACCTCGGTAGTTCTTCCATCAAAGCCAGTGTGATCGACGCCGCCACGGGTCGTCTGGTGGCTTCTGCCTCTGCACCCGGTCAGGAAATGGACATTGCTTCGCCACGCCCCGGCTGGGCCGAGCAAGATCCGGAACTGTGGTGGCGGTATGTGCAGGAGGCCACGGCCCAGTTGCGTACCAAAGTCAACTTGCAGGAAGTAGGAGCCATCGGCATTTCGTACCAGATGCACGGCCTGGTGGTGGTCGACCAGCAGCACAAGGTGTTGCGGCCTTCCATCATTTGGTGCGACAGCCGCGCTGTGGGCATTGGCGAAAAGGCCTTTGAGGAATTAGGACCGCAGGTGTGCCTGAGCGATTTCCTGAACTCGCCCGGCAACTTTACCGCTTCGAAACTGAAATGGGTGAAGGACCACGAGCCGGAGGTCTTCGCGAAGATTCATAGAATTATGTTGCCCGGCGATTACCTGGCCATGCGCCTGACCGGCGAGATCAATACGACGGTTTCGGGCCTTTCGGAGGGCATTTTGTGGAACTTCCGGGAGGGCGGAATCGCCACCAATCTGCTGGACCATTACGGCCTTTCGACCGACATGCTGCCGACGCTGGTACCCACGTTCGGCCCGCAGGGCGAAGTCTCGGCAGAAATGGCGAGCGTACTGGGCTTCAGGGCGGGCATTCCGGTAGCCTACCGGGCGGGCGATCAACCCAACAACGCGTTCTCGCTCAACGTGTTGAATCCCGGCGAAGTGGCCGCTACGGCGGGTACCTCCGGCGTGGTGTACGGCATCAACGACGACGCGCGCTACGATGCGCAGTCGCGGGTCAATACGTTCGTGCACGTAAATCACCAGCCCATGCAGCCGCGCTATGGGGTGTTGCTGTGCGTCAACGGCACGGGCATTCAGAACAGTTGGCTGCGGAACAAACTGCTGGCGGGCGACATCAGCTATCCGGACATGAACCGCCTCGCGGCCGAAGTGCCTGTTGGGGCCGAGGGGGTCCGCGTGTTGCCCTTCGGCAACGGGGCCGAGCGGGTACTGAGCAACCAGCAGGTAGGCGGGCAAGTGCTGGGACTGGACTTCAACCGGCACGACCGGCGGCATCTGTTGCGCGCGGCGCAGGAAGGCATTGTGTTCGCGCTCAATTACGGCATGGAAGTGATGAAAAGCATGGGCATGGGCGTCGATACCGTGCGGGCAGGCGATGCCAACATGTTTTTGAGTCCGGTGTTCCGGCAAACGTTCGCGAACGTGACCGGGGCGGTGGTGGAGCTTTACAATACCGACGGTGCGCAGGGCGCGGCGCGTGGTGCGGGTGTAGGGGCCAAGGTGTATGCGGCGCTACCCGAAGCGTTTACGGGGTTGCAGGCGACGCAAACCATTGAGCCTAAAGCTTCGGAACGCGACGCGACGCAAGCGGCCTACGAAGCCTGGCATCGGGCGCTGAAAACGGCATTGCGGAAACAAGAGGAAGCGAAACCGGTAGTTTCGTAAGAGAATCAGGCATCGGCCTCGACGGGAGCGGGCGTTCGGCGGGCAACTTTGGTCTGACGAACGCCACGGAGGGCTTGCCCCACGCCGTACAGCACCAGGACGCTGGCCGCCACGTACAGAAACGTCGGCGCTTCAAACTCGTCGGAAAAGGCCATGAGGGACAAGGCCAGAAAGGTGCCGATCAGGGCGGTAATGATGCCCTGCGTTTTGGTAAAACGGGCCTCGGCTTCCCGTTCCATTCGGCCTTCGTCCGTAGCGGTGAGGGACATGACCAACGTCCGTTCCGCTTTCTTGCGTTCGTTCATCTCTTCAAACATTCTTCAACACAACGGTAAGGTTGCCAGGCACAACGCAGGTCAATCGTTTTGGAGCACAAGTGCCGGTTGAATGGAGGAGCCCTGGCAACAGGTAACCCTTCGGCGGCGCTTTTTCCCAGCGTGGAGGCAGCGACGAAGGTGATCAAAATTAACGCCGGGTCGGGCGTTCTGAACGATCATCTCACTGACATTCTTAGGTATGTAAGAAAAGCGGTCGCCCCTTGTAGGAACGACCGCTTTTTAAGTGTAAACGCTAGAGAGCCAGCGAGTTATTTGGCCTTTAGTACCACAAAAGGCACAATCATTTCTTCGAGCGATACTCCACCGTGCTGGAACGTATCGCGGTAATAATTGACGTAATAGTTGTAATTATTGGGGTACGCGAAGAAGTAATCCTGCATGGCAAATACATAGGCCGTCGAAACGTTGGGTTTCGGCAGGTAGAAGCGCTCGGGCTTGCGGGCCACGAACACATTGCTTTCGTCGAATCCCAGGTTTTTACCCTGTTTGTAACGCAGGTTGGTGTTCACGTTGCGGTCGCCGACAATTTTGTGCGGCCGTTTTACGCGGATGGTGCCGTGGTCGGTCGTGATGACCATCCGCGCACCCTTATCGGCCAAGCGACGGATGAAGTCCAACAGCGACGAATGCTCGAACCAGGAGCGTGTCAGCGACCGGTAGGCCGACTCGTCGGGGGCCAGCTCGCGCACCATGTTGGTGTCGGTGCGGGCGTGCGACAGCATGTCGACAAAGTTGTAGACCACTACGTTGAGGTCGTTCTGCATCAGGTTGTTGAGCTTGTCGAGCACGTCTTTGCCCTGGTTGGCCGTAATGACCTTGTGGTACGACGTGCGTAGGTGCGACAGCTTGTTCTTCTGCAGCTGGATTTTCAGGAATTCTTCTTCGTTGTTGTTCTTGCCCTCGTCGTCAATATCGTCCACCCACAGGTTGGAGTGGTACTTGGCCATGTCGCTCGGCATCATGCCCGAAAAAATGGCGTTCCGGGCGTAGGCCGTGGTGGTCGGCAGAATCGAGTAGTAGTGCGACTCTTCTTCCGTCACGAAATACTCGCTGATGATGGGCTGCAACACACGCCACTGGTCGTAGCGCAGGTTATCGATCAGCACAAAAAACAGCGGTTCTTTGTCTTTCACCAGCGGAAAGACCTTTTTCTTCATCAGCTGATGCGACAACAGCGGCCGGTCGGCGTCGGCATCGTTCAGCCAGTCCTCGTAGTTGTCTTCGATAAACTTCGCGAAGTTATTGTTGGCGTCGTCCTTTTGCATGTCGATCACTTCGCGCATGCTTTTGGTTTCGGTGTTGTCGATCTCCAACTCCCAGTAGACCAGCTTTTTGTAGATGTCGGCCCACTCCTCGTGGTCGATCCGGTCCTGGTACGCCATGCTCAAGGTCCGAAAATCCTGCTGGTAGCTCATGTTCGTTTTCTCCGAGACCAGGCGACGATTGTCGAGGATTTTTTTAACCGACAGAAGAATCTGGTTCGGGTTCAACGGCTTGATCAGGTAATCGGCGATTTTCTGCCCGATCGCATCCTCCATGATGTGCTCCTCCTCACTCTTCGTAATCATCACCACCGGCAAATGCGGACGTGTTGACTTGATTTGCGCCAGCGTTTCCAGCCCGGTCATGCCCGGCATGTTTTCGTCCAGAAACACGAGGTCGAAGTTTTGCTCGTCGACCTGTTCGAGTGCGTCGGCACCGCTGTTGACCGGCGTCACTTCGTAGCCTTTGTTGTTCAGGAACAGGATGTGGGGTTTGAGCAGGTCGATCTCGTCGTCGGCCCAGAGGATGTGGTATTTTTGCATGGTGAATTTCGTTTAAAAACTAAGAATGTGTTGTTGGCGGACGTAACTAGGTACAGACCTAAGCGATTGAAAGTTACAGCGCAACGCGCTTCTTCGCGCAGGTTAGGTCGGCTTGCTGGTTCGGCACGCCTGCAAAGCGGACAAAGATCATACCGCTTGTCGCTCGACTCGTTCGTTGAGCCGGAGGGCACCGGTCGGCCAGCGCATTTTTCTGCGGACGGTGCAACTTGTAAACCGTTGCAGCGGCCTGCGCGTTACGATAACGCCGCCCTGGCACGGTCTGGTATAGGTCACCGCCCGAATGTTCGCTGCGAACGGCGCGCGCTGCCTACCTTTGTGCTCCCGTGGCGGGCCATTTTTCGAGAGCTATTTTGAACAAACGTAAAATTATCAACGATCCGGTCTATGGGTTCATCACCATTCCGTCGGATCTGATTTTCGACCTGATCGAACATCCGTATTTTCAGCGCCTGCGGCGTATCCGGCAACTGGGCATGACCGATTTTGTCTACCCCGGTGCGCTCCATACCCGCTTTCACCACGCGCTGGGCGCGCTGCACCTGATGGGAGTGGCGCTGGAAACCCTCCGCCGGAAAGGCCACCTGATCTGGGATCTGGAGCACGAGGCCGCGCAGGCCGCCATTCTGATGCACGACATCGGACACGGGCCGTTTTCGCACGTGCTGGAACACAGCCTGCTGCACAACATTCCCCACGAGCGGGTGTCGCTGCTCATCATGCACCACCTGAACCGCGAACTGAACGGCGCGCTGGAAATGGCCATCCAGATGTTTACGAACCAGTACGAGCGTCGGTTTTTTCACCAGCTGATTTCCAGCCAACTCGACGTAGACCGCCTCGATTACCTGAAGCGTGACTGTTATTTCACGGGGGTGTCGGAGGGGAGCATCGGGGCCATTCGCATCCTGAAGATGCTCGACGTGCACGAGAACGAACTGGTGGTCGAAGAAAAGGGCATTTACACGATCGAAAGTTTTCTGAACGCGCGCCGCGTGATGTACTGGCAGGTGTACCTGCACAAAACGACCGTCAGCGCTGAGCAGATGATGATCCAGATCATCCGCCGGGCCCGCGAGCTGGTACAGGCCGGCGAAACCTTGTTTGCCAGCCCCGCCTTGCAGTTTTTTCTGAGCCAGGACGTGCGGTGGGACGAGATGGAACAAAACCCCGATGCGTTCAACGCCTTTGTCTCGCTCGACGATTTCGACCTGTGGACCAGTGTCAAAGTCTGGAGCCAGTCGAACGACCAGGTGCTGGCGCTGCTGAGCCGGGCCCTGATGGAACGACAGTTGTTTCGGGTGCGTTTGTCGAACGAACCGTTTGCGCCGGAACTGATCGCGCAACTGCAAAAGCAGGTGCAAGCGAAGCTGGGCGTGAGCGAAGCCGATCTCTCGTATCTGGTGTTGCACGGCAACATTTCCAATGCGGCGTATCAACCCAAGGCCGCCTCCATTCGCCTGCTGCGCAAATCCGGTGAGGTGATCGACGTTGTAGAAGCGTCCGACCTGCAGAACCTCCGGGCGTTCAGCGGCATTGTCCGAAAATATTTCCTCTGCTGGCCCCGAGAGGCGGGTCCGCTGGCCTTCGCGTGAGGAAGCACCCCCATCCCCGAAAGATGTTCTATATTTGAGGCAATTTGAGCTTTGGCGGAGCTCTCTTTGCCTCTGTCGGAGGATTCACACCCCGGGTTCGGATACTGAGCAAGACACGCACACATGGAACTGACTACCAAACAAATAGCCGACCTGTTGGGAGGAACCGTAGAAGGAGACGCGGAGGCTCGTATCCGGACGGTGGGCAAAATTCAGGAAGCGCAGGAGGGAGCCATTGCTTTTTTGGCCAATCCGAAGTATGAACCGTACCTGTACGACACCCACGCGAGCGCGGTGTTGGTGCGGCAGGATCTGAAACTGCGGCAGGCCCCGCCGACCACGCTGATCCGGGTCGACGATCCTTACTCCAGCTTCACGACGCTACTGGAAGAATACCAGCGTCTGGTGGGGTTGCAGAAACAAGGCATTGAACAGCCCAGCTTCATCGGCGAAAACTCTACGTACGGAGACGGGCTGTACTGCGGCGCGTTTGCCTACATCGGACAGCACGTCCGCATCGGGCGCCACGTCAAGATCTACCCGCACGTGTACATCGGCGATCGAGTGACCATCGGCGACCATACCATCCTGTATGCTGGGGTGCGGGTGTGCCAGGACGTGGTGATCGGCAACCATTGCACCGTACAACCCGGTGCCATCATCGGGAGCGACGGCTTCGGCTTTGCCCCGCAGGCCGACGGCAGCTACCGCGCCATTCCGCAGGTGGGGAACGTCGTGCTGGAAGATCACGTTGACATCGGAGCCAACACGGTGATTGACCGGGCCACGATGGGCTCGACGCTCATTCGGCGGGGCGTTAAGCTCGACAACCTGATTCAGGTGGCGCATAATGTCGAAATCGGCGAACATACGGTAACCGCCGCGCAGTCGGGCTTTTCGGGGTCGTCTAAGGTAGGTGCCCGTTCCGTGATTGGGGGACAGGTCGGCCTGGCGGGCCATCTGACGCTGGCGGCCGGCACAAAAATCGGCGCGCAATCGGGCATCAGTAAGTCCATTGAAGAAGAAAATACGGCCGTGATGGGCTCGCCGGCCTTTGCCCTAAAGCCGTATCTAAAGGCCTCGGCCCTGTTCCGCAAGCTCCCCGAATTGCTCCAACGCATTGAAAATCTCGAAGAAAAACTTCTAAATTTGCCCACTTCCGATGGGGGAAGTCCAGCCTAATGAATACCAAGCAACACACAATTAAGGATAAAGTAGAGATCGCCGGGGTCGGCCTCCATACGGGAGCGCCTGTCCAGATGACGTTCTTACCAGCTCCTACGCATCACGGTATCAAGTTTCAGCGCGTCGATCTTGACGGCCAGCCGGTCGTGGAAGCCGATGTCGACTACGTCGTGGATGTTTCGCGGGGAACCACCATTGAGAAAAACGGTGCGCGGATCAACACGGTCGAGCACGTGCTGGCCGCCCTGGTCGGTCTGGAAATCGACAACGTGCTTATTCAACTGGATGGACCGGAAACGCCCATCATGGATGGAAGCTCGCAGGAATTTGTCAAAGCCCTGCAAAAAGTCGGCACTCAGGAGCAGCACGCCCTGCGCAACTTCTTTGAAATTACCGAGAGCGTTTTTTATAAAGACGAGCCGCGTAATGTGGAGATTGCCGCGCTGCCGCTCGACGACTACCGCCTGACCGTGATGGTCGACTACAACTCGCCGGTTTTGGGCAGCCAGCACGCTTCGCTGACCGACATCAAGAAATTTTCGGACGAAATTGCCGCCTGCCGGACGTTTTGCTTTCTACACGAACTCGAAGCGCTGCACAAGCAGAACCTGATTCGCGGCGGCGACCTGAACAACGCCATTGTGGTGGTGGACCGGGTGGTAGAAGAAGAAGAACTCGATTCGCTGGCGCAGCTGTTCAACCAGCCCAAGGTGGCCGTTAAGTCGGAGGGCATCCTGAACAACGTCGAACTGCGTTACAAAAACGAGCCCGCCCGCCACAAGCTACTCGATTTGGTAGGTGACCTGGCCTTGGCTGGCCGCCCGCTGAAGGCGCAGATTCTGGCTGCCCGCCCTGGCCACGCGGCCAACGTGGCGTTTGCCCGGAAGCTGAAAAAGCGCATGAACGAACTCGAACAGAAGCAGATCCCGGACTACGAGCCGAAAATGCCGGCCGTGCTCAACAGCAACCAGATTGCCAAAGTGTTGCCGCACCGGTATCCGTTTCAGCTGGTCGATAAAATTTTTCACCTCGACGAGACCTCCGTGGGAGGCGTCAAGAACGTGACGATCAACGAACCGTTCTTCGCGGGGCATTTCCCGGGCAACCCGGTGATGCCGGGGGTGCTGCAAATCGAAGCGATGGCGCAAACGGGAGGTATTCTTTTGCTGAACACCATTCCCGATCCTGAAAACTACTGGACGTATTTCCTGGGGATTGACAACTGCCGCTTTAAGAAGATCGTGACTCCGGGCGATACGCTGGTATTTAAATGTGAACTCCTGGCGCCCATCCGGCGCGGTATTGCCAAAATGCACGGACGTGCCTATGTCGGCAACAAACTGGTTTGCGAAGCGGTTATCTCGGCCAGTATTGTCAGAAAGTAATCCATGAATCAACCTCTTGCCTCTATTCATCCTGAAGCGCAAATCGCCCCTAATGTCGTCATAGAACCGTTTGCTACCATCCAAGGCGATGTGGTGATCGGAGAAGGGACCTGGATTGGTCCTAACGTGACGATTATGGACGGTGCACGCATCGGTAAAAATTGTAAAATCTATCCCGGTGCCGTGATTTCGGCCGCGCCGCAGGACCTTAAATACAAAGGAGAACCTTCGACGGTAGTGATTGGCGACAATACGGTGATCCGGGAATGCGTCACGCTGAACAAAGGCACCGCGCTGGACCGGAACTCTACCACCATCGGGTCGAATTGCCTGGTGATGGCCTACGTCCACATTGCGCACGACTGTGTGATCGGCGATAACGTAATCATTGCCAACTCCGTGCAGCTCGGTGGGCACATCGAGGTGCAGGACTATGCCTTTGTGGGCGGTACCTCGGCCGTGCACCAGTTCGTGAAGATCGGTGCACACGCGATGGTTTCCGGCGGTTCGCTGGTGCGAAAAGACGTGCCGCCCTACACGAAAGCGGCGCGCGAACCGCTGGGCTACTGTGGCATCAACTCCATCGGGCTGCGGCGACGCGGATTTCCGAACGAGAAGATCAACGAAATCCAGGAGCTGTACCGCATCATCTACCTGAGCGGCCTCAACAATGCCAAGGCGATGGAAAAGATCGAAGTGGAAATGGCTCCCTCGCGTGAGCGCGACGAAGTCCTGAATTTCCTGCGCACGTCCGACCGCGGTATTATGAAAGGATACGGCCGCAGCAGCTCGAACGGAAACGGTTTTTAGGCCATGCTTTTTCACCTCTAGCCTGTTGCTCTTCTGTTGCCTTCCCTCGCCCGCATCGAAACCCACACGTTAGGCAAGCGCTTTCGGCGAGAGTGGATTTTTCATCGGATTTCTCATCGGTTTGAAACGGGGCGTCCCTGTGCGGTCATCGGGCCGAACGGGTCCGGCAAGTCAACGTTTTTGCAGGTGCTGTCGGGATTTATGCCGCCTTCGGACGGTACCGTTTCGTACCAGCTCGACGGCAAAACGCTCGAGAGTGAGGCCATTTTCCAGCATCTGGCGCTGGCGGCTCCCTACCTGGACCTGATCGAAGAGTTTACGCTGGAGGAGCTGTTTCACTTCCACACGCAATTCAAACCCCTGACGCTGACCGATCCGCAGGAGTTCCTGGAGCGGGTGTATCTGGAGCGTGCGCGCCGGAAAGCCGTCTACGAACTTTCCTCGGGCATGAAACAGCGATTGAAACTGGGACTGGCGCTTTTTTCTACCGCCCCGATGGTGTTTCTCGACGAGCCTACGGCCAACCTCGATGCGCAGGGCATTGCGTGGTACCGACGCGAGATCGAAGCGCAGTGTCCCCACCGGTTGGTGCTGATCGCCTCGAACCAGACGTATGAGTACGATTTCTGCGAGCAGCAAATCGCCATCACCGATTTTGTCCGATGAGCCAACACGATAGCTTTTTTCAGGATGTGTACGACGTGGTCCGGTTAATTCCGGCTGGTCGCGTGACCAGTTACGGGGCCATCGCGGCGTATCTGGGGCGGAAAGGAAGTGCCCGGATGGTCGGGTGGGCCATGAATCAGGCACACGCCATCGGTGATGTACCGGCCCACCGCGTGGTCAACCGGATAGGCGTTTTGTCGGGCAAGCACCATTTCCAGACGCCCACCCGCATGCAGGAGCAACTCGAAGCCGAAGGCGTGCGCGTAGAAAACGATCAGGTGCAAGATTTTGCGCGGCTGTTCTGGCATCCGGAGCGCGAACTCGCCTGAGCCATCACTCTTCGGCCTCTTCGACCACGATGTAGACGTCTTCGTTGGGACGCTTCATGAAATACTTTTCCCGGGCAAACTTTTCGAGCAGATCCGAGTCGCTCATCAACTCGTTGTGGTCTTTCTCCACTTCCTTAATGCGCTCCAGATAATACGCTTTCTGGTCTTCCAGCTCGGTGAGCTTGCTGCGAAGTTCCAACTGCGAAATCAGGTCGTTGCGGTCGAAAAAGACCATCCAGATCACGAACAGCAGAGACGCGATGAAGTAAAAGCTGCGCAAAAAACGGGGCACACGTTGCCACATACAGTAGTAAAGGTTAAAGGTTATCTAGCGAGGTGTCGGCTGGTTGCTCATCTCAAAAATAATTTCGCCGCCTTGCATCAGGTCGGCATGAGAGATTCGAAAATCGTCCCACGGCTGGCCGTTTACCAGTACCCGGTTCACGTACACGTTTTCCTGACTCTGGTTCTGCGCCGTGATGGTCAGCGTTTTGCCGTTTTCCAGGTGCAGCACCGCGCGCTTCACCAACGGGCTCCCCAGCGCATAGTCGCTGGAGCCGGGCGTGACCGGATAAAAGCCTAAGCTACTGAAAATATACCAGGCGCTCATCTGTCCGGCGTCGTCGTTGCCGCCGAGGCCTTCGACCGTAGGGCCGTACATGGCGTCCATGATCATCCGCACGCGGGCCTGCGTTTTGTGCGGCTGCCCGGCCCAGTTGTAGAGGTAAACGACGTGATGCGACGGCTCGTTGCCGTGCACGTAGTTGCCGATGATGCCGTCGCGCGTGATGTCCTCGTTGTGCTCAATGTACTTGTCGTCCAGTTCCATCGTGAACAGCGAGTCGAGGTGTTGGCTGAAACGCTCTTTCCCGCCCATCATGGCGATCATTGTATCGATCTGGTGCGGTACGTACAGGCCATAGTTCCACGAATTTCCCTCGATGAACCCTTGTCCGTACGTATCCAGCGGATCGAAGTCGGCGCGGAACTGTCCGTTCGCCAGTTTGGGGCGCATGTAACCGATGCTGGGGTCGTACACGTGGTGAAAATAGGTGGCGCGCTGGCTAAATTCTTTTTCTACTTCGGGATCGCCCACGGCTTTCGCCAGTTGCGCGATGCACCAGTCGTCGTACGCCAGCTCCAGGGTTTTGGAAACGGACGAGTGGCTCTTGTCTTCCGGCACGTACTGGTACTGCATGTAGTCGCCCAGCCCGTCGAAATACGGCACGTGGGCGGTGTTGACGGCCGCTTCCAGCGCGTGCGCTTTATCGAAATCGCCCACCTGTTTCGCCACGGCGTCGGCAATGACGGAAGTCGCATGGTAGCCGATCATGCACCAGTTTTCGTTGGCGTAGTGGCTCCAGATTGGCAGCATGTGGTGGACGCTCTGGTCGTGGTGCGCCAGCATCGACTTGATCATGTCGTTGTTCCGCGACGGATGCAGGAGGTTGAACAGCGGGTGGAGCGCCCGGTAGGTGTCCCACAGCGAGAACACGGTGTAGTTGGTAAAATCGTCGGATGTGTGGATGTTCTGGTCCAGCCCGCGGTAGCGCCCGTCCACATCCTCGTAAAGAATCGGGCTGAGCATGGTGTGGTACAGCGCCGTATAGAACGTCGTCATTCCCGAATCGGTGATCGTTTCGGCCTCCACTTTCGCCAGTTCCCGGTTCCATTGATCGGTGGTCGCCTGCCGGGTTTTTTCAAAGTCCCAGTGTGGAATTTCGGCCGCCAGGTTTTTTAGCGCACCTTCGGTGCTGACCGACGACAGGGCAAATTTGAGCTTGATTTTCTCGTCTTCCTCTGTATCGAAGTTGAAGTACGCCCGCAGGTTGTGGCCGGCCATTTCGGGAAAGTTTTCCGTCTCGTTGAAGCGGCGGTAAAACCCGTTGTACGTCATGGTGTCGTACTTCTCGTGGCCGTAGCTCGTGAACGGCTTCGAGAATTGCATGGCGAAAAACACCATGCGCGTACGGGCCCAACCGTGCGTTTGCCGGTAGCCGGTTACGAGCGAGTCGTTCTCGACCCGGACGAACGTCCAGACGTTTTTATGATCGTGGTGATAGACGTTGTAGACCAGATCCAGAAGGATATGCGCGTCGCTCGACCGCGGAAAGGTGTATTGATGAAAGCCCACCCGCTCGGTGGCGGTGAGTTCGGCCGTGATGCCGTAGGTGTCCAGCGCCACCCGGTAATACCCCGGCGCGGCGGTTTCCCGGTCGTGCGAAAAAGTGGAGTAAAAGCCTTTGCTGCCCTCGTGGGTTTTCAGCGGTTCCAGCACCAGCGGCCCGACCGTCGGCATCACCAGAAAATCGCCCAGATCCGCGTGACCGGTGCCGCTGAAGTTGGTGTGCGAAAAGCCGATGATCGTAGAATCTTTGTGCTGATACCCGGCGCAGTATTCGTACGTCAGGGGATTGTAAGTCCCATTTTCGAGATACGGCTCAAAGTTGGTCTGCGGACTCAACTGCACCATCCCGAACGGCGCCGTTGCTCCGGGAAACGTGTGCCCCATCCGACTGGTGCCGATCATTGGGTTGACGTATTGCGCCAGATTCTTGGTAGGAGCGGGCGGATCGGACGCGTTGTGTTCAGCATCGCTGGTCTGGCAAGCCTGAAGAAGGGGAAGCAGCGTCAGCAGAACCAGAAGTTTTCTCATAAGGACAGGTCAATCGGGGAATACAGTCGTATGAAACGGCCCATGCAGGGCGGCTACAAATATGGGGATGCGACACCTGAGATACCGCGAAATGCCGCAGGAATGCACCGGAATTTGTCGTGCGGAGTGTAGGCGAGCCTCATACGCCGATGGTGACCGGGTCTAGAACGACCTCGTAAAATTCGCCGTTGGTCAGGTAGAAGTGTACTGTGAATCGGTGCGTGCCCGCGTGTGCCGGTGGCGATTTCGGGCGCAGGTAGAGTACGTCTTTAACAAGCGGTTGGCTGGCCAGAAAGGTCGTCAGGTCCGTAGGGCGCAGGTTTTCTTCCGCAAATGACGTGAACATCACGTCGAAAACGGGATTCAGCGTATCGCCCGCGGGCGAAAAGGCGTCGTAGTCCGTATCGCTGAACACGTAAACGCCTGCCAATCGCTCGCGAAACTCCGGCGGCACCGGGTCGCAGGCATAAGCGATGGGTAAGATTGACGTTGCGGCCTTTTTCCGAAGCGAGAGCCACCGCTTTTCGGTAGTGAGTTGAAGGCCCATCACATCGAAACGCAGGGTATCTCGGACGGCCGTTTCAATGGTAGATAACGTCCCGTTCACCAGTTCCAACCGCACCGGCATGCCCGACACCCCTTGCACGTCAGGATAGGTCGAGGTGCCGCTGCCGCAGTTCATGCCGTCGCAGCCTACCATCAGGGCGCACCCCAACAAAAGTAAAAGGCCGGTACAGAAAATGCCCTTTTTCATGGATTTACGCTGGGTTAGCTGGATCGGTCTTCGGCGCTACGGCCGTTTGCGGATCGGCCCCGTCGCGCAACAAATCCCGGATTTCGGCCAGCAATTTCTCCTGCTCCGTCGGTTTCGGCTTGGGCGTGGGGCCGGGCTTTTCTTCTTCTTTACGCTGGAGTCGTTCGATAAATTCCAGGAACAGAAAAACGGCAATGGCGATGATGAAGAAGTTGACGATGATCTGGATAAAATTGCCGTAACGAATCAGCACAGCGGGCTCGGTTACCTCCCCGACGGCGTTGGTGACGGCGGGCTTCAGCACGAAGGCCAGGCGCGTAAAGTCGATGTTGGCGATCAGCAGCCCGAGAGGGGGCATGATGATGTCGTCGACGAGCGACGTGGTGATTTTTCCGAAGGCCGCCCCGATGATGACACCGGTGGCCAGGTCGATCACATTACCACGAAACGCAAACTTTTTAAATTCTTTGAAAAGACTCATGTTCAGGAGGTTCAAAAAGTAACAAATTGGGTACGCTGCCCCAAAACGGAACCGCCCCGGGACATTTTGATAGCTTTGCACCAAAAGTACGCGGTATGTTTTCTTTTCGGGAAATCATTTCAGTCACGTTGATCTTATTTTCGGTCATCGACATCATCGGAGCCATTCCCATCATCATCGACCTTCGGCGGAAAATCGGAGAGATCGACGCGGGCAAAGCCACGTTGGCGTCGGGCATCATCATGATCGTCTTCCTGTTTCTGGGCGAATCGATTCTACGCCTGTTCGGGGTAGACGTCGACTCGTTTGCCATTGCCGGGGCGCTGGTGTTGTTCCTGATCGGGCTGGAAATGATACTGGGCATCGACATTTTCCGTTCCGATGCCGAAATGGGGGCGGGGTCGGTGGTGCCGCTGGCATTTCCGCTCATTGCCGGGGCGGGCACCATGACCACGATTCTGGCACTCCGGGCCGAATACGCCGTGTTGAACATCCTGGTGGGCATCGTGCTGAATCTGGCGCTGGTCTACCTCGTGCTGCGGACGTCGGGCTGGCTGGAAAAGCGCCTCGGTCGGGCGGGAGTCAGCATCCTGCGCAAGGTGTTCGGCATCATTCTGCTGGCCATCGCTATCAAACTTTTTAAAACCAATTTGCATTTCGGATGATCACGATTTATACCGACGGCGCTTCGCGGGGCAACCCGGGGCCGGGGGGCTACGGCGTGGTGTTGAAATACCAACAGCACCGGAAAGAACTCTCGGAAGGGTTCCGCCTGACGACCAACAACCGCATGGAGCTGCTGGCGGTGATTCGCGCCCTGGAGGCGCTAAAGTGGCCCGGCGCGCCCGTAACGATCTATACGGATTCGCGCTACGTGGCCGATGCCGTCGAAAAGGGATGGCTCAAAAACTGGATTGCCAAAGGATTCAAGGGCAAGAAGAACGAAGACCTCTGGATGCGCTTCTGGCACCTTTCGCAGAACTACAAAGTGCGTTTCAAATGGGTGCGTGGCCATGCCGGCAACGTCGAAAACGAACGGTGCGACGAGCTGGCCGTGGCGGCGGCCCTGCAACCCAACCTGAAGCCCGACAAGGGATTTGAAGCAACTGTGGCATGAACCCAGCCCCCGCTCCGAAACGGCAGAAAAACACGTTTTTCCAGTTCAAGCAATTTCGGGTTGAACAGGAGCGGTGTGCGCTGAAGGTCTGTACCGATGCGTGTACGTTGGGGGCGTGGGCACCGGTCGACAACGTGGCGACAGCGCTCGACATCGGAACGGGGACGGGTCTGCTGGCTCTGATGCTGGCACAGCGCGCACCGCAGGCCCGCATCGATGCTGTCGAACTGGAGGCAGACGCGGCAGCGCAAGCGCGCGACAACGTACGGCATTCGCCCTGGGCAGAGCGCATTCAGGTCCATGCGGAATCCATTCAGGCCTTTGCCGCGCGTACGTCCACCCGCTATGACCTGATCGTCAGCAATCCGCCTTTCTACCAAAACTCCCTGCGCAGCCCAGGCACCGCCCGACGTGCGGCGCTGCACGGCGATACGCTTCCGCTGGCCACATTGGCGCAACTGGCAACTGACCTGCTGCAACCGGCGGGGCGCCTGGCCGTGCTACTCCCTCCAGGCGAGGCCGTCTCTGTAGCGACCTTGCTTCGGGAACACGGCTGGTTTCCGGTCAAGCGGCTCTACCTGCACGAACGCGAAGAAGCGCCTTGCCTGCGCCATCTGCAACTCTTCTGCCGGGACCGGAGGGGGGTACAGGAAGAAACGCTTTATGTACGAACCGCTGCGCAGCACTACACGGACGCATACCGGCGTTTGCTGCGCGACTTTTATTTGATTTTCTGAACGAAGTAGGCAATAGGCCGGGCATTTGGCGGGGCGGGGAACTATTCGGCTCCCAAAAGGCCTGATAGAAACGTTGCTGCGTGGCGCGAGCGCCCTGCGGCGTGCCATCTGCCTGGATGACAAAAAAGTATGACGAGTAACTTCATCGATTACGTAAAAATCAATTGCCGCTCCGGACACGGAGGGGCCGGGTCCCGACACTTCCGGCGGGAGAAACACGTACCCCTGGGCGGTCCGGATGGGGGAGACGGTGGCCGTGGTGGCCACGTGATTCTGAAAGGGAATGCCCAACTGTGGACGCTGTTGCACCTGAAATACCGTAAGCACGTTATTGCCGGCGACGGCGCGCCCGGCGAAGCCGCGCATCGCACCGGTTCCCAAGGCGAAGATGCGGTGCTGGAAGTGCCCCTCGGCACCGTTGCGAAAGATCCGGAGACGGGAAAGACCCTCCTGGAAATCACGCAAGACGGCCAGGAGGTCATTCTGGTTCCCGGTGGACGCGGTGGATTAGGGAACGATCACTTTAAAACCTCGACGAACCAGGCACCCGATTATGCCCAGCCGGGCGAGCCCGGGCAGGAAGCGTGGGTGGTGCTGGAACTGAAACTGTTAGCCGATGTCGGCCTGGTCGGGTTTCCTAACGCCGGGAAATCGACGCTGCTGTCGGTGCTGTCGGCGGCGCGTCCCAAAATCGCCGATTATCCGTTTACAACCCTGCAGCCCAACCTAGGCGTCGTGGCGTATCGCGACGATCAGTCGTTTGTGGTAGCCGATATTCCCGGCATCATCGAAGGTGCTGCCGAAGGGCGCGGGCTGGGCATTCGCTTCCTGCGCCACATCGAACGCAACGCCATTCTGCTGTTCCTGATTCCGGCCGACAGTCCCGACATCGCCGCCGAATACCGCATTTTGCTCGGAGAGTTGGAAAAGTACAATCCTGAAATGCTGGACAAGGCACGCGTCCTGGCGGTTTCTAAGTCGGACATGCTGGACGACGAACTGCGCGAAGAAATGGAAGCCGAACTGCCGGAAGGTGTGCCTGCGCTCTTTATTTCGTCGGTGGCGCAACAGGGACTCACGCCTCTAAAAGACTTACTCTGGCAAACGCTGCACAGCAAACGTGTCACTTTGTCATAGTGCTTTCGCGTGGCAACATCATTGATAGAGTTACGATAATTGATAGAGACAAAAACCGATTGTAGTTATATGGCTGAAGAAAAAGCAGAATTTCTTTCTGAAGAAGAAACCCCTACGACAGCATCACAACAGGAGGCTGACACAAACGCGACAGAAAGTCGGGAAGCGTCGGAATCGAGTGAAGCGCATGGCGAGCAGTCTGAGGTAGCATCGCTCAAGCAAGAAGTTTCTGAGCTTAAAGATAAGTACCTGCGCCTCTATTCCGACTTTGAGAACTTCCGGAAGCGGAGTGCTCGTGAGCGGCTAGACCTGACCATGACGGCCAACGAGGGTCTGATGAGTGCTCTGTTGCCTGTGTTGGACGATGCCGGGCGCGCCCTGAAAGCGGCCGATGCGGCCTCGAATCTCGATGCCGTGAAAGAAGGGGTACAATTGGTCTTCCATAAGTTGCAAAAGACCCTGGAACAGAAGGGATTGAAGTCGATGGACGTGAAACAGGGCGATACGTTCGATGCCGAGCTGCACGACGCTGTTACGCAATTCCCCGCCCCTTCGGAAGAGTTGAAAGGAAAAATAATTGACGTAATCGAGCAAGGCTACGTGCTGAACGAGAAGCCCATTCGATTTGCTAAAGTGGTGACAGGTTCATAAGAAATGGCGAAACGAGACTATTACGACGTACTGGGAGTGAGCAAAACCGCGGCGCCGGACGAGATTAAGAAGGCGTACCGGAAAATCGCGATCCAGTATCACCCGGATAAAAATCCGGACGATCCTACGGCAGAAGACAAGTTCAAAGAAGCCGCCGAAGCCTACGAAGTGCTCAGCAATACCGAAAAACGCCAGCGTTATGACCGGTTCGGGCATCAGGGCGTCAACGGTGGGGGAGGCCCCGGTGGCATGAGCATGGACGACATTTTCAGCCAGTTCAGTGACATCTTTGGCGAAGGTGGAAGTCCGTTCGACGCTTTCTTTGGCGGAGGTGGCCGCGGATCGAGACGTAAAAAGGGCTCGAACCTGCGCATCAAACTGAAGCTGACACTGGAAGAGATCGCGCACGGTACTGAAAAGAAAATCAAAGTAAACCGTCTGGTGACGGCCGAGGGGGTTACGTTCAAAACGTGTCCTACCTGCCAGGGTACCGGCCAGGTGCGGAAGGTTGTCAACACCATGCTGGGGCAGATGGTCTCGGCTACGACATGCTCTACCTGCCACGGTGGTGGTCAGGTGATCGACAGCCGTCCTCCGGGGGTGGACAACTCCGGCTTGGAGCCGCGTGAGGAACTGTTGACCATCAAGATCCCAGCCGGGGTCAGCGATGGCATGCAACTTTCGATGTCCGGTAAAGGCAACATGGCCCCCGGCGGCGGCGTTCCCGGCGATCTACTGATTCTGATCGAGGAGATCGAAGATAAAGTGCTGAAGCGGGATGGCAACCACGTGGTATACGACCTGTTTGTCAGCTTTGTAGACGCGGCGTTAGGCACGAGCATGGAAGTGCCGACGATCGACGGCAAAGTGCGCATCAAGATTGATCCCGGTACACAGAGCGGTAAGATTTTGCGCCTGAAAGGGAAGGGTATTCGTGATTTGAACGGCTACGGTCGCGGCGATCAGTTGATTCACGTTAACGTCTGGACGCCACAGCAACTGACGCGTGAGGAAACTGAGATTCTGGAAAAGCTGCGCGATGCGCCCAATTTCAACCCTACGCCCGACGCGAGCGACAAAGGCTTTTTCGAGCGGATGAAAGAATTTTTCAATGGATAATCGCGTAAGAGATTGAGCCTCAGGTGATATGTTGTTGTGATGAATTCTATTCGCCCATCAACCTTACAAGCCCGGACCAAAAGTCCGGGTTTTTTGTTGTTACGAGTGAATATCTTTATCACTGAGTTGATAAACAGTCGCCTATTATGTCACGCATCGTCATTTTTCTCGTGCTATTCACCTCCCTGGCCGGTCTTTCCTCCGAACGGGTTGCTGCGCAGTTTTTACACCGCTCAGCCACGTTTTCGTTAGGATCGCCCCATCTGGAGCCAGAAGCCCCTGCGTTGGTGGCCGGATTGCCCGATGGCGAATTGGTGGCACTGGCCAAGGTAGAAGGGGGTGTCGTCGGGTCTTCTTCTTATCGCCTGGAGTGCTACGGTTCTTCGTTGCAACTCATGTGGGCTACCGATTTGCAACTATCTGGACAAGAAGAAGTACATCGTCTGTTCTTCAATCACAAAGAAGTAGTGCTTCTGCTTTCAGAACATGATTTGCCCAACCACAAAGCGCGTCTGAAAGCCATTGGCTTCGAGCCTTTGTATGGGCAGATCGCGTGGCGTAAAGAACTGGTACAGGCTGCGGTCGGCGCCTGGGCAAATCCTACCGCTTTCGTACGGGAAAGCTTTGAGGAACTGTGTGCAGCATCGGGTCAGCCGGATTTTACCACGCCCGTTACCTATCAGTTTACTACCCTTTTTTCGCCAGATCAGCATCTGATGCTGACGGGGCTATTCGATTATAGCCAGCCCGAGCTACGTTTTGTTGGTACCCTCTTTGACCGCAAGCTGGCCCCGTTGCGACAGGTGGAATTGCCCGTAGCACCGGGACTCACTCATCACGAACTGGCGTTAAATGACGAAGGCGATATGTTCATGGCGAATGCCGACTCTAAAGGCGCGTTATGGGTTATGCACTTTCCGGCCGATGGAACTGCGGCTGATTCAATGCAACTGGCGGCCAGCTCTGAGGAGCGAAACGACTTTCGGATTCATCTGGACGAGGCCCGTACCCTACAAGTGGCTGCCGTCAATCGCCACCGGCATCAGCTGACGGGAATTACGTTGGCACGATTCAACTTCGAAACGCGCGAAATACAGGAAAACGTTGTGGCCTTGTCGGACGAAATGAAACGAGACGCCGGCACGAAAGATTGGCGCCATGTAGAACTGGTAGAGTGGAAGCACGAGGCGGATGGGGACAGCTATCTAATGCTGGAAAAGCGCTTTGTGGAAGGACCCGGCCTTTCGTACGAGGGGCTCGGCATACGACGCCCTGATCGGGTTGCGCCCGGAAAGTTACAGGCCCTTGCCGAGGGTGTATTGGTCATCGCGGTCGATCAAACCGGGAGAAGCCACTGGCAGCGATTTATTGCTAAAATCCAACAGAGTTGTGCCGCCGACGGTTTAAATACGCTTTCGTTTGTGAGCGACGTGTCTACGACCGAAACGGTTCGCCTCTTGTTTGCCGAGGCGGAAGAGGGCGCGTTTGCCCATGTACGCCTCTGGGAACTGGACAAAGTGTATGGGGATGTGGCGCGAGAAACCCGTCTGTTTGGCGAAGGGAAAATGGCCTTGCTGCGTCGGTACGTTTACTTTGCGCCCGATGGTAGCTTTGTCATTGGCGTGCGGAAAGGTGCCGTCGGGGAGTCGTCACAATTACTGAAGTACCGGGAAATGATCGCAGCCGATCGCGAACGCTAACCTGCACTGGATTGGCTTGTGTACCTTGGGGACTAAAAGGGTACGCATGCAACCAGAACTAGCCGCCGCGGTAGAGTACATTCGTCAACACACTGCCCATGTTCCTGCAGTTGGGATCATCCTCGGGACCGGTCTTACGCACCTCGCCGATGATATTGAGATAAGCACCACCATTCCTTACGAGCAGATTCCTCATTTCCCTGTTTCTACGGTAGAAACCCACACGGGGCGCTTGCTGTTTGGCCACCTGGCGGGAAAACCTGTGGTCGCTATGCAGGGGCGCTTTCATTATTACGAGGGCTATTCGATGCCGCAGGTGACGTTCCCGGTGCGGGTTATGAAACTCCTCGGCATACGTGTGCTGCTCATTTCTAACGCTGCGGGTGGTTTGCACCCAGACCACGAGTTGAGCGATTTGATGGTCATCAGCGATCACATCAACCTTCAGCCGGATAATCCGCTTCGCGGTCCCAACGATACCACCTTGGGCGTGCGTTTCCCTGATATGCTCGACGCATACGATCAAGATTTACGGAAACTGGCGCACCGTGTGGCCCACGAAGAAGGATTTCCTTTGCAGGAAGGTGTCTATGTGAGTGTGCCCGGACCTAATTTGGAAACACCGGCGGAATACCGGTTTCTACGCACCATCGGCGCCGATGCCGTCGGTATGTCGACCGTTCCTGAAGTGATTGTCGCGCGGCATATGGACCTGCCCGTATTGGCCGTATCGGTCATTACCGACCTGTGTGCACCCGGCAAGCTCAAGAAAATATCCATTGCCGAGGTGTTACAAGCGGCCAGAGACGCGGAGCCTAAGCTGCGTACTTTGTTTCGGCGTATGGTAGGAGCAATGACGTAAACATAGGGGGATGCCGATCATTCGATTAGAGACGTTTATTCAGGCCCCTTGCCAGCAAGTATTTGACCTTGCCCGATCGGTTGATGCACACACCGCTTCAATGGAAAACCGAAAAGAGCAAGCTGTTGCGGGCAAAACATCGGGACTGTTAGCGTTGCACGACTGTGTGACCTGGCGTGCTAAGCACTTGGGGATATGGCAGCACCTGACCTCCTGCATCACGCAGTATGAATCTCCTCATTACTTTCGCGATTCGATGCAGCAAGGTGCCTTTCATCGTTTTGATCATGACCATTTTTTTGAAGCGCACAAAGGTGGAACTCGCATGCGCGATGTGTTCGACTATACCACCCCCTTTGGCATGGTAGGCCGCTTCGCAGATGGTTTGTTTTTGGAGCAGTATATGCGGCGCTTATTAATGCAACGCAACCAGGTGCTGAAACATCTTGCTGAAGCGCCAGAAGGGGTTCGTTGGTAAACTAAAAAAGCGTCTTGAAGTTCATGCTTCAAGACGCTTTTTATAACCTTGGTTCTCAGCCTTATTGCACTGTGGCCAGCGACTCAATTAACTCAAGCTTGTAGTTGTCTTGCGTTTGCAGGTAGGCCAGGCGTGGCTTCAGGGTGGCGCCGTACTTGCGCTTCTCCTGTGCAGACGTTAGACCCAGGTAGATGCGCTTTTTGCCCAATGCCTGCGCTCGCATAATGTTCTCAAACAGAATCTGTTTGTAAACTTTGTACTCTTTTGAGTAGCGATAATCCATGCCCAGGAGTACGCCACAATATCCTTCAGAGGTTTTATAGCTAAACGAAACGCCGATCAGCATATCCCGACCTTCTAGCGTGTGTTCACCTTTGAGTCGAAACGTAATGGCTTCCCAATGAGGACTTTGGTTCATGTCCTGAAACAGCGACAAGGGAAATTCCACGTTATTTAAGGCGTAATTGTGGGCGCTTACGTTTTTATATAAATCGTATGCAGACGTTAGTTCCTCGTCAGTAAGTTGGCTTTTTACCTCAATTTTGTAATATTTCTTGTACTTCAGTACGTCTTTCTTCACATGCGAACGCGATTTTGTGGAGAGACGCTGCAGATAATCTTCCTGATCTTGCCAGTCGAGCGACTCAACTACCGTTCCTTCCGGCATGTCCACTTGCAGGTAACCTTGGGCATGAAGAACCGTGTTTAACTCTTCGTCCTCAGCGTCTAAGTCGCGGAGCGCAACCGTGCTGCAGTTGTACTGCTGCCTCAGCTGCTCAATTTCCTGGTTCATGGTTTTTAGCGCTTCCTTGTATTGCGGATGGCGCTTGTCCAGATACAGATGTTCACCATCCGTAATGAGCGAACCCATGCTTAGGACTTGTGAAACCAGATAGTCCGGATTCTCGGCGCGAATTTTCTCCACTTGTTCCGAAACAGCGGCCGGTGCGAGCATATCGTCTTTCCACCACGCCACCGTAAAGAACGTAGCCAGTACGACCTTTTGGGTATTGTCACGGATCAACAGGTAGATAAACTTCCAGTTGTGATGAGGGTTAGGCTGCTTTGAAAAAGCCTGCTCGTAAAACGCCAGTGCGTTCCAGTCGAAAGCACCACGCTCGCCCAGAAGAGCATTCCACTCCGCCGGTTCAATTTCGTTGATGGAAGAAGCAAGCTGCACACGCAGCGTTGGCGCAGGCGTTTGCGGTGTGGCAGACGCAGCCTTGAGGGGAGCGAGTCGGAACGCTTTACGTACCTGATTCATAGAATATCCCTCTTCCTGCAGCGCGATGGGGTAATGGTGGGTCATCGCTTCGACCAGCTGCCGGATGTCTTCCTTCTGGTTGTGTCGTGAGATGGTGAAGCGAATGCCTGTGTTTTTAACCGGAACGGCCGGGAATGTCGCCACGTTGATGTAGAAACCATCGTCCATGAGGCGCCGTGCAAAGTTGTAGGAAACGGCGGGCAGGGCTCCTCCGATGAAGTGGACCGGACATACGTTTTCCTGAATCAACGGCAGGTCGGTAGCCCGGATCAATTCGTTGCAATACGCTACCTTTTCGGCCAGATCGCGCTGCAATTCATAGATTTCGTCCGAAAGGTGAATCTTGGCGGAAGCCAGCGCCGCTGCTACGCTCGAAGGTTCCAGCTGGGCAGAGAAGGTCTGCGGCCCTCCGAAAATCCGGAATGCTTCGTACAGATCTTCGTCGCCAAACGCCACGACACTGCCACTGGCACCAAACGATTTGCTGAGGGTGCCTACCAGAATTATACGCTCGCGCAATTCGCCCAGCTGACTCATTACGTAGCCGGCACCGTTACGACCTGCCCAGCTCATGCCGTGCACGTCATCGATATAGAGGTGTAACTGCGGATACTTTTCCATAAGAGGAAGAAGTTCGTGCAGCGGTACTACGTCGCCGTACATCGAATAAACGCCGTCGGCTGCGTACCAGATTTTCTGGTGCTTGTCACGCAAACTCTTGATCGTATCCTCCAGCATACCAATGTCGCTGTGCTTCACAAGCTGCACGGGGATACCACGAGGCTTCAGAAGTTGGCTTGCATTCTGTACACTGGCGTGTACCTGCTGATCCAGAATCAGGGCATCTTCATCGCGGACAATCGTCGGAATGACACCAATGTGCGCCAGCGTACTGTTCTTCGTCACTACAATGGGGCGTTGGTAGATCTGACGGAGGCTTTCCTCTAACTCTTTATAAATCGGAAAGGAGATATACGTTTTGGAAAGGGGGAATTGGGTACCGTACCGTTGGATGGCATCAATCGCAGCATCTTTCAGGCGTTGGTCTTGTTCCAGACCGAGGTAGCCGGTTGTCCCAAAGTGGAAGAGGTGTTTCCCCTGCACCTGGATGTGCCTACCGTCAAAATACTCGCCTTCAGCGTATAAATGGAGCAGTTTTTCCTTTTTTGCGTTTAATATGATACTTCCAATCGTATCGAGCATGTGGTTATGCCGTGATTTAGCCATAGAGATAATTCGGTTTTGCTTGCTATCTTGGCAATATTATTTATAGATATTTTCATATTTTGTTGATTTGATCTATGCTTCTGTAGCATGTAAGTTTTGCGGGGATGAATAAAAAAAATATTCGAAGACTTAAAATAATTTTGACGTAATAATTTTAACTCCTATGAATGATTTAAGACTTGAGAACGATACTGTCGCTTTTGAGTTAAAAGACGGTATCTTATATGGGCGCTATAAGGTAGAGGAGGTAAGTCTTGAGATTGCTAAAACGGCGACTGCCTTTCGTCATCAGCTTACAGGTGGGCAGCCTACGCCGGCAATTGCGGATATTTCTGCAGTCAAGAAGATTCCTAAGGAGGCACGTGAGTTCTTTTCTTCCGGCCAGGCCGGAGAAGATTTAACCGCCTTGGCAGTCGTAATTAGTAATCCGGTGACACGCACCATCGGGAATTTCTTTCTGAAATTTCATGCACCTAAATATCCCTTTCAACTGTTTGGGAATGTGCAGGATGCTACCAATTGGATCAAAAAGATCTCTTAAAAAGTGAGGTGGACCTTAACCTGGCGTGTTGGTTCGTAACGCTCTTATACACAGGAGATTTCTGACCCACCTTCTTTTGCATATACTTTATTTTAGACGCAACGTGTCATGCTCATGGGCGCGAAAGCCCCATAAGTAAGCAGCACAATGCCTCTGAAAGCATTGTGACAGTGCGTTTTAGGTAATAGGAATTTAGGTTTATTCTAACAAAAAAGACGGTGTGGCAGCAGCACCGTATTCGTGATAACTCTCAAGAGTATATGCATTTAGAGACAGAATACTTTGTGTCGGAATTAAGCGATGATATCATTTTCGTTCAGTATAAGCCTAATATTCATATCCGCCTTGAAGACGCACAACGCATCGTTTCCGAACGACAGAAATTTTACGGGAATATTCAAGTGCCTGTGCTTATCAAAAATGCGAGAATAAAAGGGATTGATAAACCTGCACGAGAATATCTCTTTAGTAAAGAAAGAGGCTTAAAAGACATAAAAGCGATTGCCATTGTCTGTTCTAATGTAGTAAGCAAATTGCTTATTACTTTCATTTTCCACCACCACCGGCCTGCGATCCCCCACAAGATGTTTACCGAAGAGGCCAAAGCCATTTCTTGGCTAAAACAGTACGTATAATGACACCACACACTATGGAACTGGAACCGGAACTACTCACCCCTGCGGTCAAAAATATTAGTCGCGAGTTCGCTAAGCAGTATCAGGTTGAGCAAATCAATCAAGTCTTGCTGCACCTTGCCGAGGGTAACTTCCGGCATATAGCCCCTGTTTCTAATAGGTTCGACGAAATTGACGCGATCGCTTCGGGCATCAACATGTTGAGCGAAGAGTTGCAGGCGACTACGATTTCTAAGAACTACCTGGATAGCGTGTTGCGAAGCATTGTAGACATGCTCTTCATTTTTGACGACAGTTTTGTGATTCAACAGGTTACGCCCAAAGCATGCGAGTTGCTCAAATGTTCGGAGCCGGATCTGATTGGGCAACCCATCAATGTTTTATTTGATGGACGAAAAGCCAGGTTTGTGCATCGCCTCAAAACACTGATACAGAGCAAAGAAGCGCTACAGGATATAGAGACTTCTTTTAAGTTGCTGAGCAAGGAGAACCTGCCCGTTACGCTCTCTTTGTTCGTACTCAAAAATAACCAACAGGAGCCGACGGGTTACCTGATGATTGCCGAAGACTTGAAAGAAAAGTTGCTGACAACCAGTGCCTTAAATCAAAGAAATGAGGAATTGCAAACCCTAATTTACCGCACTTCTCATGACTTGAAGGGACCGCTGGCCAGTATGTTGGGGTTGTTCCAGATTGTAGAGAAAGAAACCGACAACCTGACCAACCTCCAGTACTACCTGTCGCTCATTAAGAAAAGTGCGGAAAAGTTGAACAACACGCTGTCGGGCCTTTTGGAAATTGGTATGACCAGCCAGGCAGAACTTTCGCTACAAACCTTCAATCTTTCTGCACTGGTTCAGGAAGTTACTAGCGCATTAGAGACGTATCCGGGTCGCGAAGAGGTGACTCTCAACCTCCAGATCGACGACAAACTGGTGCTTACCTCCAACGAGAAACTGGTCCGCTCAGTACTACAAAACCTGGTTGAAAACAGCATCAAGTACCGGCAGTACCGAGGCTGTTGCCGTACGCTCATTTACGTAAGTGCGCGGCAGCAGAAAGGTGCTGTCGTCATTACAGTGAAAGATAATGGCCAGGGAATGGACAAACACCTGCTAAAGCGGGCGTTTGATATGTTTTACCGCGGCAACCAGGACTCGAATGGGAGCGGGCTGGGACTGTTTATTGTAAAGACGAGTGTCGAGAAATTAGGCGGGCAACTGAAGGTCAAAAGTAAGGTTCGGCAGGGTACGGAGATGAAAATCGTGCTCCCGCACCGTTAAGACCTACCAAATCGTCCCTTTTCTTACACAGATTCTTTGTTTTCCTGCCGGGCCTGAAACATGAGGTGGGAAATTTGCAATGAGGTATCAAGCATCACGATCTTGGGATTCGCGTTGCGTTCGATGTGATAATAGGCCTCGTTGAGCCATTTGCTGACCTGTTCGGTTTCGGAAGGTCCAAGTGTACGGGAGAATTTCTGAGCAAAGTCGAGCGCCTCGCCACCCACCCGCTGCAAGCCTTCGGCTGCCAGTTGCTGGATAAACACCTCTCGCAATAAGGCCAGCCCGTAATGTAAGAAGCTCTTTTGCGCTTCCCGCCCCAGCTTCTGAAATTCTTCGGTGTAGTCAACCAATTCCTGGAACTTCCGTCCGTAGCACAGCCGTAGCCATTGCGTTACCATGGCGTGGTAGTTGTTGCTTTTTTCCTGGCTGAGTTGCAGGGCTTTACTCAGGTTGCCCTCGGCCAGTGGGGCAACCAGCTGCGCTTTCGTCTCATCGCACCACTGATGCTGTACCAGATACGCCACCAACTCATCCATTTCGAACGGACGGATGCGGACCATTTGCGTGCGCGATAGGATGGTGATCAGTAGCTTTTCAGGGTTATGGCTGACCAGCAGAAACAACGTTTTGGCAGGAGGCTCTTCCAGGATTTTCAGAATGGCGTTGGCCGACTGGATGTTCATGCATTCCGGCAACCACATCAGCAGGATTTTGTATTCCGCTTCGAAAGCCTTTAAACTCAGACTGCGGACAATGTTGCGGCTTTCTTCGACCGAGATGTTGGGTTGGCGGTTGTCCGATCCGATGAATTCCGACCAGTCGGAAAGGCAATCGTAGAGATGAGTTTTGGCAAACTCGCGCCAGCGCTTCGTGATTTCGGCGGCCTGCCGGTCTTTTTCTACACCTTTCAATGTAGCCGACGGAAACACAAAATGCAGATCGGGATGGACCAGGTGATTGAATTTTACGCAGGAGGGGCAACGTCCGCAGGAGTCGTCTGGTTGTCGGTCCTCACAGTTGAGGTAGGTAGCATAGGCCAACGCCAGTGCCAGGTTGGGACTTCCTTCATTTCCGGCAAACAACTGGGCGTGTGCAACGTGTCCCTGTTGAATGGCCTGCAAAAGAGCCGATTTTACGTCGTCGAATCCGATGATGTCTGCAAAGCGCATAGAACAAAGGTACACGGAATGGAGGCGACCGCCACGCCTTTGCCCGCAGATTTTACCGGAGTGAAGCCACCGTTTCGCCTTTGGTCAGCACGTAGCTTTGCTTGTTGCCCTGGTAAGTGAGATTGACCAGGTTTTTCTGATCGTCGTAGAGCTCCGTCAATACTGAGTTGACGACGCGAGTTGGCGGCTGGTCGCCACAGGGAAACTCGAAGTACAGCCACGTAACGTCCACCGCTACTTCCTGTCCCACGTATTGCAGTTCCAGCAGTTGTTTGCCCGAGGTATAGGCCTGGAAGTGTTCTTTCAGATACGCTGACAGGTAGACGTCCGCTTCGTTCAGGCGGAAAGGCCCTTGGCTGGGATACATGGTGTCCAGCGCCTTTTCCAGATCGTCGGTAAAAAGCCGTAACGACACTTCCAGCGAACGCGTCTGCGGATTGTACTGCACTTCCGCCAGAGTGGCATGGAAGTCGTGGGCAAACGCTTGGGGAGGCGACCACAGGGCCAAAAACAAGATCAGCCCACAAAGAAAAGAAGCTGTTCTCTGTGAGCCGATCAGATGCGAAACCAAGGTCATCATGGATTGGTGACCAGCTTAAAGATGTCGTTTCCAATAGCAAACGCCATGAGGCCCAGCAGGAGGACAATGCCCACTTTTTGGGAATTTTCCAGAAATTTATCCGAAGGTTTCCGGCCTGAAATCATTTCGTAAGTCAGGAACATCACGTGCCCACCGTCCAGTGCCGGAATGGGTAGGAAGTTCATAAATGCCAAGACCATCGAAATAAAGCCAGTGATACCCCAGAACTTGGTCCAGTCGAAGCTGCTGCCGTAGATCTCGGCCATGCCAACCGGCCCGCTGATGGCTTTGCTAGGCGATACTTCGCCGCGGAAAATCTTGGCGAAGCCTTTGATGTTGGCCCACACCACGTTGAACGCGCGTTCGGTGCCAAGCGGAATGGCTTCAGCGAGGGAGTAGAAAATCGTGTCGCGTTTGAACTCGGGCTGCGCAATGAATCCGAGTTGCCCTTTCTCCGAGAAACTGGCGGTCATCGGAATGGTATCGTTACCGCGCAAAACCCGGAGGTTGACCGGCTGGCCTTTCAACGAATCGGCCATCATGTAATACTCGTGGAAGAACTGAATGGGCTGCTCGTTGATCTGCACGATGCGGTCGCCCGCCTGAAGCCCCGCACGGGCCGCTTCTGAATTGGGGGGGACTTCCCGCGCCGTGAACGGCTCCCGTGCCACCACCAGTCCCTCGCGGGCACTGCGGTCCGACAACTTCTCGATCAGGTCGTTCGGAATCGGAATATCAAGCACGCGTCCATCGCGCCGGACGGTATAGTAACTGTCCGTTCCCAGCAGCACATCCAGGCCCATCACGTCGTCGAACTGATCGAACGACTCACCGTTGATGGCGATGATCTGATCGCCCGTACGCAGCCCGATTTCCTGAGCTAATTCGCTGGCATAGATGCCGTATTTGACTTCACTGGTCGGCAGGTAGCGATCGCCGTTCGCATAAATCAGCGCGATAAAAATCACGATGCCCGTGATGATGTTGACGATGATGCCGCCCATCATAACAATAAGGCGTTGCCAGGCCGGTTTGGCACGGAACTCCCACGGTTTGGGCTCCTCGCGCATCTGTTCCATGTCGAGCGATTCGTCGATCATGCCCGAAATCTTCACAAATCCGCCCAGCGGAATGGCCCCGACCGAGTACTCGGTCTCGCCCCACTGGAATCCGAAAATTTTGGGTGGAAAGCCAATAGAATATTTTTCGACCCGCATGCCGAACAACTTGGCGGCCAGCAGGTGTCCCAGTTCGTGTAATCCTACTAGGATGGATAAGCCGAGCAAGAGCTGCCCGACCATAACAAGAATTTCCATCTACAACTTAATGCTTAAACTCGTCTGATGATAACGCCCAAAGGCGGTAGTTGATTCGATTGCACACGATTTTTATGAGGAGATGGACCGAATCGCTAACTGGCGTGCCTGTCGACGTGTTTCTTGGTCTGTCTGCACATAATCTTCCAACGAAGGGTGAGCAATATACGCGACGCGCTCCATACAGGTAGCGATGATGTCGGAAATCTCCAGAAAACCAATCCTTTCCTGCAAAAACTCGGCCACCGCAATTTCGTTGGCAGCATTGACGATGCAGGCCAGGTTACCCCCCTTGGCGAGTGCCTCGTAAGCCAGTTGCAGGTTGGGAAATGCCGTTTTGTCAGGGGCTTCGAAAGTAAGAGACGGATAGTCAAGGAAGTTGAAGCGGGGAAACTCGGCCGGTAGCCGTTCCGGATACCCCAGCGCGTATTGAATGGGCAACCGCATGTCGGGCAGCCCCAGCTGCGCTTTGATGCTGCCGTCACGGAACTGCACGAGTGAGTGGATGATCGACTGCGGATGCACCACCACGTCGATCTGGTCGGGACGCACCCCGAACAGCCACCGCGCCTCAATCACTTCCAACCCTTTGTTCATCAGCGTCGCCGAATCGATCGTGATTTTCGCGCCCATGTCCCAGTTGGGGTGCTTCAGCGCCTGGGCTTTGGTCACGCGGGCGAGTTCTTCCCGCGATTTGCCCCGGAACGGCCCTCCCGAAGCAGTCAGGATCACTTTTTCGATCGGATTGTGCCACTCCCCGGCGAGGCACTGAAAAATGGCCGAATGTTCGGAATCGATGGGGTAGAGGTTCACGCCCTTTTCTCGCGCTTTGCCCGTGACCAGCTCCCCTGCTACCACCAGGGTTTCTTTGTTCGCCAGCGCGATGCTCTTTCCGGCCTCGATGGCGCGCAACGTCGGCAACAGGCCTGCATACCCCACCAGCGCCGTCAGCACCAGATCGATCGTATCCATCTCCACCACCTGGGCCAACGCTTTTTCGCCAGCGTACACCTTGATGTCGAGCGGATCGAGCGCTTCGCGTACCGTAGCATAGTGCGCTTCGTTGCCGATGACCACGGCGTTGGGACGAAACTGTTGGCTTTGGGTAATCAGCAGCGCGGCGTTGTGCCCGGCCGTCAGGACCTCGACCGAAAACTGGTCGGGGTGCGCGGCAATAACTTCCAGGGCCTGCGTGCCAATGGAACCGGTCGAGCCGAGTAATGCAATTCGTTTCAAATTCTCTAAAAGATTGGTGGTGGGCTAGTTGGATTTTACGGCAAATTAGGAAGATCTGAAAGAAACACCCTTGTCTGCTGACCGCATTTCTTGCCAACTTCGTTGTCTGAGATCCGAGGGTTGCTTACCCAACGTGAGTGCGCTCGTTTTTCTTAACCATTGTTCGCCCCTAAAACGCATTGTTTATGGCAACTTCATCCCTTCCGGAGGTATGGCTCCGTGGCCCCTTACCTGATCAACCCGCGCTGCTCCAGCCCGTGGCGCATGCCCTGTTGCAATCGCGCGAGGAAGTGCGACGCTATCTGGACGAATTTCCGGACGCTTTATTGTGGGAACGGCTCGCGGGCGTCGCATCGGTCGGCTTTCATTTGCGGCATCTGACGGGCGTGCTGGATCGTCTGCTGACCTACGCCCGTGGCGAAGCGCTGACCGAAACACAACTAGCGTATCTGCACAACGAAGGCGTACCGGCCGAGATCAGCGTGGAAGAATTGGTCAGCAACTTTGAAACGCAGGTGGATAAAACATTGGCGCAACTCCGTGCTACGGACGAGTCGACCTTGACCGAACCGCGCGGAGTAGGGCGGGCGCAGTTGCCTTCTACGGTGATCGGTTTGCTGGTTCATGCAGCGGAACATACCCAGCGGCACGTCGGTCAGTTGTGGGTGACGGCAAGGGTGTTGCGGGGATGAATTTCAGTTTGTCGCCGTACCACTGTTACGTTGGCGTCGTCATAGTAAAAGTGGTACGGCTAGCACGTTCGTAATTGCCTTTCATACTCCTGAAAGAAGAAATGCCTTGTTTGCTGCAGAGAACAGGTCTGTTTTAGACATAACAAAAACACCCCGCTTTTGCAGTTTCGCAAAAGCGGGGTGTTTACAAAGGTTTAAAAAAGACTACACGCCCTCGATGCGCATTTGCAGTTGAATGTCGTCCATGTCGACGGACTGTGCACCTTCTACCCGGTCGAGGAGGTTGAGTTCCAACGCCTGGGTTTCGGTGCAGATGTATTCCTGGTTGGCCGTCAGGGCGGCGTTGACCAGCTCGTCCGATTTTTCGATGGCGATGCGGATTTTGTCCTGCACGTCGAGGCCCATGTCCTTCCGCATGTTCTGTACACGGTTGACTAAGTCGCGGGCGATCCCTTCCTGTTTCAGTTCGTCGGTCAGGGCCAGGTCGAGCGCGACGGTCAGTCCATCTTCACTGGCGACGATCCAGCCCGGAATGTCCTCCGACGTGATCTCGACGTCCTCTTCGGTGAGGCGATACGCTTGTCCGTCCACGTCGATGTCCTTGCCACCGTTTTGCTCGAAGTCGCGGATGTCGTCTTGGTTAAAGCCGTTGATCAGCGCCGCCACGTCTTTCATCTTCGGACCAAACTGCTTGCCCAGCTTGCGGAAATTCGGTTTGATCCGCTTTACCAGCACGCCCGACGTATCGTCGATGTACTCTAGCTTCTTCACGTTTACCTCTGAGAGGATCAGTTCGGCCACGGCCGAAAGCTGCTCTTTCACCTGCTCGTTCAGCACCGGAATCAGAATGCGCGACAGCGGCTGACGTACCTTCAGCTTGTGCTGCTTGCGGATGGAGTGAACCAGCGACGAGGCGCGTTGCGCCAGCGACATGCGGAATTCCAGCGCCTGGTCGATGGCCTTCTCGTCGGCCTTCGGGAAACGGGTCAGGTGCACCGACTCCGCACCGTAGCGCGCTTCACCGTTCAGGTCCTGGTACAACCGCTCCGCGTAGAAAGGGGCGATGGGCGAGGCCAGTTGCGCGACCGTCATCAGACACGTGTAGAGGGTCTGGTAGGCCGCTCGTTTGTCTTCATTGTAGTCCTGTTTCCAGAAACGTTTCCGATTCAGGCGCACGTACCAGTTGCTCAGGTCGTCGTTCACGAAGTCCTGAATGGCGCGGGCCGCCCGGGTGGGTTCGTACTCGTCCATCGCCCGTTCTACCGTTTTGATCAGCGTGTTAAGGCGCGAGATGACCCAGCGGTCGCTTTCCGTACGGTTGGCCAACGGCACGGGCGGCTCGGCAAAGGTGAAGCCGTCGAGGTTGGCGTAGAGCGCGAAGAACGCGTAGGTGTTGTGCAACGTGCCGAAGAACTTACGCTGCACTTCCTGCACGCCGTCGGGGTTGAATTTGAGGTTTTCCCACGGCGAGGCGTTCGAAATCATGTACCAGCGCGTGGCGTCCGGTCCGTAGGTAGCCAGCGTCTGAAAGGGATCGACCGCGTTGCCATGCCGCTTCGACATTTTGTTGCCGTTTTTGTCGAGCACCAGGCCGTTCGAAATCACGTTTTTGAAGGCAACGGAGTCAAACAGCATCCCCGCCAGCGCGTGCAGCGTGAAAAACCAGCCGCGCGTCTGATCGACGCCTTCGGCGATGAAATCGGCCGGGAAGTTCTGGGCGAACGACTCGACGTTCTCGAACGGATAGTGCCACTGCGCGTAAGGCATCGCACCCGAATCGAACCACACGTCGATCAGGTCCGGCTCGCGGAACATCAGCGTCCCTTCTTTGCTCACCAGCGTAATGTCGTCCACAAACGGGCGGTGCGGGTCGAATTCACCGGCACGGAGTCGCTCCAGTGCGGCCTCGTTGTTCGCCCGTTGCGTGTCCGAAAGTGCCTCGCTTGCTAACGCCTCTTCGAGATGCTTTTGCAGTTCTTTGTACGAACCGATGCAGACCTCCGCCTGGTTGTCTTCCGAGCGCCAGATCGGCAGGGGCGTTCCCCAGTAGCGCGAACGCGACAGGTTCCAGTCCACAAGGTTTTCCAGCCAGTTGCCGAACCGCCCGATGCCCGTCGAAACGGGTTTCCAGTTGATGGTGTGGTTCAGCTTCACGAGCTTGTCTTTGTAAGCCGTCGTGCGGATAAACCACGAATCGAGCGGGTAATACAACACGGGCTTGTCGGTCCGCCAGCAGTGCGGGTAGCTGTGTTCGTATTTCTCGACCTTAAACGCCTTGTTCTCTTCTTTGAGTTTGATGGCGATCAGTACATCGGTCGACTTGTAATTCGGGTCGTTTTCGTCCTGGCCGTCGTAATTCTTCACGTATTTTCCGGCCCAGTCCGTGATTTCCGGCGTAAACCGGCCCTGTTTGTCTACAATTGGCCCCTTGCTGCCGTCAGGGTAATCGACCAGGATGGCCGGAATGTCGGCCTGTTGCGCGACGCGGTAGTCGTCCGCCCCGAAGGTCGGCGAAATATGCACAATGCCCGTACCGTCGTCTGTACTGACGTAATCGCCGGAAATGACACGGAACGCAGGTTTTTCGGGCGTAACGTAAGGCAGCAGTTGTTCGTACTTCACGCCCAGGAGTTCGCGACCTTTGTAGGTCCCGGTCACGAGGTACGGAATCTGTTTGTCGCCCGGCTTGTAGTCTTCCAGCGACAGCCCTTCGGCTTTCGAAGAAAAGTACTGCGGCATGAGAGCGGCGGCCAGAATGACGGTGACCGGCTCGTAGGTATACGGATTGAAGGTCCGGACGCGAACGTAGTCGATGCTGTCGCCCACGGCCAATGCCGAGTTGGCTGGCAGGGTCCAGGGTGTAGTCGTCCAAGCCAGGAAATACACCGACTCTGAAGGGGCGTCGAAGAGGAAGTCCGATTTCTCGTTCCGCACCACCTTGAACTGCGCCACCACCGACGTATCCTTCACGTCGCGGTAGGTGCCGGGCTGGTTCAGCTCGTGCGACGACAGACCCGTCCCCGCCGCCGGGGAGTAGGGCTGGATCGTGTAGCCTTTATACAGCAGGTGCTTGTCGTACAGCTTCTTCAACAGGTTCCACAACGTCTCCATGTAATCGGACTCGAAGGTCACGTACGGATCGTGCAAGTCGACCCAGTAGCCCATTTTCTCCGTCAGGTCGTCCCACTGGCCCTTGTATTTCATCACCGCCTCGCGGCACCGGGCGTTGTACTCTTCAACCGAAATGGTTTTGCCGATGTCTTCTTTCGTGATGCCCAGCTCTTTTTCCACCTGAATTTCGATGGGCAGGCCGTGGGTGTCCCAACCGCCCTTGCGCTTTACTTGAAAGCCCTTTAGCGTCTGGTACCGACACACCAGGTCCTTCACTGTCCGGGCCATCACGTGGTGAATGCCCGGCGTTCCGTTGGCCGAGGGCGGTCCTTCGTAAAACGTGTAGGCCGCGTTGCCCTCACGACTGGAAACCGATTTCTCGAAAATGTCTTTCTCCTTCCAGAATTGGAGGATATCTTGCCCGATCTGCGCGTAATCAGGATTCTTATATTCAGGATACTTCATGGCAGTCTGAAAAAGCGGATGCTGCGCCAAGCGCGTAGGTCCGTGGATGATTTACAAAGTTATGAAAGGTTGTGTGAAGATGGAGCCCCACCCGGCGCGCAGCTTCTTCTTCGCGTCATTTCTTGCGCCACCGGATGCGATAAGGGTGAGAGACATCCCGGCGACTTTTGGTTAATATATGACATATTTTTTATTTAAATAGTGCTACTAAGTCGAATCTTTCTCTTCTTGCTTGTGGGACTTTCTGCCTGTTCTTCTTCGTACCATGCGGCATCGGGGGCCGACACGCCGGGCAATGACCTGTTAATCCGGTTGTTGCGCAATCGCCACTCGCCCGTCCTGGAGCGGGTGTTACGCCAGCCCGAACATTTTGAATACCAGATCCTCTACACGCAGATCGACCGCGACGCAGCGAACCGCCCGACGTTCAGGTCATACCGCCTGAACGTCGATTCCACCCGCTACTTCTACCCTGCCAGCACGGCGAAACTGCCCACCGCGTTGCTCGCCCTCGAAAAGCTGAACCAACTCGCCATTCCCGGTCTGGACAAATACAGCACGATGCTAACCGACAGCGGGGCGGTGGGGCAAACGGCGGTCTACGAAGACACGACCTCGGCGACAGGGTTGCCGTCCGTGGCGCACTACGTCCGGAAAATTCTGCTGGTGAGCGACAACGACGCCTACAACCGCCTCTACGAGTTCATCGGACAGGAACCGCTCAACGAACGCCTCCACGCGAAAGGCTACACCGACACGCGGATTTTCCACCGGCTGGAAGTGGCCCGCACGCCGGAGCAGAGCCGCCAGACCAACCCGGTGCGCTTTTACGATGCCGATGAGCAGTTGCTTTACGAACAACCGCTCGTGACCAGCCAACGCGTCTACGAAGCACCCGCGCCGATCCTGAAAGGCAAAGGCGAGATGATCGAAGGCCACGTAGTGATGGAACCGAAAGATTTTTCCGGCCTGAACTTTTACCCCCTGGAGGAACAACAGCGACTCCTCCGGGCATTGTTGTTTCCCGAGTCAGTTCCGGAACAAGCGCGTTTCCAACTCACCGACGACGATTACCGGTTCGTCTACCAAGCGATGTCGGAGTTTCCTCGCGAGTCTCGGTATCCGAAGTACGAGAACCCACCGTACCACGACAGCTACGTCAAGTTCCTGCAGTTTGGAGATCGTAAAACGCCGCTCGACGGCCAAATCCGCGTTTTCAATAAAGTGGGGGATGCCTACGGATTCCTGATTGACAACGCCTACGTCGTCGACTTTGAGAACAACCTCGAGTTCCTGTTGTCGGCTGTGGTGCTGGTGAACGAAAATGGCATCTTCAACGACGGCGACTATGCCTACGACACCATCGGCTTTCCCTTCCTGGGCGAACTCGGCCGCACCCTCTACGACTACGAGCGCACCCGCCCCCGTGCCCACACCCCGGACCTCAGCCGCTTCCGCATTTCGTATGAATGAGAAGAGAGTTTAGAGTTGAAAGTTGAGAGCTTAAAGTTCGACCTATGGCAAGCGGCGTGCTACCGCGGTTACGCTCTGCTTCGCGCCGCTAAACTTGCGGCAGAGAAGAAGCTAAATGGTGTAAGAAGGCGAGGGAATAGGAAGAAAATCTCTTTAGGAGGAAAGCTACTTTTGGGTAGAAGTGTTCAAGTCATTCTCGTCGATGAATCCTATACGTATCTACTTCCGACTATTTAGCATCATTTACAAGTATAGTGTCTCTATCAAAATAAAAAGCCCGGCTTTTCAGGCTGTTCATGTAATGTCTTTTTTTACCATCCTTCTTGTCATTGCCGGTGTAGGAGGCTTGTATTTTTATCCGCTTGAGAAAGAGTTTGTCGGTTCAGCGTGGGCTGCAATTTTCATTTCTGTGTATGCAGTCAACTACTTCATTTTCCTGTTCGGCAAACGATACCGAATCATCGTCAGCAAGCATGGCGACGACATCAAGACATGGGAGAAGAGGCTTGTGCTAGCATACATCATTTTTTCGTTTGCCATGCTGGTTCTATTCGTTGCAATTGCCAGAAAATCGTATAACCCGTAATCTTTGAATTGAGAAATGCTTTAAAAAAACGAGCGCGGAAAGCAAACGTTCGTTCTCTTTCCGCGCTGTTCAAGGCAAAGCAAAATTGGAAGTTATTGCTGCGTTGCCGGGGCCGTAAAACCGGCAAATTCGCGCCAGTCGTCGAGTTGGTCGCCTTTGAGGACGCGCGGCATTTTGATCTGTCCCCCCTTCTTCTTGTTCTTTTCCAGCCACTCGTAAAATACCTCCGGTTTCACCACCTCCACGTATACCTGTTTCAGGGCTTTTTCGCGGGCCATGCGGTAGTTTTTATTTTTCTCGCTTAGAAACGCATCCAGCGATTCGCGCAGCGTTTCTTTGTCGACGTCCTGTTCCGTGCCGACAAACCAGCGGTGGGCAAAATGCTCCTCGAACGGTTCGGCCGAGATGGCAAATTCAGGAATCGTCAGGTTGTGTTTTTCTTCAAGATGGCGCATGGCGTCGTTCATGTTATCGACCGACAGGTGCGACCCGGCCACGTCCATATAATGCTTGGTGCGCCCGCTGATGATGATTTCCGCACGTTCCGGATCGGTAAATTTGATCGTATCGCCAATCAGATAGCGCCAGGTGCCCGCACAGGTCGAAATGACCAGGGCATAATCGGTTTCGGTATCCACTTCCTCGATCGGAACGGGTTTTACACCTTCGCGGGGCAGGCCCGCGTCGTCGAACGTGTCGGAACCAAAAGGGATAAATTCGAAGAAAATTCCTTCGTCGGGAATCAACTCCATCGCCATGCGGTCGTTCGGGCGGCTCTGAAACGCCATGAAGCCTTCGGACGCCAGGTACGTGTCGAGGTAAATCAGCGGGCGGGCCAGCAGCTTCTCAAACGTTTTCCGGTAGGGTTCAAACGCAATGCCCCCGGTGGTGTACACGCTCAGGTGCGGCCAGATGTCGTGAATGTTGTTCAGGTTGTGGTGCTCGATGACGCGCTCCAGCATCAATTGAATCCAGGCCGGAATGCCCGACAGCGCTCCGATGTCCCAGTTGGGTGCCTCCTCGGCAATTTTTTGCAGCCGCTCTTCCCAGTCGTCGATTTTCGCGATCTCTTTCCCCGGTTTGTAGAAGCCGTCGAACCACGCCGGAATGTTGCGGGCGCTGATGCCGCTGATTTCCCCCTGCGCGTATCCGTCTTTCTCTTCCAGATCAATGCTGCTGCCCAGCATCAGGATGCCTTTCTCGAAGAAATCGGCCGGAAGATCGTAGTGCGCCAGCGTCCAGACCTGCCGGATGCCGGTGTTGCGAATGGCGTCGATCATGTCCTGGGTGACGGGAATGTGCTTGCTGACGCTTCCCGACGTACCCGACGTCAGCGCGAAGTACTCGATTTTGCCGGGCCAGCACACGTCGGTTTCGCCTTCCAGGCTGCGGTGCCACCAGGCGTCGTGCAGTTTATCGTAATCGTGCAGCGGCACACGTTCGGCAAAGGCCTGCGTCAGGTTGTCGCTTTTTAAAATAGAGGCAAAATCATAATGTTTGCCGAAGGCGGTATCTTTCGCCTTTTCCAGAAGATTGGTCAAACTCTTGCGTTGGCGTTCCGCAAAGGGCGCTTCTTCGCCGGTCAGGGTATCGCGCAGTTGGATCACCCCTTTAATCACAGATCCTAGTATAGCCATAAGTCGTAATGCGATGTGAATGTTGCCCCGGGAGGGGAACATTTGGGCATACGGAATTTAGGGGAAAAAGGATTAGCGTGCGAGATGGCCGGCGTCGGGGCGATAAGCCGTAAAAATTCCCCACAGGCCCGTGCCGGCCATGGCGGCCCAGGTCGGCAAAAGATGCACGAAACCGGCCTGCCCGTACCAGATCAACATCAACATGCAGATAAGTAGCGCCGAGGTCCGTGCTGCACGCAGACGCGCGGGGTGCAATGGTGTGGCCGTTGCGTCGCACCGGCTGATCACCTCCCGACTGCGCATGATCAGGGGGACGAACAAGACGGTCGCTACCACCGCCGTCAGGATCGTGCCCATCGGGAAATCGTTGCTGATGCCCCCCACCAGCGGAAACAGAAACAAGGAAAGCAGCCCCAGGGCCACACTTCCCATCGCCCACCAGCGGTGTTCGGGCTGCGGATCGGGCAGTCGGCTGTTGTTTTGGAACGCCAGCGCCAGCAGAAGTCCGGCCATCCACTCGCCCCGGTACAGTACCCAGAGGCCCGCCAGCACGGCGAGCAGCACGTCGGTGCGGCGCATGGGCAGCCCGGTGATGCGGTTGATGATGCGCAGGCAGAGCAGCAGCAGAATGAGCCAGGCAAAGTGCGGCCCTCCCCACACGAAATACCCCACTGCGGCCAGCCCCCCGGCCACCAGCCCCGACACATCGTGGTCGGGGTCCAGTTCACGGGCCAGCGCCCAACCCAGAAACACGCTGCCGCCCAGCGCAATACCTTTTTGCAAACCGTCCTGCAAAGGCTGGTGCTGCCAGACTTCGTAGAGCGTACCGCCGACAACGGCCACCAGGGCCGCCACGACAACGACCGCGTTGGTCCAGATTCGAAAGTCGACCGGGCGCGCCAGCGAAGAGTAGCGCATCAGGCCAGCGCTAGAAGTTTCAGCAGAAGTAGACACAGGCAGAGAATTAAGCGGTGGGGCGAAGCAGCGGTTCCAACACCGACCAAACGTTTTCGCGGACAAGGTACTGACCGGTGGCGTTGGGGTGAATGCCGTCGGGCAGGTTCAGGCCCGGATCACCCGCCACGCCGTCGAGCAGAAACGGAATGAGGTGCACGCCTTCGGCTTCGGCCAACGCGGGGAAAATCTGACGAAACTCCGCCGTATACTCCGGTCCCATGTTCGGGGGAATCTGCATCCCGGCCAGCACGATCTGCGCATCCGGGTGCTTCTGCTGCACCTGGTTGATGATGTTCTTCAGGTTGCTGCGGGTCTCGGTGAGTGGAATGCCCCGCAGGCCATCGTTTGCGCCCAGTTCGAGCACAAATATGTCGACCGAATCCTGCAACACCCAGTCGAGGCGGTTCAGACCCGCCGCCGTGGTTTCTCCGCTCAACCCGGCGTTCACCACACGGTACGGCCAGCCCAGCGAGTCAATGCGTTGCTGGATGAGGCTGGGGTACGACTGATCGGCTTCCAGTCCATAGCCCGCCGTCAGGCTGTTGCCGAAAAACACGATTGTTTTCTGGGCAGCGGTGGGCGCGGCAGCCGTTTCGGTCGAGGCAGGCGCTGTCGCCTCGGCGGCGGTGGTCTCGCTCGTCGACTCCGACTGGCAGGCCATCAAAAGGACCAGTAAAAAAGCAAAGCTTAGCGGCGCGTAGCCCGCGACCTTATTTTTTTTATCTCTATTTTTCACGTTCATCTTCCTAATTTCTTCTGACGTGCATTCGCCCACTTCCCTCCGCCACGTTCTGATTCTGGGCTGTGGCCGCAGTGGCACTTCCATTTTCGGAGAGCTTTTCGAGCACTTGCCCTATTACACGTACCACAGCGAACCGTTCGTTGATCAGGTGCCGCACCTCGACTTCCAGACGCCGCAGGCGATCAAAGTGCCCAGGACACATGCAACGTATCCCGCCTCACCCGGCCTGTCGTTTCCGATCGAAGCGCTCGATGCGCTGGTGCCGCCTCCGCAGCAACTGTACTGGCAGGTGCGCCATCCGTTGGATGCCATCTGTTCCCTGCGTGTGGGCATTGCCCAAAAATGGGGCCACCACCCGAAACCACCCGACTGGCAGGCGTGGCTGGCGCGTCCGCTGTTGGAACGCTGCGCGTACCATTGGCATTATATCAACTCCGAAGGCTACGCCCGGGTTGCCGATCGGGCCAAAATTATGCGATTCGAAGCGATGATTGCCGACCCGCTTGCGTTTGCTTCTGAAGTGTGTCGTGATGTAGGCCTACGGGCCGATGCCCATCTGGAAGCGCTGGAAGCCTGGGCGCAACGGGTGCAGAATACGAACAACCACCGGTTTGTGGAAGCGCAAACGTCGCGACCGTATTCGCGGAACGACCATCACGTTAAAGTGGGGCGGTGGCAGGAAAACCTGACGGCCGAAGAAATAGCACAGGTTCGCCCGCTAGTAGAAGCCACGGCACACCGGCTCGGATATGTAATTTAGCCCGGGCGCCCACGCAACGCGGCGCACGGACGTTTGACCAACCCTTATGCTACAAGTCAATCAACTGGGAAAAACCTACCGCTCCGGCCAACGGGAGCTCACGGTGTTACAAGATATTTCATTTTCGGTGGCCGATGGCGCTTCTGCGGCCATCATCGGGCCGTCGGGTAGCGGCAAAACCACGCTGCTGGGACTCTGTGCCGGGCTGGACCGCGCTTCGACCGGGTCGGTCTACCTCAACGGCATTCAGCTCGACGACCTGACTGAAGACGAGCGCGCCGACGTGCGCAACCGGTACGTGGGTTTCGTGTTCCAGAATTTTCAGTTGTTACCCTCGCTGACCGCCCTCGAAAACGTGATGGTGCCCATCGAACTGCGGGGCGAACGTGGTGCGGAAAAGCGTGCCGTGGCGTTGCTGGAACGCGTGGGCTTGCAGGACCGGCGGCACCATTATCCGACCCAACTGTCGGGTGGAGAGCAGCAGCGGGTTTCCATCGCCCGGGCGTTTGCCAACGCGCCGCGGATTCTTTTCGCCGACGAGCCGACCGGCAACCTGGATGCCGAAACGGGCCAGCGCGTAGAAGAACTTTTGTTCGAACTGAACCGCGAGGCGGGCACCACGTTGGTGTTGGTAACGCACGATGTGGACCTGGCCCACCGGACGCAGCAGGTCTTGCGCATCCGGGGCGGCCGGCTGGTATCCGAATAATTCAGGAGGGGGTAGAAAGGATGTGGTAAAATCGATAACTTGGTAAAAAACCACGCCTCGCTTTCTTCTACCTTGCCACCAAATTTCGGAACGTATGCGGACGTATTATTCTTTGTTGCTGCTGATGAGTGTATGCGCGCTGTGGTGTAGCAATCCGGCGCAGGCGCAGTATTATGACGAAGCGCGTAGCCAAACCGTGCTCTTCACCGCCCCTGACTTTTACCTCGGACTCGGAACGGGTTTTAACGGGCCGGTAGGGTTGATCGGACCGCAGGCCGAGTACCGCTTCGCCAACAAACTGACTGTGGCGGGTGGCCTGGGGCTGGGCAGTTGGGGATATAAAATGACCGGTGGCGTACGTTTTTATCCGTCGTATCCCTCAAAACTGGCGTTCAACGCCGGAGTTTCGTACTGCACCGGCCTTCCGAAATTCGAAACAGAACTGGATACACTCAACGGGCCCTACCGCCAGGGGAGTGAGGTGACTTTGCGGCTGAAACCCACCGCTACCTTCAACTTGTCGGGATTGTACTTTTGGTCTTTAGGCAAGACGACCCGCCTGGGCGTGGAATTCGGCTACGCCTTTTCGTTGCGAGATCGGGCCTACGAAACCCTGGACGGCAGCCAGCTCTCGTACGAGTCAGCCCTTATCATGGACCTTCTACAACCGGGTGGGCTTATTTTAGCGCTATCGCTGATGTTCGGCTCGTAATGAGCGCAACTACGTGAAGCAACATCCCTTTTCCTACCTTTGCGGCCTATGGAAAAGCCCGTCATCATTTTCGGGGCCAGTGGCCTCGGCAAAGTCGCCCTCGAAATTTTCGAAAGCAACGGTATTGTCATCTACGGTTTTCTGGACGACGATAAGGCCTTGCACGGTCAGCAGATCGGCGAAGTTTCCGTGTTGGGCAAGACCGACGACGCGGGATTTCTGAAGCTGATCGGCCACAAATGCGAAGCCTTCGTGGCCGTCGACGACAACGCGCTGCGCAAAGGACTCGTGAAAATGCTGAACGACAAACGGCACGTGATGCCGACCAACGCCATTCACCAGCGCGCGTACGTGGCCCCCTCGGCCTACCTCGGGCACGGCAATCTCCTTAGTGTCGGCACCACGCTCAACGCCTTCGCCAAAGTCGGACAACACTGCATCCTTCACGCCAACGCCACCCTCGACTACGAAGTCGAGCTGGGCGATTTTGTGCAGGTCGGCGCGGGTAGCACCATCGGAGCCGGAGCCAAACTGGAAAACGAAGTATTTGTCGGGGCAGGAGCAGTGATTTTGCCCGGCGTAACCGTTGGCAAGGGCGCACGCATCGGGGCCGGGTCGGTCGTGCTGGCCGATGTCGCCGCGAAAGAAACGGTGCTGGGCAATCCGGCGCAGCCGTTCAAGCGGTAAGGTTGCGGCCACCGGAATGAAAATTGGGCGGGGGCCTAGTAACTTCGGTTCGCGTTTCCTCTCTTGCTAAGAAAGCCTCCGGTGCCGGATGCCGGGGCTGAAGCCGGAAACGACGACTTACCCTCTATGTGCCGCCTACGTAATCCCACGCTCCTGCTTTGTTTCCTGTTTGCCCAGGCGTTGCACGCGCAATCGGTCGTGATTCACCGCGCCACGGACGTGTTGCAGGCGGAGTATGCGGCGCGCCGTGTACAAGAGGCCCTACAAGCCAATGGACATGCGGTTGAGGTGTCAGGTGCGTTCGCCATCACCTTACAGGTCGATTCCACACAATTGGCTCCGGAAGCGTTTGTGCTGCGTCCGGACCGGAATCAACTAGAGATCACCGGCGGCGATGGCCGTGGGCTGGTCTACGGATGCCTGTCGCTGGTGGAAGCGTTGCAGAACGGCATGGCCCTGGGCGATGTGGCAGCGCATTCCGAAACGGCGAAGCTGCCGTTCCGCGCCGTCAAGTTCGACCTGCCCTGGGATACCTACCGGCACAGCTATGCACTGACGCAGCACCAGGAAACCTGCCGCGACCTGGCATTCTGGGAAGCTTTTCTCGACATGATGGCGGAAAACCGGCTGAATGCTCTCACGGTCTGGAACCTACACCCCTACACGTTCATGATCCGACCCAAGGATTTTCCGGAGGCGAGTCCCTGGACCGAGGTGGAGATGGCCGACTGGAAAACACTGTTCGGCGGTATTTTTCGCATGGCGCGGGAGCGGGGAATCGATACGTACGTGATGCCGTTCAACATCTTCGTGACGCCGGAATTTGCCAAGGCGCATCACGTGGCGATGGACAACCTGGAGCACCACTTTTTTGTGCGGGGCGACACGTCCGACATCATCAAACGCTACACCCGCGCGTGCGTGACGCAACTGCTGGAAGAGTACCCGGACCTGACGGGCATGGGGCTGACGCTGGGCGAGGGCATGGGCGGCATGACGCCGCAGGAACGAGAAGACTGGATCACCGAAACGATCATCGCGGGGATGTGCGACGCCAACCGTACCTCGAAACTGATTCACCGGATTCCGTTTTCGGGCAATACGGGTTCGCTGGGCGCGACGACGGTCGAAATGGAACAGATCACCCGCCGCAGCGTCGAGCGTGAGTCGCAACTGCCCTGCATCGAAGGGCCGGTCTGGGCCGACCTGAAATTCAACTGGTCACACCCACTCTCGACGCCCAAGCTGATCAAAGTCCACGGCGGCAAAATCTACGGCACGTACTGGGACCCCTTGCCGACCGATTACAAAATCACCTGGACGGCCCGCAACGAAGATTTCTTTTGTCTACGCTGGGGCGTGCCCGACTTCATCCGTACCCACATCCGGCAAAACTCCCCGCCTTACGTCGGGGGCTACTTCATCGGTTCCGAAACTTACATTCCGGCCAAAGACTACTTTACCCGACCCGGGGTGAAGACCAACTGGCGGTACGCCTTCGAGCGGCAGTGGCTGTATTACCAGCTCTGGGGACGACTCCTTTACAACGACGACACGCCCGATGCGGTGTTCCGCGCCGCGTTTGTCCGGCGGTACGGCAAGCCCGGCAACGCCTTGTTCGAGGCGAGTGCCCTGGCCGGAAAAACGCCGCTCCGCCTCGCCGCGTCGTTCGACTGCACGTGGGATTTTACGCTCTACAGCGAAGGGTTCATGGCCCTGAACCAGGAAGCGCACCGTGAAGAGTACATCTCGGTCGACTGGCAGATCCGGCAACCGCCGCTCGACCCGGCCTACGTGTCGGTGCAGGCGTACGTGGATACGCTGACGGCCGGGGGCGTATTTTCGAACGAACGGGTGACGCCGCCGCAATTGGCCGATGACTTGGAACGCGACTGCCGACAGGCGTTGGCGCAGGTGAAAGGCCTGAACGGTACCGATAATCCCGCGTTTGTGCAGGAAGTCGCCGACGTGAAGGCCTGGGCCAACCTGGGGCTGTACTTCGCGGAGAAATTACGAGGCGCGGTGGCGTTGCAGACGTACCGCATGCAGGGCGGTGCGAAGAACCAACAGACCGCCATTCAACACCTGGAAAAAGCGTTGGGCTACTGGGATGTTGTCATCGCCATCACCCGTCCTCTCTACCAGGACATGCCGCTGGTCCACTTCAGCGAACAGGACAACCGGCCGTGGCAGGAAAACGACCACCTGCGGTTCCACTGGGCCAATTTGCGCCCCGCCGTCGCCCACGACGTGGAAATCGCCCGTCAGGCGAAAGCCGGAACGCCGTAAAAACCGACTATTCCGACCGCAACGTATCGGCCGGGTTCAGGAACGCCGCCCGAATGGCTTGGTAGCTGATCGTCAGGAGGGTAACGCCCAGTGCAGCCAGCCCGGCCACGGCGAATACTTCCCAGCCGATGGTGGTGCGGTAGACGAAGTCCTGGAGCCACCGGTGCATCAGGTACCACGCCAGGGGGATGGCACAAGCCAACGCCACCAGCACCATCACCACAAAATTCCGGGTCAGCAGGAAAAAGAGACTGTGTACAGACGCGCCCAGCACTTTCCGGACACTGATTTCTTTCGTGCGCTGCTCGGCCATGAACGCCGCCAGGGCAAACAACCCCAGGCACGCCACCGCAATGGCCAGCCCGGCGAAGATGGCGAAGAGTTGCCCGACCCGGTGCTCCGTCCGGTACATGTTGGCAAATTGTTCGTCCAGGAAGTGATACCGGAAGGGTTCGGTGGGCGCGAAGGACTGCCAGACCTGTTGCACGTCTTCAAGAAGTTGCGCCATGTCCTCGGTGTGGACTTTGAGCGCCGTCGCGCCGGTGTTACCGCCAAGGACCAGACTCAGACCGGCGATGTCTTGTTTCATCGATTCGTAATGAAAATCTTCCACCACGCCGATCACGGTATAGGTCTTGTGCAGCAGCTCACCGGTTTTGTCGTCCAGGTAAGTGTACGAACTGACGCGTTGGCCGATGGGGTCATCCCAGCCCAACATCGCCACCGCTTTTTTGTTGAGGATGATGGCCTGCGAATCCGAAGGGAAGTCGAGCGAAAAGTTGCGCCCTTCAAGCATCTGCATGCCCAGCGTTGGAATGTAGTCGTGATCGACATACCACTTGGCCAGCCCCACTTCCGCTTCGGGTAGATGGCCCCCCTCGGGCCAGGCAGAGGTATTGTTGCGGTCGTATCCCGCGACGGGCAGGAACCCCGTGACGGTGACATGGGCGACGTTCGGAAGATTTTTCAGGGCTTCTTTGAAGGGCTGAATCTGGTTGCCCAGCGCGTAAGTATCTTCCAGAATCAGGGTCTGGTCTTTCTCGAAGCCCAGCTTTTTGTCCTGGATGTAATGCATTTGCTGCTGCACCACCAACGTGGCGATGATCAGCACGATGGACGTCGTAAACTGGACGATCACCAGCGCCGAACGCAACCGCCCGCTCCGGGCCCCCTGGCTGAGCTTGCCCTTCAGGACCTGTGCAGGAAGGAAAGAAGAGAGAAAGAGGGAAGGATAGGCCCCGGCCAGCAGGCCCAGCGCAAGGGCGGCCAGCAGCAAGCCAGGAATAAACCAGAGTTCCCCGAACGGTAGCGACAGGTGTTGATCGGCAAGGCGGTTGAAGAAGGGCAGCGCCAGTTGTGCCAGCAGCAGACTCGCGGCAAAGGCGATGACGCTCAGCAAGACGGATTCGGTTAGAAACTGCGAAACCAGTTGGCCGCGCACCGAGCCCAACACCTTGCGGATGCCGACTTCGCGGGCGCGGTTGGCCGACTTGGCCGTCGAGAGGTTGATGAAGTTGATGCTGGCGATGAGCAGCACGAAGAGCGCCACGGCCGCAAACAGCCAGACGTACTGAATGTCCCCCACCTTGAAGTAGCCGTTGTCGAAAATACCGCTGGAATACAGGTACACCTCCGGAACAGGTTGCAACATAAACCGCATCGATCTTCCGGCCTTGGCGGCTTCCCCGTCGGGATCGATGTACTTGTGCACGATTTCCGGCAGTTTGGCCTCCAGTGCCTTTGCATCGGCTTCGGGTTGCAGCCGCACATAGGTGAAGAAATTTGAGTAGCCCCAGTTCGGCAACTGACTGTCGCCCACGCTGTTCATCGAGAGCACGAACTGGAAACGGAAATGCGATTGCTCCGGCACGTTTTCCATCACGCCCGTGATCCGGTAGGGCCGTTCGGCGTTATTGTTGAGGATCAGCACCTGCCCGACCGGATTTTTGTCAGGAAAGTATTTCTCGGCCATCTGTTCGGTCAGCACCACCGAGTAGGGTTCGGTGAGCGCGGTAGCGGCGTTGCCCTGTTGCATCCGAAAGCTAAAGACGTCGAGAAAAGCCGGATCGGCGTACATAAATCCTTCTTCGTAGACATTCTGCGTTTCGCCCTCCAGGTGAATCAGGCTGCTGCCCGCATCGTAAAAACCGGGCGCGACGCGCACCGCTCGTTCTACTTCCGGATAGTCGCGCTCCAGTGTTTCGGCCAGGGGCGTGGTGGTAAAGGCGGCAATGCCGCTTCGGTCGCCCTGTCGGTACTCGGCGATCACCCGGTAGAGGCGGTCCGCATCGGGGTAAAAGCGGTCGTATCCCAGTTCGTGCCGGATGAACAGCAGGATCAGCAGACAACACGCCAGGCCGAGGGCGAAGCCCACCACTTTGATGCCGGTGTAGAATTTCTGTTTGCGCAGGTGGCGCACGGTGACTTGGAGGTGATTTCTGAACATGGCAGGAGAGAAAGAGGGAAGGGGATGACGAATGGTAGAAAGGCGAAAGGAACGCAGCACGTCCCACACAAACCCACGCCGGGCAGCCGCGAGGCCTGTGGTCTCGAGGCGCTGATCGAAGAGTTCGTACACATCGCCCTGAATCTCTTCCAGCAGTTCGGGGCGGCAGTACCACGACAGAAAACGGTCGGCCCAGCGGGGTGCAGCCGGCTGCGGTGCGGCCGGCTTGGGTTGGTTGGGTACGCGTTTCATGAGATGGAAAGGTTGGGCGAAAGACCGGGAATCTGGTTCCACAACTGCACGCGCATGTCGCGCAGGGTTTGCAGCGCATGGACACCCCCCTGGGTCACCACGAAGAGGCGCTTGCGTCGCCCGCCGCGTTGGGCCGTGGCGTCGCCCCATTCGGAACGCAGGTAGCCTTTGGCTTCGAGTCGCCGCAGGGCCGCATGAATCGCGCTGATATTGACCGCGCGACCGGTTTGCTCTTTTACTTCCGTCTGCACCGCGACGCCGTAGGCCTCGCCCTGCAACATGGCGACGATGAGCAGAATCAGTTCTTCGAGTTCTCCTAAATAAATGCGGGACATGGCGCGAACGTATGATGTGCAAAAGTGAAAGAAATGGATATTATTCACTTTTGCACACCTAATGGGAAGAGCGGCGAAACAGCCGGATGAGTGGGAGAGGAAAAAGTGAAGGAAAAGCTACGCTACTTCTTTTTCAGCACCACCCGCTTCACAAAGTCCTGAATAAAACCGGCCCCGTAACCGATCATCTGAACATTGACGCCGATGGTACTCAGGAGGCCGACCTTGAGGCTTTTCTTCGTCATCGTCGCGTGCGTGAAGATGAGGAGTTGGTACAGTGCCCAGGGCGCCAGCAGAAGCGCGCCCTTCCGGTGGCCCTTGCGCGTCAGAATAACCGTGCCCACCGCCGCCGTGCCGAAGTAGCATAGGTAGACAGCCGGGAACAAGTGCGGCAGTTTCAGCGTGTGGGGAAACAGCTTGTAGAGGTTGACCCGCGCCCGCCCGAAAAAGTGAATCTGTTTGTAGAAATTCAAAAACGACGTTTTGCGCTTGTGGTAAACGGGCGAATCGGGCACGAGGCCGGTGCTGAATCCCTTTTCCATGATGCGCGTGCTCAACTCAATGTCTTCGCCCAGGTAGGGGAGGTTGAAGCCCTGCGTTGCCTCGTACACTTCGCGCGAAAAGCCCATGTTGAAACTCCGGGGGTAGAATTTGTCGACCTGATTTTTCCGGCCGCGAATGCCGCCCGTGGTGAAGGGCGACGTCATGCAGTAGTCGATGGCCTGTTGCACCGGCGTGGCGACGCGGGGCGACCGGTCCGGCCCGCCGAAGGCATCCAGTTCGTGTTCGTTCAGGTGCCGATCCAGGTTTTCCAGGTAATCGGGGTCGATGGTGGTGTCCGAATCGAGGATGATGAAGTAGTCGCCTTTGGCTTTGGTGAACCCCAGGTTCCGCGAAAAGCCCTGCCCGATGCGACCCGTCGTCGGATACCACGCAATGTCCAGCCGGTCCTGAAACGACCGCACGACCGCTTCCGACGATTGTTCGGAGCCGTCTTCAATGATGACGACTTCGAAATTTTGGTGCGTCTGTTGCGTAATCGACTCCAGCAGTTCGAGGAGTTCGTCGGGGCGGTTGTAAACGGGGATGATGAACGAATAGAGCATAGGGCAAAAGAATGGCGGCAAAAGTAGGAAAACCGACGGGATCGGGTTTGATCAGAGCTGTTTGCGCAGCCGTAAGTACTGCCGGTAGAGCGGCCAGACGGGCAGTCGCCAGCGTGCCAGTTGCCTCAGGCGGCGGCTGAGCGGATCGACGTGGCCGGTGCGTTCCAACAAAGCAAAGTAGCCTTCCACCAACGCGAAGTTTTCGGTGTAAAACGCTTGCCGGAGGTGATAGCGGACGGTGTAGGCCAGCGCGGCGTGCTCGTCGGGCGTGTGGTTCATCGCGTACACTTTCTCACAAATCCGCAGCGTCGACTCCAGCAGATCGTTACGGCGGCGGTGGTAGAAACGGGACGACAGCGAGTGTTTGACACGCCGCTTCATCGTCGTAGGCTCGTCGAGGTAATAGAAAAGATAGCGACGCGCGGTGCGGATCAGGATGTCGAAATCTTCGTAGTGCAGCGTTTCGTCGTACCCACCCAGCTCTTCCAAAATATCGCGGCGGTACATCACGGTCGGGGAGAGGAGGAAAAACGGCCCCAGCAGTGCCTGATAGACATCGCCCTGCGGCACCGGTTTTTTCAGGTTGCCCTGTTTGTCGCGGGCGTACTGGTAGCCGGTAACCCGCGAGCGTTCGTCGATCAGGACCGCGTCCGAAAATACAATGCCCCAGTTCGGGTCCAGCGCTTCGAAGGCCGCCACCTGTTTTTCTACCCGGTCGGGCAGCAGCACATCGTCGGCGGCCAGATCGATCACATAGTTGCCAGTCGAAAGAGCCAACGCTTTGTTAAAGGCTCGGCAGTTCCCGATGCCTTCTTTCCAGTGCAGAAAATGAGCGTAGGGTTCGTCGCGCAGTTCTTTTTCGATCACCCGCACGCTCTCGTCCCGGCTGCCGTCGTCGACCACAATCAGTTCGATGGCGGCGTAGCTCTGGGCCCACACCGAACGCAGCGCCTCTTTGACAAAGGGAGCGTGGTTGTGGCAGAGGCAAACGACGGTGACGAGCGGCGCTACGGACGCAGTTCGCTGGCTTTGATCTCTTTCTTCCAACGTTCCTTTCCTTCTTTGTCGAGGATGCGGATGGTCAGCATCCGGTCGGTGCGCGGCCCGGTGACGGACAGCAGCGCGAAGTTGTGTTCCACCAGCAGGCTTTCGGGGTCGCGCAGGTAGTTGTTTTCATCCTTGGCAGGCGGGGCCACGCCGGCGGTCAGCGACGAGGTGGTCAGGTCGTAGAGTGGATACGTGCCGGGACGTTCCAGCTTGCTCATTTCCGTATGGTGGCGGTCGCCGGTCAGGAAAATCACGCCGGGTACGTTTACCTCCCGGAGGCGGCGCAACAGTTCCTCGCGCTCTTCCGGATAAATCGCCATCGTCTCGAACATGGGCGCGGGGTTCAGCACCTGGCCCCCCACGGCAATGAATTTAAACGGGGCGCGGCTCCCCACCAGCGCGTCGATGAGCCAGTCGATCTGCGCCTTGCCCAGCATGTGACGTTCGCCCACGTAACGGTCGTTCGGCGTGCGGAAGTAGCGGTCGTCCAGCAGAAAGAACTGAACATCGCCCCACTCGAACGTGCCCGTAATGCCGCCTTCGTTGATGACGTCGTAGTTCGGGTTGGGCCAGAAGGCACGGAATACCTCGCTCGTCAGGTCTTTGTAGGCAAAGCTGCGGTCAGCGTCGTTGGGGCCGTAATCGTGGTCGTCCCAGATGGCGTACTGGTGGACCGAACCCAGGAACGGCTGCATCTCGGGCAACGAACGGGTGTGTGTGTAGCGGTGCAGTACGCCCGTGCGTGTGTTCCAGTCGGGTTCGCGCAGGTAGGTGTTGTCGCCCAGCCAGAGCATAAACGCCGGGTGGGTCTCGTACATCGCCTGGAAAATCTCGTAGTCGCTTCCGTAGGGCGTGCCGGGGCGGTCAAAGGCGGGTTCGTTGATGTACGCACAACTGCCGGTCGCAAACGTGAAATCGGGCGGATCGGTACGCCACTGCCACAACGGCTGTGACTGAAACGTCAATGGATAGGGGCGCGTCACCTTCCGGTTGTTGATGAACAGTTCGTACGTATAGGTTTTGCCGGGCAGCACCCGGTCGGCAATCAGCGTGGCGGCGTAGGCCACTTGCGGTTCTGTGCGTTGGGTCGGCGTGCGGTAGCGGGTTTTCGGCTCCGCCTGATCGAAGTACTCGAAGCGGACGTCGGCAGCCGTGGTGGTCTGTACCCACAGGGCCACTTCGCGCATTTCGGAGTAGCCGACCATCGGGCCGGATTGAAGCAAAGAAGCCTGAGCCCGCAGGGAAAGGGGGGCGAGGCAGAGCAGCCAAAAACAACAGAAGCGAGCAGATCGTGTAAGCATGGCCAAAGTTAAGCCCTGTTCCCAGAACGGACAGCCCCATGCGCTTTGCAAAGCGGAAAAGATTCCGGCAGCGCCCTCGCCGACGGAATTTCTTGGGCGGCGGTCGCACATTTCGGGGCAGAATCTCTAATATTGAGCAACCTGCAGGGGTGCCGCTGCCCCATGTTCCGCTTCACCTTTTTCGTATGCAACCTCTCTACCCCTCTCTTCCGTCCCGTTTCCCATTGCCGCTTTTCTTTCTGCTCTTATCCGTTGGCTGGCTGAGTGGCTGCCAATCGGAGTCGGGCGGCGCTGCGGCCGGTGAAACAGATTCGCTACAACTCGCTCCGCTGACCAGCGCCGGTGCGCCCCGCAACGTCATCTTCATCCTGAGCGACGACCATCGGTACGATTTCATGAGTTTCATGAACAACATGGTGCCGTGGCTGGAGACGCCGAACCTGGACCGCATCGCCCGCGAAGGCGCGCACCTGAAAAACGCGTTCGTGTCGACGGCGCTTTGCTCGCCGAGTCGCGCGTCGATCCTGACCGGGCAGTATGCGCACGTCCATACGGTGGTCGACAACTCCGCGCCCGTGCCGGACGGCCTCACGTTCTTTCCGCAGTATCTGCAAAAGGCCAACTACCAGACGGGCTTTTTCGGAAAGTGGCACATGGGCGAAGACCGGAACGAACCGCGGCCGGGTTTCGACCGGTGGGTGAGTTTCCGGGGCCAGGGCGTGTACTACAACCCGACCATCAACGTCGATGGCTCGGAAGTGCAGCACGGCGACAGCGCTTATATCTCGGAAGTTCTGACCGATTACGCCCTCGATTTCCTGAAACAGCGCGACAAGGACAAGCCGTTTTTCGTCTACCTGTCGCACAAAGCCGTTCATGCTGAGTTCGATCCGGCGCAACAGGATCACTACAAGTACCACGGCAACGACATCGACTATCCCGCCTCGATCAATTACACCAAGCCGGGCCACATTCAGGACGAAGAGGGGGTCAATTACGATGACATGCCCGAGTGGCTCAAGCGGCAGCGCTACAGCTGGCACGGCGTCGATTACGCCTACCACGGTCAGTTCAACATGGATACCATCCTCTACCGCTACTGCGAAACGCTCTACAGCATGGACCGCAGCATCGGGCGGGTGTTGGATTACCTGGATCAGGAGGGGCTGGCGGAATCGACCCTGGTCATTTACATGGGCGACAACGGCTTCCAGTTCGGCGAGCACGGCATCATCGACAAGCGTACGGCTTACGAAGCGTCCATGCGCGTACCGATGCTGGCGCGCTGTCCTGACCTGATCCAGCCCGGCACCACTGTCGAGTCGGTAGTTCAGGGGGTAGATGTCGGGCCGACGATCCTGTCTGCGGCGGGCCTGTCGACACCCGAGAACATGAACGGACAATCGTTTCTGTCGGTGCTGCAGGGCGACACAGCCCACTGGCCCAATCAGATGTACTACGAATATTACTGGGAGAGCGCTTTCCCGCAGACGCCGACCATCTTTGCCGTGCGGACGGGGCGGTACAAGTACATCTACAACTGGGGCGTGTGGGACCCGAACGAACTGTATGACCTGCAGACCGACCCGGACGAGGTGAACAACCTGATCAAAAGCCCGCAACACCAGGACATTGCCCTGGGGCTAAAGCAGGACTTGTGGAACTGGCTGGAGACTACCGACGGTATGCAAATCCCGCTGAAAGTTCCGCCGATGAAACGCCTCGATCACGAGTACCGCGGCTATTACTGAGCCATTACGGCCGGAATGTGGGGGAGCAGACGGGGGAGGCCCGCCGTTCCTCCATATCCTATTCCTCTGGTCAGCGTTTTAGCGCTCTTAACAACCTGTGTACTCAGGTTACCACTCATCACGTCGGCACGGGCAGGTTCCGTTCATATGAAGGCGTTCCCATTTATCCCAAACCCCCAGGAACGCCCAAAAACGTCGTATACCTTTGGTTCATGCTTTCGGGGATAACCCACCCCACAAGCACTTGAAACCCTCTTTCTGAACCAAAACGATGACAACCATGATTAAGAAAACCATCTCCGCCCTGTTGCTGACAGGTATAGTCGCTGCTTCCACCATTCCGGCCCGTGCACAAGTTGTTGCCAGCAGCATGCCATACGTCAAAGAAAATATGCCGATCAAAGAAATGGTGATGGAGCCCACCAAGTCCATTACCGTTAATGTAGTCGTCAACGAACATCTGAATTATTTCCGCGAAGCGCTGATGATCACCGACCTGGGCAAAACCCTGAACAACCAGGATGGACCCTTTACGGTCTTTGCGCCCATCGACGAAGCGTTCGACATGATTCCGGAGCGTTACCTCAACGTAATGATGGAAGACCGGAACGAAATCCTGACGGACCTGTTGCGTTACCACATTGTGCCCGGACAGATCGACGTCGCCCAACTGAAAGACGGGCAACACCTCAAAACGTTGCAGGGCAAAAAGCTGCGCGTCAGCCGCAAAGGCGATCAGGTGTACATCAACGGTGCGCCGATCCTGACCAGCAACATTGCTTCGCGCAACGGCGTGATCCACACCATCGGCAACATTGCCATGATTCCGTAACCAGGCTCTCTCAACTCAACTTCTTCATAAGTCAAAGCAAGCTAGTTTTCTCAATCGAAATCCCGGTCGTCGTTCGATGGCCGGGATTTTTCCTGTTTCGGCCGAGGCCGGCACGGAACGGATTTTTCGGGCAAATCCGCAAAAGGCTGTGTATTTTCGTTGGAGACGAATCTGCAAAAGCCCATGAAAATCCTCCACACCGCCGACTGGCACCTGGGAAAAAAGCTGAACGAGTACAGCCGCCTGGAAGAGCAGCGGGCGGTGCTGGACGAAATCTGCCAGCTTGCCGAGCGCGAGGCGGTCGACGCCGTGCTGATTGCCGGCGATCTGTACGACAACTTCAAGCCTTCGAACGAGGCCAGCGAACTCTTCTATGCCACCATCCATCGGCTGTCGGCGGGGGGGAAGCGCGCGGTCGTCGCCATTGCAGGCAACCACGATTCGGCTGATGGCATTCAGGCGCCCGATCCGCTGGCCCGGGCCTGTGGCATTGTGCTGGCCGGTCGCCCCACCACCACGGTGACGTGCTCGGAGCGGGACGGGTGCGTGTCGGTGGTGCGTTCTGCCCCCGGCTTTGTCGAGCTGAAATTGCCGCATTTCGACTATCCGTTGCGCCTGTTGCTGACGCCCTACGCCAACGAAGCGCTGATGCGGCGTTTTCTGGGAACGGAAGATCAGGAAAGCGAATTGCGTACCCTATTGCAAGACACCTGGCAACAGCTGGCCGATGCCTATTGCGACGCACACGGGGTCAACATGATGGTCGCGCACCTGTATTTTATGCAGAAAGACGGCCCCGCCCCCGAAGAACCCGACGACGAAAAGCCCATTTTGCATTTGGGAGGGGCCCAGGCCATCTACACCGAAAACCTGCCGCCGCAGTTGCAATACGTGGCGCTGGGGCATTTGCATCGCTACCAGACCGTCGCCGAACAGCCCTGCCCGGTGGTGTACAGCAGCAGCCCGCTGGCCTACAGTTTCAGCGAAGCCAATCAACCCAAATTTGTGGTGCTGATCGACGCTGAGCCTGGTCGGCCGGTGCAAACCCAGTCGATTCGGTTGCAGGCAGGCCGAAAGTTGCTGCGGAAGCGGTTCGAGTCGCCGGAAGCGGCGCTGGCGTGGCTGCCCGAAAACCCCGACACCTTTCTGGAACTGACGCTGGTTAGCGATACTTACCTGGATGCCCCGACCAAAAAAGCGCTCTACGATTCGCACGACGGCATCGTCAGCCTGATTCCCGAGCTGCGGACACAAACGGCCGAAGGCGAAGAAGAGCCCACGCAAAAAGTCGATTTGTCGAAGGATCTGAAAGCGCTGTTCTGCGACTATTTTCAGGCCCGGAAAGGCCAGCAGCCGAACGAAGATCTGCTGGCGCTATTCGACGAAGTAATCGACGTAGATGAAGACTGATGCGTACATCTGATCTTCGCGGTTTTGCCCCAGATGCTATGAGGCTTTTTCGACTGTTTGCGCCGCTGGTGTGCGCCTGGTCGGTTTGCCTGTCGGTGGGGGCGCAACCCCTCCGGATTGCCGTCGCAGCCAGCCTGGGGTTGCCGCTTCAGGAAATTGTGGATTCGTTTGCGCGGGAGCGGGTCGAGAAACCCACCTTGGTGGTGGCGTCCTCTGGTGTGCTGACGGCCCAGATTACCAACGGGGCCCATTTTGCACTGTTCATCTCGGCTGATACGCTGTATCCGCATACGCTGTGGCAACAGCAGCGAACCGATGGACCACCGCAGGTACTGGCTTACGGGCAACTGGCGCTGTGGTGTCGCTATCCCCTGGAAAATCAGGATATAAACGTGCTGTTGCCCGGCAATCAGATCAAAAAAATCGCCATCGCCCAGCCGCAACTGGCCCCCTTCGGCAAGGAAGCCGTCCGCTGGCTGCGCGCCCAGCGCCTGTACGACACCGTGTGGCCTAAAATGGTCTATGGCGAAAACGTAGGGCAGGTCAACCGCCTGATCCAGGCCGGGGCCGTCGATGCCGCCTTTACCGCCGCCTCGGCCCGCGCTTCTTCCATCGGGCAGAAAGGCTACTGGCAGACGTTGCCACAAGAGGGAGGCATTGCGCACAGCATGGTGGTGCTGAAGGGATTAACGGCCGCCGAACGGCAGACGACACAAGCGCTGCTGGCCTATTTCCGGACGCCGACCGCCCGCACAATTCTGGAGAAATGGGGCTATCTTGCCCCTTGACTCAATTACCCGTTCGTATGACTTTTTCGTGGGAGCCACTCTGGCTGAGCTTCAAACTGGCCCTCGTGACGACCCTGGTGCTGCTCCTGATCGGCTTGCCGCTGGTCTATCTCTTGCACTTCCGCCGGGGGCGGGGGCAGGTGATCGGTCAGGCGCTGATCAGCCTGCCGCTGGTGCTGCCTCCCACGGTGCTGGGCTACTACCTGCTGGTGCTGATGAGTCCGGAAAATGGGCTGGGGCGCTGGCTGGACGACTGGTTCGGCTGGCGGCTGGTGTTCAGCTTTCCAGGGTTGGTGATCGGCTCGGTGATTTACAGCCTGCCGTTCATGATCAATCCCATCCTTTCGGCCCTCGAAGGCGTATCGACGGTTTACGAAGAGGTAGCCTATACGCTCGGGAAATCGCGATTAACGACTTTCGTACGCGTGTTGCTGCCGATGGTGCGCGCCTCGGTGGTGGTGGGTGCCGTCATGACGTTCGCACACACCATCGGCGAATTCGGGGTGATCTTGATGATCGGGGGGAGCATCCCCGGCGAGACGCGTGTCGCGTCCATCGCCATTTACAACGAAGTGGAGATGTTGCAGTATGATGCGGCCGACCGCTACGCCCTGGTGTTGCTGCTGTTCTCATTCGTCGTATTGCTGGGCGTTTACACGTACCAAAATCGCCGGACGGCGCGGGTGATCTGATGGAGATGCGGGTCACGAAAGCGTTGCAGGGGGGCGATGGGCACCTCACGCTGGACATTGCACTGGACCTGCCGCCGGGGAGCCTGACGGTGCTGTCCGGGCCGTCGGGGGCGGGCAAAACCTCGATTCTGCGGATGTGGGCCGGGTTACTCAAGCCCGATGCGGGGACCCTCCGTGTCAACGGCGATGTGTGGTTCGACGCGGCACAACGGGTAAATCTACCGCCCCAGAAGCGGTCGGTCGGGCTGGTCTTTCAGGAATACGCCCTGTTTCCTCATCTGTCGGTTCGCGAAAACCTGGCGTTTGCCGCCGGCATGGAAACGCCCCTGATCGACGAACTGCTGGAGGTGTTTCAACTGACGCAGTTGCAGGCGCGTCGGCCGCGTCGGCTGAGCGGGGGACAACAGCAGCGCGTGGCCCTGGCGCGTGCGCTCGTGCGGAAACCGCGCCTCCTGTTGCTGGACGAACCCTTTGCGGCCCTCGATCCGGAACTGAAAGACGACGTGCGGCAGATCCTCCGCCAGTTGCACCAAACCTGGGACCTCACCACCTTGCTGGTCAGTCACGATCCGCTGGATGCCTTCTGGCTGGCTGACCGGGCGTTTCAATTGCAGAGCGGCAAATGCGTGGAAGTCCCCATTCCGCGTACGGCATACGTGGTCAGTACCGACGCGGCTCGGCAGGAAATGCAGGTCGCGCTGGAAATTCAGCTCAGAACGTTGCCGTTGGCGAACGACGTGCCTCCCCCCGGAACGCGGCTGGTCTGGAATGGAGCGGACTCCCGGCAAGAAAAAGGATCAGAAGATAAACCCCGCGACCAGCCCAGCCGCGATGATTGCGAAGGCGGGAAGCTTAGTTTTGAACAACAGCAGAAACGTAACGACAATGATGCCGACGTTCAGTAAACTGCCCTCGATCGGGTCGAACAGCAACACCGCTGCCGCCACGACCAGCCCCGCCGATGCGGCCTGAATGCCGTCGAGCGACGCGCGTACCACCCGGTAACGTTTCAGTTGCGTCCAGAACCGAATCACAAAAAAGATCAGGAACGTGCCTGGCAGGAAAATCCCGGTTACGGCCACGAGGCTGCCCAGCAGTTCGCCCCAGATGCCCCAGTCGCGCATGGAAAGCGTGCCGATGTAAGCACAAAACGAAAAGACTGGTCCCGGAAGGGCCTGCACCAGTGCAAACCCCGACAGAAACTCCTCGGACGAGAGGTAGTGCTTGAACTCGACAAACTCGGTATACATCAGCGGGATCAGCACCTGCCCCCCGCCGAAAATCAGGCTACCGTTGCGGTAGAAATTCTCGAACAGGCGAACGGGCAATTCGCGCGTGATAGCCCCCAGCACTGCCGCCCCGATAAACACCCCCGCGAACAACACAAAATTGGCCCATTCGATGCGCAGCGGCTCTTTCTCTTCCCGCTGGTGGCGGTTCCGGTAGCGAATGGCCGTAATGGCCCCACTCACGATCAGCACGCCCGGAAACACCCACGGCGACCGCACGAAGTAGGAGGCCACGGCCGCTACGGCCATCAGCAGAAAACCAACGGGCGTGTGGATGACCCGCGTGGCGATGCGATAGGCCGCGTACGAAACAAACCCTACCGCAATGGGGTGAATAAAGCGCGTGAATTCCATCGACGAGCTGCGCACCTGCAGGTAAGAGATGCCCACGGCCGCCGCCGTCATGAACAGCGACGCGGGCAGAATCCAGACCAGCAGCGTCAGGAAGGCCAGCCGCGGTCCGCCGATTTTGAAGCCAATGGCTGTGAGGGTTTGCGTCGACGTAGGGCCGGGCAGCATCTGACAGAGAGCATACAACTCCATCAGCTCCCCTTCGGTCAGGTAGCGACGGCGGACCACCATCATGTCGATAAAGAGGGCAATATGGGCCTGAGGGCCACCGAAGGTAGTGGCGGTCAGAATCAGAACATCCCGTAAGAAAATGTAGTGACGGATACGGCGGGTCGTCATCTCCGGCACCAGGGTACGGGGCGTTTTAAGGTACGTTTTGCCCATACGCCGACCAAGGGGGAAAGCGGCGCATCGGCAGATGCGCCGCGACGGAATTACTTTTTCAGGCCGATTTCTCGGAGCCGTTCGTCCAAAAATTCGCCGGCGGTCATGTCAGCGTACTGTTTGGGGTGTTCCTCGTCTATACACGAGTTCAGGCACGTCAGGTCCATTTCCGAGCGCGGATGCATAAAGAACGGAATGGAGTAACGAGACGATTTCATCTTTTCGCGGGGCGGATTCACCACCCGGTGAATGGTCGATTTCAGCTTGTGATTCGTCAGGCGATCCAACATGTCGCCCACGTTCACCACGATCTGATCGGGCAGCGCCGTGATCGGAATCCACTTGCCGTCGCGGCGTTGCACCTGCAGCCCTTCGGCCGACGCCCCCATCAGCAGCGTAATCAGGTTGATGTCGCCGTGGGCCGCAGCCCGCACGGCATCGGCCGGAACGGCCTCCGGGTTTTCGATCGGAAAGTAATGAATGGCCCGCAAAATGCTGTTACCGTTCTTCACTTTGTCTTCAAAATAATCTTCGTCCAGCCCAAGGTACAGCGCAATGGCGCGGAGCATCTGCTTGCCTGTGCGCTCCAGCGTTTTGTAGGCCGTAACGGTGTAGTCCTCAAATTCAGGAATTTCGTCGGGCCAGATGTTGCCCGGATATTGATCTTTGACCGGATCGTCGCCTTCTACTTCCTGCCCTACGTGGTAGAACTCTTTCAGGTCGCCCACGGTGCGGCCCTTCGCGTGCTCTTTGCCTTTGCCGACGTAGCCGCGCTGCCCGGCCATGCCCGGCACATCGTACTTTTCTTTTACTTCTTCCGGAAGGGAGAAGAACTTCTTGACAGTATCGTATAAATTCCGCGTCAACTCATCGGAAAGTCCGTGATTGCGGATGGCCACAAAGCCAATTTCGTTATAGGCCCGGCCCAGGTCCTGCACAAATTTCTGCTTCTGCTCGGGCGTGCCCTGCGTGAAATGTGCGAGATCAAGCGACGGAATTTCTTCCAGCAATGGTTCTTGCATAATGGTGGAATTTATAGCCGAAAACGGCGGTTATGAAACGGCGCGAAAGTAACCAATTTTGGTGGCATGCGGGAAGGACTGTGCGTCATCCCGTAATCTTTACTAACTTGCCGCCGATCAGGTTACGCGGGACAGAATCATGCGGGGAAAAAGGCGCGTATGACCATAGTTAATAACGCTATTCTGCCCGATACCCAAAATAATCCTTGTAAAATTAACTTTCCTGACTATTTATGAGTAGTGCGAAGACTCTATTCCGACCGGGTGTGTTGGCCGGCGACGAAGTAACCGAACTGTTGAATTACGCCAACGCCCACGACTTTGCCATGCCGGCGGTCAACGTAACGGGAACCAACAGCATCAACGCCGTATTGGAAACCGCCCGTGAAGTCAACTCTCCCGTCATCGTCCAGTTTTCGAACGGAGGAGCTTCCTTCTACGCCGGCAAGGGGCTCTCGAACGACGGCCAGAAAGCCGCGATTCTGGGTGCCATTTCGGGGGCCAAGCACGTACATACGCTGGCCGAAGCCTACGGCGTTACGGTCATTCTGCACACCGACCACGCTGCCAAGAAACTGCTGCCCTGGATCGACGGTCTGCTCGACGCCAGCGAGAAGCATTACGAGAAAAACGGCAAAGCCCTCTTCTCTTCGCACATGCTCGACCTGTCGGAAGAACCTCTGGAAGAGAACGTGGCCGTCTGCAAAACGTACCTGCAGCGCATGGACCAGTTGGGCATCACGCTCGAAATCGAACTGGGTGTCACCGGTGGTGAAGAAGACGGGGTGGACAACACGCACGTCGACAACGCCCGCCTCTACACACAACCCGAAGAGGTGGCCTACTCTTACAAAGAGTTGAAAGAAGTAAGCGACCGGTTTACCATCGCCGCTGCCTTTGGGAACGTACACGGGGTCTACAAGCCCGGTAACGTTTCGCTGAAGCCCGTTATCCTGAAAAATTCGCAGGACTACGTACAGCAGAAATTCAATACGTCGGCCAACCCGATCAACTTCGTGTTCCACGGTGGTTCCGGCTCTACGCAGGAAGAAATCCGCGAGGCGATTCAGTACGGCGCGGTGAAGATGAACATCGATACCGACATGCAGTGGGCGTTCTGGGACGGCATTCGTGCGTACGAAGCCGGCAAACGCGGCTACCTGCAGGCGCAGATCGGGAACCCCGAAGGCCCCGACAGCCCGAACAAAAAATACTACGATCCGCGCGTTTGGCTGCGCGATGGCGAAAAGTCGATGATCAAGCGGCTGAAACAGGCGTTCGAAGACCTGAATTGCATCGGCCGGAACGGCTAATACGTACGAGACCAAACGGGCCACCGGCGTCCGATGATATGATCCGAAAGGTTCTGTTCTACCACGAACAGAACCTTTCTTGTCTATAGCCATGAGAATACACATCTTCGGCGCCTCAGGTTCGGGTGTCACGACGCTGGGAAATCGACTGGCGGCAGCGTTGGGATGTCCTTACTTCGATGCCGATGCCTACTACTGGGAAGAATCTGATCCGCCGTTTACAATTCGCCGCGACCCCGTCGTTCGGAATGACCGGTTGCGCGAAGCCCTGAGCGCTCAGGCGGCTTGGGTGTTGGGCGGTTCGCTGGTTAGCTGGGGACCCGAGTGGCCTTTGCGTTTTGACCTAGCGGTTTTTATCTGGATTCCGCCGTCGGTTCGGTTGGAACGGCTGCGGTCGCGCGAACACAAGCGCTACGGCGACATCATCAGAACAGACCCGGTCCGCCGGCGGCAGTACGAAGCGTTTATTGCCTGGGCGGCCCGCTACGACGACAGCACGTTTCGTGGCCGGTCGCTTGTGGTTCACGAAACGTGGATGTCGGCCTTGCCGTGCCCGGTTTTGCAACTCCGGGGTGATATGACGGTGGAGCACCGGGTGCAGGCGGTGATGCAACATGTACAAACCCTGAAGCTCTAGCGCATGCGTGCGGAGCAACACCCCATCGCTATTCCGTGACTGTTGCCCTTTCCCGCACGATTCTTGCTACTTTCGTGAACCGAACCCAAAACGGACAACACCATGATTCTACGCGCCGATACCTTAATTAAGAAGTACAAAAAACGCACGGTCGTCAACCAGGTATCCGTCGAAGTAAATCAGGGGGAGATTGTCGGGCTGCTGGGCCCGAACGGCGCGGGGAAAACCACCTCGTTCTACATGATTGTGGGCCTGATCAAACCCAACAGCGGCCGGATCTATCTTGATAAGGAGGACATCACCAGTCAGCCCATGTACCGCCGGGCCAAGCGCGGCATCGGGTACCTGGCGCAAGAAGCCTCGGTGTTCCGTACCCTTTCGGTCGAAGACAACATCCTGGGCGTACTGGAGCTGACCAATCAGCCCAAAGCGGTGCAGCGCGAAAAGATGGAAGCCCTGCTGGAAGAGTTTAGCCTGACCCACGTGCGGAAAAACTTGGGGCGCGTGCTGTCGGGGGGCGAACGCCGCCGAACCGAGATTGCACGGGCGCTGGCGGTCGATCCTAAGTTTGTGCTGCTGGACGAGCCTTTTGCGGGCGTAGACCCCATTGCGGTGGAAGAAATTCAGGGCATCGTGGCCAAGCTGAAAAACCGGAACATCGGCATTCTGATTACGGACCACAACGTGAACGAGACACTTTCCATTACCGACCGGGCGTACATCATGTTCGAGGGACGCATCCTGAAAGCCGGCACCGCCGAAGAGCTGGCCGCCGACGAGCAGGTGCGCCGGGCCTACCTGGGGCAACATTTTGAGTTGCGCCGGAAAATCTAAGAGAAGTTCAGAACTTCATACCTTTGTCGGCCTACTTTACGTAAATAAGGCTCGGAACCTGATTTCCGCCACGCTCCCTATGGAATTACTCAACGCGGTCCTGACCTGGTTTATGGAAAAACGCTTCCGGCAAATCGAACATTTTCGGAAGTACCCCCACGAAACGCAACGCGATGTTTTTCGGCAACTGATCGAAGAAGCCCGTCCGACCGAATGGGGCAAAAAATACGGCTATGCCGACATCGATTCCCCCGAAACCTACCGGGAACGCGTCCCCATCTCCACTTACGAACAGCTCAGTCCCTGGATCGAGCGCGTCTTACGAGGGGAGCAGAACGTGCTGTGGCCCTCGCGCATTCGCTGGTTTTCCAAATCGTCGGGTACCACCAACGCCCGCAGCAAATTCATTCCCGTCTCGGACGAATCGCTCGAAGAGTGCCACTACAAAGGCGGCAAAGACCTTCTGTCGATGTATGTGCACAACCGCCCCGACACCAAGCTGTTCAGCGGCAAGGGGCTGACCATCGGCGGATCGTTGCAGAACAACGACCTGGCCGAAGGCACACGCATCGGCGACGTATCGGCCATCATCATGCACAACCTGCCGATCTGGGCACAGATGATCCGCACCCCTTCGATCGAAACCGCCCTGATGAGCGACTGGGAGCCAAAAATCGAGCGGATGGCCCGCGAAACCATCGGCGAAAACGTCACCAGCTTCTCGGGCGTGCCGACCTGGACCATCGTGCTGATCGAACGCATTCTGGAGTTAACGGGCAAACGCAACATCCTGGAAGTGTGGCCCAACCTGGAGTTGTTCGCCCACGGTGCGGTGTCTTTTACACCTTACCGCCAATTGTTCGCCGATCTGATTCCTTCGTCGCAGATGCACTACATGGAGATTTACAATGCTTCGGAAGGGTTCTTCGGCATTCAGGACGACCTCAGCCTGCCCGATCAACTGCTGTTGCTGCTCGACTACGGCGTGTATTATGAATTTATTCCGACCGAAGAACTCGGCAGGGAACATCCCCGCACGCTCAGCCTCGACGAGGTCGAGCTGCACAAAAATTATGCGCTGGTGATTTCGACCAACGCGGGCCTCTGGCGTTACCTGATCGGCGATACGGTTCGCTTCACGTCGCTGAGCCCGTACCGGATTCGCATCAGCGGCCGTACCAAAAATTTTATCAACGCTTTCGGCGAAGAGGTCATCGTCGAGAACGCCGAACAGGCCATTGCTGAAGCGTGTCGCCAAACCGACGCGGTGATGGCGGACTTCACGGCCGCGCCCGTCTACCTGGGCACCTCGAACCGGGGCGGCCACGAGTGGATCATTGAGTTTGAAAAGGAACCGACTGACCTAGCGCAGTTCACCCACCTCCTCGACGATCACTTGCGTCAGATCAATTCTGACTACGATGCCAAGCGCTCGCACGACCTGGCGCTGGTCGCGCCGGTGGTTCATGCCGTGCCGCCCGGCACGTTCTACAATTGGATGAAACGGCGCGGCAAGCTGGGCGGCCAGCACAAAGTCCCCCGGTTGTTCAACAGCCGCCAGTACGTAGACGAGATCAAAGAAATGCTCCAGGAAGCCTAACGCCTACGGCAAGTTTTCACGGTATTTTTCGGGTGCAGCCTCGATAACTCACAAAAGAGTTTTATTTTCGGCATGGTCATGTACGAAGAAAGATGTCACAGGAAGAGCCAACCGTCGCAAAAACGCAGGACAACGAAGTAGACGAAAGTTCGGCCAAAGACCTGGCGGCGGATTTTCTGACGGGCGTCTTTAACCTGGAGCGCAGCCTGGTGGGCACGGTGCGGGCGATGTTTGTGTGTCCGGAAGAGCCCATCAACGCCTATCTGAAACGACGCAAAGACTACTTCGGGCCGTTCAAGTACATCTTCCTGATGGCGACCCTCTATACTGTATTACTCAACCTGACGATCGATTGGGAAGAAATGATCATGAGCAGCGCGGCGCATGGCAATCGGCTGATGGGTTTGGAAGTCTCTGATCAAGTGCTTCGCGAGCAGGCAAAAATTGCCGAGGGGATGAGTCGGCTGATGCAACAGTACCTTCCGTTCATGGTCGTTTTGTTTTATGTACCAGTGCTGGCGTTGTCAAGCAAGTGGTTGTTTCATAAGCAACGCCCGCGCTACTTGCAGCATTTTGTGGCGTATACCTACATTATGGGCCACACCAACTTGCTGAGCATCGGGCTGTTGCCCTTGTTGTGGGTCGGGTCAGGAGAGATGTTTCGTTTGTTCAGCCCCGTTTCCATGGTGGCGACAAGCGCGTACGCGATTTACGCCGCGCAACGTTTTTTGCAGGTGCGCGGCTGGAAAGGTTGGCTGAAAATTGCCCTGTCGCTTCTGTTGGGGTTGGGGATGTTCATCGCGATCGTCAGCCTGCTTTCGCCTTTCATCGGGTTGCTGGTCCACTACATGAAATCCTGATTTCCCTAACCTGTCGGGCAGCGACTCGTTAAGTAAGAGACAACTCTTTGTTCGGCATGGCCCTACTGCTTTTCTATTTACTTCTTGCCATTCTTTTTTCCTTTCTGTGTTCCATTCTGGAGGCTGTTCTGCTCAGCATCACGCCCTCGTACATTCTGGCACTGGAAGAAAAAGATCCCATAACCGGGGGGCGTCTCCGTCGCCTGAAAGACGATGTGGACCGTCCCCTGTCGGCCATTCTTTCTCTTAACACCATCGCCCATACCATCGGCGCGGCGGGGGTGGGCGCGCAGGCGGCCGTGGTGTTTCGCGAGGTGTCGACGGTCGCGATTTCTGTAGTGCTGACGCTGCTGATTCTGGTGTTGTCGGAGATTATTCCCAAGACCCTGGGTGCGAATTACTGGAAGGCGCTGACGCCGTTTACCGTCACCATGTTGCGCCTCATTGTACCGCTGATGCTGCCGTTTGTGTTTGTGGCCAAAGGCATTACGAGCTTGTTGACGCGCCGAGAAAAAGAACCCAGCATTAGTCGTGACGAGATCTCGGCCATGGCCGATTTGGGCCATCAGGAAGGTATTTTCGAAGAAAGCGAATCGCGCATTCTGAAAAACCTGATTCGGTTCAAGTCCATCAAAACGGAAGACATCATGACGCCCCGCACCGTGGTGGTGGCCTATCCGGATAACCTGAGTCTGAAGCAGGTGTTTCAGGACGAGAACTTTCCTAAGTTTACGCGCATCCCGGTGTACCACAAGCAGAAAGACCACGTGCTCGGCTTTATTCACAAGCACGACGTGTTGGACAAACTGGCCAAAGACCAGCACAAGCTGCCCGTAAAGGAAGTAGTGCGTTCGCTGATGGTGGTCGGTGAAGAGACCCCGCTGCCCCGCCTGTTCGAAATGCTGCTGGCCGAGCGTGAGCAGATTGCCCTGGTGACCGATCCGTATGGCGGCATGGCGGGCATCGTGACGATGGAAGACGTAATGGAGACGTTGCTGGGCATCGAAATTATGGATGAGTTTGACAGCACGCAGGACATGCAGGTACTGGCGCGGACACGCTGGCGGCAGCGAGCCGAGCGGCTGGGCTTGCTGACGGAAGAATTGCGTGAGGAAGAAGAAGCGCGGGAGAAAACCATTCAACTGGGCCTGACCGGCGGGCAGCCTCCGGCCGGGGAGTCGTCTGCTGCACACAAAGATGGCAACACGTCCGACTGATCATCCTATTTTTCACTACTTTGCGCCGCCTTTTGACGTATGGTAGAATTATTTCTGGCGACTTTCACCGCCCTTTTCTCGGTAGTTAACCCGTTCGGGGCCATGCCTGTATTTGTGGCCCTGACCCAAAACTATGAGCGCAAGCATCAGCAGCAGCAGGCCCTCAAGTCTGCGCTGTACATGATCGGCGTGCTGGTCGTCTTTTTCTTTGCGGGTACCTTCATCCTGAATTTCTTTGGCTTGCGCATCGAAGACCTGCGCGTGGCGGGCGGCGTTCTGATTGTGAAGTCGGGACTGGCGTTATTAGACCCGGATGGCCATAAAGGCAAGAAAATTTCGGAGGAGGTAGAGCAAGAGGGGATGGAGAAAGAGGACATCTCGTTTACGCCGATGGCCATGCCCATGTTGTCGGGACCCGGTGCCATTGCGGTCACCATTTCGATGAACGGCCGGGCCGGGACTTACCTCGATTCGCTCATCATTGTGGCGTCCATCATTTTGGTAGCGTTTGTGAGCTACATCATTCTGGTCTTTTCGCCGCAACTGACCCGCTTCCTGGGCAAAGGCGGGATGGCCGCCCTGGCGCGGATGATGGGCTTCATTGTGCTTGCCATCGGGGTAAGCTTCATCGTCAACGGCCTGCTGTCGCTGGCATCCATCGCGTTCCCAAGCTAATTCCGTTACTCAATCGATTCCACTTCGGGTTCCACCGCCTGCTGCTTGTTACGTTTCATGTCGAGCAAGCGCATGACGGGCGTGGCCGTGATGCCGTGGATGATGACGGAAATGGCGACGATTAGCCCCACCGTCGACCAGATGAGGTCTTCGTGATCGAACGATGCTTTGCTGAGGGCAAAGGCCAGGTAGAAAAAAGAACCGACCCCCCGGATGCCAAAAAAGCTGATGGCGATGCGTTCGCGCTGAAACAAGTTGGTGCCCAGTAGCGCCAGCCAGCCCGTCAGCGGGCGGATCACGAACAGAAAACCGACGGCGAGGGCTACGGCAGGCCAGGTGAGGGCGTTGAGGAGCCCACGCGCCAGGCTGCCGCCCAGCAGAATCAGGATGACGACCATCAGCAAACGTTCTACCTGCTGCGAAAATTCGTGGAGTGACTTGTGGTACTCGTGCTCTTTCTCGAAACTGCTGAAGACCAGCCCCGTGACAAAAACCGCAATGAACCCGTAGCCGTGAAGCAATTCGGTGAGGCCGTAGACGCCCAGCGTTGCTGAAATCGCCACGAGGTTATCTTTCGTTTCGGGAAAGCGGCTGCGTTGCGGCAATTCAAAAATCAGGTAAGCCAAGCCTCGCCCGGCCCCGTACCCGATGGCTACGCCCGCCACAATGCGGTACAACAGATCGCGTGCCGCCCACTCGCCCCAGTCCATGGCCGCCGCACTGCCCGCCCCGGCCAGCAGCACCGCGAGCCACGTAAACGGGAAGGCCGTGCCGTCGTTCAAGCCAGCTTCGGCCGTCAGGCTAAACCGCACCTCGTCCTCTTCGCCTTCTTGGGGCGGGCCTACCTGAACATCGTCGGCCAATACCGGGTCGGTCGGTGCCAGCACAGCGCCCAGCAAGACAGCCGCCGCCAGCGAGAGCCCCAGCCAATAGGTCCCGATCACCGCCACAATGGCGATGCACAGCAGCATGGTGATGGACACCAGCCGGAACGGGACCTGCCACTGCCGAAACGAAAACACGCGGTCGATCTTGGCGCCCGTTCCCATCAGGGTGATGATGACGCTCAGCTCAGTGACGTGTAGAATGGACTCTTCGCGTAGCCGCGGAATGGGCAGGTCGAAGGGCAATCCGTACAGGCCCGCACCCAGCAGGAGGTAGACCATCGGGTAGGAGAGGGGCGAGTCGCGCAGGATGCGTGGGAGCCACGCCATGCTGAGGGCAGCGACGCCAATAATAAAGAGAATAAGAATGTATGCGTCCATAAACAGCCAGTAGGGCTTTTACGAGAGTCGATAGGAGAAAAGTTGTGCGCATGTTGCCGGGCCACCCGGCCGCCCTTCGTTTCGGTCAGGTATGCTACTTTTGGGCATCCGTTTTCTCTTATGACTCATCTTGCGCTTTTTTGTTCCGGTTCCGGCTCCAATGCCGAGAAAATCATGGCTTACTTCGAAAACCATCCGGACATTCGGGTGAGTCTGCTGCTGGCCAACCGACCCGATGCTTACGCCCTCGAACGTGCCAAACGCTTCGGGGTGCCTACGGTCGTCTTCGACCGGAAGACGTTCCGGGAAACCGACACAATCCTGCAAGCCCTCAGCGCGCACAAAGTCGACCTGGTAGTGCTGGCCGGGTTTCTATGGCTGGTGCCCGCCTACCTGATAGAAGCCTATCCCGATCGGATCTTGAACATTCATCCGGCGCTGCTGCCCCGCTTTGGCGGCAAAGGCATGTGGGGAATGCACGTACACGAGGCGGTGGTGGCTGGCCAGGAATCTGAAACCGGCATCACGATTCATCTGGTCAACGAACGGTACGACGAAGGCAGGGTGCTATTTCAGGCGACGTGCCCTGTACAACCGACCGACACGCCGGAAGACATACAGAAGCGCGTTCAGGTGCTGGAACACCGGCACTTTCCCGAAGTGATTGAGCGCTACGTGCAGGAGCTGGAAGCGGCCGACTGATGCGACGGGGCAACGCCTCCAGCGGGGGCCGAAGGGGCATCGTTTGCGCACGGATAACTCCTCCGCTGCCTTGTCCCCTTTTTCAAATTGGTTAGCTTTGCGGCCCAATCAATCCACCTTCCATGTCGCGCAAAAAGATTACCTCCGCCCTCATTTCGGTTTATAACAAAGAGCGTCTTGACACGATTGTCCCCCTGTTACATCAACTGGGTGTACGCTTGTATTCGACCGGCGGAACGCAAACCTTCATCCAGAGCCTGGCCGTGCCGGTCACGGCCGTCGAAGAGGTCACCGGCTATCCCTCGATTCTCGGCGGTCGGGTTAAAACCCTGCATCCCAAAGTGTTTGGCGGCATTCTGAACCGTCGCGAGCACGATACCGACCAGCAGGAAGTGGCGAAGATGGAAATCCCGAACCTCGATCTGGTGGTGGTTGACCTCTATCCTTTTGAAGATACCGTTGCCTCGGCGGCTTCGGAAGCAGACATCATCGAGAAGATCGACATCGGCGGTATCTCGCTGATTCGGGCAGCCGCCAAAAACTTCAAGGACGTGTTGGTTATCTCGTCGCGCGCGCAGTACGAAGCGCTGGAACAGCTTCTCCGCGAGAAAGAAGGCTACACCGATCTGGAAGACCGCAAGCGGTTCGCTACCAAAGCCTTCGACGTGACCTCGCACTACGACGTGGCCATTCATCGCTACTTCCTGGAAAGTAGTGAGGAGGAGGCGCCGCAGCCGTTCAAGCAGAGCATCGGGCAGGGGCGCACCCTCCGCTACGGCGAAAACCCGCACCAGAAGGGAATTTTTTACGGCGATCTGGAGAAGATGCTGGAGCAGTTGCACGGCAAAGAACTGTCGTACAACAACCTGGTCGATATCGATGCGGCGGTGATGTTGATGCAGGAGTTCGAAGCGACCAAAACGGAGCAGTGCACGTTTGCCATCCTGAAACACACCAACGCCTGTGGCCTGGCAAACGCCGCCACTCCGAAAGAAGCGTACCTGAATGCCCTGGCGGGCGATCCGGTGTCAGCCTTCGGGGGGGTGATCATCACCAACCAAACGATCGATGCCGCCGTGGCAGAAGAGTTGGACAAACTCTTTTTCGAAGTCTTGATTGCGCCCGACTTTGCGCCCGAAGCCCTGGAAACCCTGAAGCGCAAAAAGAACCGCATCCTCCTGAAACAGAAACCTGTCGATTTGTCGGCGCCGCAGTTCAAAACTTTGTTGAACGGAGTGATTTTGCAAGACAAAGACCTTTTTGCAGAGCAAGCCTCCGATTTGCGTTGCGTTACGGAACGTCAGCCGACCGACGAAGAAGTACGCGCGCTGCTGTTTGCCGTTAAGGCGGTGAAACACGCCAAGTCGAATACCATTGTGCTGGCACGCGAAAACCAACTGATTGCCAGCGGCGTGGGACAGACGTCCCGGGTCGATGCCCTGAAACAAGCCATTGAAAAAGCCCGTCATTTCGGCTTCTCGCTCGAAGGTGCTGTGATGGCCTCCGATGCCTTCTTCCCGTTCCCCGACTGTGTAGAAATCGCCCACGAGGCCGGAATACGCGCGGTGGTGCAGCCCGGTGGCTCCATCCGCGATCAGGATTCCATCGATTTCTGCAACGCGCACGGCATGGGCATGGTGCTGACCGGCGTGCGTCACTTCAAGCACTAATCTTTCTAAAAGTCAAGTCTGAGCTTCTCGGCGGCGTAATGTTTTCAAAAAAGGGCATCGCTTCTTTTTCCAACATTACATTACGTTCGCCGAGGGTTTATTTCTAAATTTACGATATACGTGATCTATAAACGCCTTAAAATGAAGTAGAAACGAAGATACTTGCAGATTTTCTTGGCGACGCTTGTCGAACAATGTGAAAAAACTTTCTAATTTTGGAAACCTCCCAACAAGACCGGAAAATGGGCAGATCTACCCTTAGAAACGTGCAAAATCCGCTAATTTTGTCGACGTTACTTTCTGCCAAAGCACTGGTGAAGTCAGTTGACACAACTTCTTCGGGGTTGCCTAGCGGTGGGGAGGATTTAGTCACATATCGACAACACCAACTACTCCTGTGGGATTCTTTGATTTCTTTTCCAGCGATATAGCGATCGACCTGGGTACCGCGAATACCCTCGTAATTCACAAAGACAAGATTGTGGTGGACGAACCGTCCATCATCGCCATCGACAAAACAACGAGCAAAGTGCTGGCCATCGGCAAGAGGGCCATGCAGATGCACGAAAAAACGCACGAAAACATCAAGACCATCCGCCCGTTGAAAGACGGCGTGATCGCTGACTTTACGGCCGCCGAGCAGATGATTCGCGGCATGATCAAGCTGATCAACGTAGGCAAGATGGGGCTGTTTTCGCCGTCGCACCGGATGGTAATCTGCATCCCGTCGGGCATCACCGAGGTAGAAAAACGGGCCGTAAAAGACTCGGCCGAACACGCCGGTGCCAAAGAGGTCTACATGATCTACGAACCCCTGGCGGCGGCCATCGGGATCGGGATCGACATCGAGCAACCCGTGGGATCGATGATCGTCGATATAGGCGGAGGGACCACCGAAATTGCGGTTATTGCCCTCTCCGGCATTGTTTGTGACCAGTCGATCCGCATCGCGGGCGATGTGTTCACCAAAGACATTCTCGACTACATGCGTCGGCAGCACAACCTGCTGATCGGGGAGCGCTCGGCCGAACGGGTCAAAATCGAAGTCGGTTCAGCACTGACCGAGCTGGACAACCCTCCGGCCGATTACGAAATTCGGGGACGCGACCTGATGACCGGTATTCCGAAGGTGATCAAAGTGAGCTACTCGGAAATTGCGTTCGCACTCGACAAGTCCGTTTCGAAAATCGAAGAAGCGGTGCTGAAAGCCCTGGAGATTTCGCCCCCCGAGTTGTCGGCCGACATTTACGAAAACGGAATTCACCTGACCGGTGGCGGTGCCATGCTGCGTGGCCTCGACAAGCGTCTGGCCCTGAAAACCAAACTCCCGATCCACATTGCCGACGACCCGCTGCGTGCCGTTGTGCGCGGAACCGGCATTGCGCTGAAAAATCTCGACAATTTCAAAAGTGTACTTATCCAGTAACGCTTGGCCGTTACGCCGGTTGGGCACTTTGTCGATACGATGATGCCTGTTTCTAACCCACGATCTGGCAATCATGCAGCAGCTTTTTCAGTTACTTTTCCAATATCGGCTCTTCCTGATGTTTCTCCTGCTGGAGGCCATTTGTGGGTGGTTGATCGTGCGGAACAATCCTTACCAGAGTGCTGCGTTTCACCACACGTCGAGTACCCTTACCGGCGATGTCCTGACGTTCAGTAACAGTACCAAAGAGTTTCTGGAATTAACGACGACCAACCAGCAGCTGGCGGCAGAAAACGCCCGGTTGCGGTTCGAGTTGGAGCAGGTACGGTTACAAACGTTGCCGATCCGGACCGACACGCTCACACAGCGCGATTCGATGCGCGATTCGCTCCATATAGAGCTGCCACCGTTCCAGTTTGCGTCCGACACGGTTGTGCCGCAATACGTATTCAGAACGGCCAAAGTCATCAATAACTCCGTCCGTCGCTTCAAAAACTACCTGACCATCAACCGGGGGACCGACGACGGCATTCGCCCCGGAATGGGTGTGGCCTCGTCACAGGGCGTGGTGGGGCGCGTGAAAGCTAGTTCCAAACATTTCTCGACCGTGACGTCTGTACTGCATACCGACATGACGGTATCGGCCCAGATTCAGGGCGAAAACGCGTTCGGGTCCATCAGTTGGGACGGTACCGACCCGCAGCGCGTCCAGCTCAACTACATTCCGCGACACATTCAGATCGAAGTGGGCGACACGATCGTGACCACGGGGTACAGCACCCTCTTTCCGCCGTACATGGCGATCGGCACCATCCAGGATGTAAACATTGACGATAACCAAACGTTTTACGACATCGATGTGACGTTATTCAATGATTTACAGACAGTTACTTACGTATACGTAATCGAGAATTTATTGCAGGAAGAGCAGGATTCGCTCGAGCAAGTCAGTATGCAATAGGCAATACATGAACAGCAGTCGATTTATTACCCAGGTTTTGTACTTCGTCTTTTTAGTCGGCTTGCAGCTGTTGCTGTTCCGTAACTTAGTCATGTTCAATTACGCCTTCTGCTTTGTGTATGTGGGCTTTATCCTCTGGCTGCCGCGCGAAATGAACCCCGTGCTCGTGATGCTACTGGCCTTCGGAACCGGGTTGTTTATCGACTGGTTCTACGACACCAGCGGCATCCACGCTGCCGCTTCGGTACTGGTTGCATTTCTACGACCGTACCTGTTGAAAGGACTGACGCCGGGTGGGGGATATGAAGCGGGCGACGACATTTCGGTCCGACTGATGGGGCCCCAATGGCTGACGTTGTTCATGCTGCCGCTGCTGCTGGCGTTTCATCTGGCACTTTTCGGAATTGAAGCGGCCACTTGGGAACTTTCCGGATGGATTTTGCTTAAAGCATTGAGTAGCACACTGTTTACTTACGCAATTCTTTTACTTATTCAATATACGGTGCATTCGCCACGCGCACGTCGATGATCGAGAACAGAAAATACATTGTTATCCTCGCCTTCCTGTTGATCGGGATGGTCTACGCTGCCAAGCTTTTCATGCTGCAGGTCGTAGACGATACCTACAAGCGGCGGGCCGATAACAATGCGGTCAAACGTGTGATGGAATATCCCTACCGGGGCGTGATCTACGACCGTAACGGTGCCAAACTGGTTTACAACGAGCCGGTTTACGACATTATGGTCACCCCGCGCGAGGTGCACCTGGACGATACGCTGGCGTTTTGCCGGCTGATGCACCTGACCAAAGAGGAGGTGATTACGAAGCTGGCTGAGGCCAAAGATTATTCTTACCGTAAGCCTTCTGCCTTCCTGAAGCAGGTGTCGGGCGCCGATTTTGCGCGCATTCAGGACCAACTCATCGAGTTTCCTGGTTTCGAGGTAGTGCCGCGTACGGTGCGGGGCTATCCGCACAAAAGCTTCGCCAACGCGTTGGGCTACATCGGCGAGATCAGCCCGTCGCAACTTGAGAAAATGGGCAAAGACCAGTACAGCGCGGGCGACTACATCGGCATCAGCGGACTGGAGTACCAGTACGAGCGTTTCCTGCGCGGGAAGCGGGGCGTGAAGTACATCATGGTCGACCGCCACGGCATCAACAAAGGAGCTTTCAAAGACGGAAAATACGACACCACTGCCGTAAAAGGCGAGAATCTGGTCTGTACCATCGACCTGAACTTGCAGCAGTACGGTGAACGCCTGATGAACGGAAAGATCGGCAGCATTGTGGCGATTGAGCCCGCTACCGGCGAAATCCTGAGCCTGGTTTCCGGACCTTCGTACGATCCGAATATCTTGCGCGGCCGCGAGTTCGGGAAAAACTTTTCGGTCCTGCAAAAAGACAGTTTGGTGCCGCTGTTCAACCGGGGGATTCAGGCCATGTACCCTCCCGGTTCTACGTTTAAGCTTATCGAAGCGCTCATCGCCTTGCAAGAAGGGGTGATTCATCCGGAGACGCACATTGCCTGCAACCGGGCGATCATCAACTGCCACGGGCCCCACTCGTTTCCCGATTTGCGCAGCGCCATCACCAACTCGTGCAATCCCTATTTTGTCAATACGTTCAAGCGCATCATCAACCAGGAAGTCAACCCGAATACGTTCATTGATTCGCGGATCGGCCTGACCAAATGGCGCGAATACCAACTGCGGTTCGGGTTGGGGCGGCAACTGGGCCTCGACATTCCGAACGAAAAAGGCGGGTTCATTCCCAGCCCGGAATACTACGACCGCTATTACGGCGAAGGCCACTGGAAACACTCTACGATTTACTCGCTGGGCATTGGGCAGGGCGAAATTCTGGTGACACCGCTGCAAATGGCCAACCTGGCGGCCACCATCGCCAACCGCGGTTATTACGTGACGCCGCACCTGATTAAGTCAATTGGGGAATCGGGACAGCCGTTGCTGGAATACCAGCAGAAGAACTTTGTGGGCGTAGAGGCCCGGCACTTCGAGACGGTCGTGGAAGGCATGGCCGACGTGGTGGACCACGGTACGGGGCAGTATCGGGCTAAAATTCCAGGACTGCAGGTATGTGGCAAAACCGGCACGGTGCAAAACCCGCACGGCGAAGACCACTCCGGTTTCATCGCGTTTGCACCGAAAGACAATCCGAAAATCGCCGTGGCGGTTTACGTGGAAAATGCGGGGCAGGGCGCCCGAGCCGCCGCTTCGATTGCCAGTCTGGTAATTGAGAAGTACATGCTGGGCGAGATCAAGCGGAAAAATATTGAGGATTACGCCCTGAAGGGCAAGTTTGTCTACTAAACACGGATGGGAAGAAGGGATAGCCTTTCGTTGGCAAAAGTCGATTGGGTGATGGTGCTGCTCTACGCGGCCCTGGTGCTGATTGGCTGGTCGAATATTTTTGCGGTGACCTACGATCCGCAGGCCGATCAGAGCATTTTCGACATGGAATTGAACTCCGGTCGGCAGATGATCTGGATCATCTGCTCGAGCATTTTACTGATTCTGCCCATCATGGTGATCGACTTCCGGTTCTACGAGTCGTTCTCCTACGTGATTTACGCCGTCTTTCTACTCGTGCTGCTGTCCCCCTTTGTGTTGGGCAGTGAAATCAACGGTTCCAAATCGTGGGTGAAGTTGGGGGCGTTGCAAATCCAGCCGGCGGAGTTTGCCAAGTTTGCGACGGCGCTCTGTCTGGCGCGTTATCTGGATCGACCGCAGGTCAAACTCAATCAACTGAAAGAACAACTGGTGGTAGCGGGCATCATTGGCTTGCCGGCGATCATCATCATTCTGCAAAACGAAACGGGATCTACCCTCGTTTTCAGTGCTTTTATCGTGGCCCTCTATCGTGAAGGGTTGCCGAGCTGGATTCCGGTGTTGGGGCTGATCGCCGTGGCCCTGTTTGTCCTGACGCTGTTTGTGCCGCAGATGTATCTGCTCATCGCTTTCTCGATTCTGGCGGTCGTGGCGTTTGCTTACGTGATGTTCAACGAGCGCACGGTGATGCGTAAGGTTCGCATGACGGGACTGATTGTCGGGGCGCTGGCGCTGATGGCCGGAGAAGTGAGCGGCGTGAACTTCTTCATCAACAACATCCTTCAGCCGCACCAGCAGGTCCGGATCAAGGCGCTGATCAATCCAGAGTACGATCCTTCGGGCTTTGGGTACCAGGTCATTCAGTCGAAAATCGCGATTGGTTCGGGCGGACTTTCGGGCAAAGGATTTCTGCAAGGAACCCAGACAAAGTTCGACTTTGTGCCGGAACAGAGCACCGACTTTATTTTCTGCACCATCGGCGAAGAACACGGCTGGACGGGCAGCGTATTCATCATCAGCTTGTTCGTGGCGCTACTGGCGCGCATCATCTATCGGGCCGAACAGCAACGAACGCCGTTCACGCGGGTATATGGCTACTGTGTGGCGGGGATTCTGTTCTTCCACTTTACGGTCAATATTGGCATGACCATCGGGTTGTTTCCCGTAATCGGGATTCCGTTGCCCTTCTTCAGCTACGGGGGGTCGTCGCTCTGGTCGTTCACCATCCTGCTGTTCATCTTCATCAAACTCGACGCGCACCGTTCGCAGGTCATCGGGCGGACGCTCTATACCTAGCCGTTACGGCACGGTCCAGGTCTGCTGGGTTTTCATCACACGTTCGATCACTTCACGCACCGCACCGTGCCCGCCGGGACGAGAGGCAACGTATTGGCTGATCTGCCGGATTTCTTCAACCGCATCGGCCGGGCAGGCGGCCACCACATCGTCGCGCGACATCACAGGGTAGTCGGGTAGGTCATCGCCCATGTATACCACTTCCTGCGGCCCTAGGCCGAGTTGACGAACTAGCTCGTGAAATACCGCTAATTTGTCGTCTACCTTCAGGTAGATGTGCTGAATGCCCAAGCCGCTCAAGCGCCGCCGTACACCTTCGTGCGTACCGCCGGAAATCACGCCGATGTGATACCCTGCCTGCAAGGCTTTGACCACGGCCAACCCATCTTTGATGTTGAATACGCGCGCCTGTTCGCCACTTTCCAGGGCCAGGAGGCTGCCGTCGGTAAAGACGCCATCGACGTCGAAAAGAAAGGCGCGAATGGGTTGAAATAAGTTACGATCAGACATGATAATGATGCAGAATGCTCTCCGACAAAAGTCGGTACAGGGTCAGCAGATCGGGTTGAGCGGTGAGCAGTTGTTGATGCAAGTCAATGATGCGGCGGTCGCCCCGGCGTGCCGGGCCGGTCTGGGCCTCCTGAGGGCCTAACGCCGCCGCTTTCTGAAACGTTTCCTGCCACAGCGGAGCCAGGAGCCCGACGTCCAGGTGGGCATTTTTTAAGAGTTGCTGTGCCAGCGTGTAAAGATAATTGGGAAAATTATTGGTCAGCACCGCCGCTAAGTGCAACGTAAGGCGCTGCGTGCTGTCGGCGTGATGCACCGGTCCTCCCAGCTCGTGGGCGAGTTGCGATAAAAAGGAGGCCGTTGCTTCGTTGTGCCCTTCGACCAGCAACGGAACGTTCCGAAAATCGACTTCCTGTTCCTTACTGAAGGTTTGGAGCGGATATAACACCCCCCGCTTCGGGAAACGGTCCAGGACGGCAAGAGGCGTGCTGCCCGACGTATGCACCACCAGCGCCTCGGGCGGGGGGACCAACGTCGCGGCAACCTGCGGCAGCGCTTCGTCGGTCACCGCGATCACCAAGAGCCGGGCAGTAGAAGTTGAAAAATCCAGTGAGGCGTGGGGCGTGGGCTGGGATGTACTTGCTTGCGCCAGACGGTAACACAAAAAGCGGCGCGAACTTTCGTAACGGCTCCAGACTTCCTGCACGGCATAACCGGCCCGGTCCAGGGCGGGCGCCAGGTGCCAGGCAACGCGGCCCGCGCCAATAAACGCGACGGAGGGTTTCACGGGCTAAAAGTAAGCGCCGGGCGTGGAAAGAAAAAAGATTCTCCAACCGTAAAGGCACTACGCGTGTTACCGACGGGATTGCCCACATTAGGGGCCGTTTATCCTTTTCAGATTCCGCCTCTCCCTTATCGGTAAAAGAATTAACTTGTCGGTACTTTATTGTTCGCTCAAGGCAAAAATCGCTACATGAATCTGTTAGAAATCGACCGCGTTTCCAAATATTACGCACAGCACCAGGCGTTAAAAGAAGTGAGTATGAACATCCCCCAGGGAAGCATCTTCGGTATGCTGGGACCGAATGGGGCGGGGAAAACCTCACTGATTCGCATCATCACGCAGATTACCGGGGCCGATACCGGCGAAATCCGGTTTGACGGCGAGCGGCTGGCCCCCCGGCACATCGAGCAGATCGGTTACCTGCCGGAAGAGCGGGGCCTGTACAAAAAGATGAAAGTGGGCGAGCAACTGATGTACCTGGCGCAGTTGAAAGGCATGTCGAAAAGAGATGCCCAGGCGAAGCTGCGGTTTTGGTTCGAGCGTTTCGAGATCCAGGATTGGTGGCCCAAACAGGTAGAGGACCTTTCGAAAGGCATGCAACAGAAGGCGCAGTTTATCGCGACGGTACTGCACGAACCTAAGCTGATCATTCTCGACGAACCTTTTTCGGGATTCGACCCCATCAATGCCAACCTGATCAAAGACGAGATCCTGCGGCTGCGCAGTTTGGGGAGCACGATCATCTTCTCGACCCACCGCATGGAAAGTGTAGAAGAACTCTGTGATTACATTGCGCTGATCAACAAGTCGGAAAAAGTGCTGGAAGGCCCGAAAAAAGAAATCAAGCATCAGTACCGGACCAACACCTACGAGGTGGTGGGTCAGGGCGTGCTGGGTGAGTTGCCGCCCGATTTCGAGGTGCTGGACGTCACCGGCGACGAAGATCACTTCGAGGCGACCATCCGGGCACCCCATGACCGTTCGGCGAACCGACTGATGGCGGCGCTACTCGATCGGGTCGAGCTGCACGTGGTGCAGGAGAAAATCCCGAGCATGAACGAAATCTTTATCCGTACGGTCCGCGGCGACATGCCGGAGCTGACCACCATGGCCAGCGGCCTGACTGAATAACCACTAACCACTGCTGCATACCGATTCCATGAATAAAATTCTGCTGATTCTTTCGCGCGAGTACCTGACCCGGGTTAAAAAGAAGTCGTTCCTGATCATGACGTTGCTGGGACCCTTGCTATTTGGTGGGGTGTTTGGGTTATCCATCTGGGCGGGCATCAACGCCCCGGAGACCAAGACCGTCGAAGTGCTGGACGAGAGCAACATGTTCAAAGACAAGTTGGTAGACGATGCTACCCTGAACTTCACCTTTGTGGATGGCCCCCTCGAAATTGCACAGGAACGTTTCCGCGCCAGCGGCCATGACGCCCTGCTTTACGTGCCCCAACTTGATTTGGAGCGGCCGCAGGGCATTAAATTGTTTTCGACCAAAGGGCTGGGACTTGAAATTCAGCAACGGCTGGAAAGTCGGCTGGAACAGAACATTGAAGACGAACGTCTGCTGCTTTCCGGAATCGACCGGTCGGTGATCGAAAACATGCGGGCGAACATCAGCCTCGATACCAAAAAACTGGCCGACGACGGGGAAGAAGACAGCAACGTGGGGATTGCAACCGCGCTGGGGTTCATCGGCGCGTTTCTGATCTACATGTTCATTTTTATCTACGGCGTGCAGATTATGCGCGGCGTTATCGAAGAGAAGACCAATCGCATTGTGGAGGTGATCATCTCGTCGGTAAAACCGTTTCAGCTGATGGCCGGGAAAATTTTCGGTATTGCGCTGGTGGGCCTGACGCAGTTTCTGCTGTGGATCATGCTGACCGGGGTAGTGTATACGGCTGTGATCAACCTGTTTGTCGACAAAGAGCAGCTTTCGCAAGCGACTTCTCAAGCCGCCATCGCGGCCCAAGGACAAGCTGAGGCCGCCGCCGCACCTACCGTTGCCGAACCGGCGGTGATCAAAGCATTTCACCTTCTGGAGACTCAGAACATTCCCTTATTGCTCAGCGCCTTTCTGTTTTACTTTCTGGGCGGCTATCTGCTCTATGGCTCTCTGTTCGCCGGGGTGGGGGCCGCCGTCGACAGCGAAACCGATACGCAGCAGTTCATGCTACCGGTTACCATACCGCTGATCCTGAGCTTCGTCATGGCCCAATTTGCCGTACGCGATCCGTTCTCGCCGCTGGCGACCTGGCTTTCGCTTATCCCGTTTACATCGCCGGTCATGATGATGGTCCGCCTGCCCTTCGGCGTGCCGATCTGGGAACTGGTTCTGTCGATGGTGTTGCTGGTATTGGGTTTTCTGGGCACCACGTGGCTGGCCGGGCGCATTTACCGCGTCGGAATTTTGATGTACGGCAAAAAAGTCAACTACCGCGAACTGTCGAAGTGGGTATTCTATCGGCAGTGAAGCAAGGCACTTAGGGCCGGAAGGCGTGGGTAACGGGCTGAGGTGCAGCCTCCTCGCTTTTCCTACACACGTGCGTAACCTGTGAGGGCGGCAGTACGAATCGCAGGAGGATTTACACAAATCCTCCTATTTTGCGTCGATTGTCTAAACACCTTCGTTTTGAGAAAGCTCTTGCTAAGCCTCCTGTTGGGGGTGGCCCTCGGAGGAGTCGGGTACAGCCAAAGTGTGTACGCGCCCCTCGACAAAGATTACTACCACCTGGTTGAGCGGTACGAAATTCGGAGTGGACGTGCCGCCAACGACTCACTGGCCGAGGCGTTCCATTCGTCCGTGCGCCCTTACGAACGGCGTGGCATTGCGCTGCTGGCCGATAGTTTGCTGCTCGATAGTGCGCACTACCGGTGGAATGCACGCGATCGCTTCAATCTGCAGTTCTTGCAGGCCGATAACCACGAGTGGAGCATGGCATCCCCGATCGAAAGCCGTCGGGCGCTGGCCAAGGTCTTTTACCGTACCCCTGCGGACTTTTACCACTACCGCAATGCGTCGGTTGATCTGCACGTCAATCCCGTCTTTTACGGCCAGCTCGGGCAAGCCTCCGATACCGATCCCACGCTGTACATTAACACGCGTGGCCTGGAAGTGCGCGGCATGATCGACGGGAAAGTAGGCTTCTACACGTTTATGGCCGAGAATCAGGCCGAGCTGCCCGGCTACGTCAACGACCGTATGCGTGCTACCAACGTGCTGCCTCACGAAGGCTTCTGGAAGCGTTTTAATGACACTGGCGTCGATTTTGTCACCGCGCGTGGCTACATCACCTTTCCCGTCACCCGGCACATTCATGTGCAGGCCGGGCACGACCGCCTTTTCATCGGAAACGGCTATCGGTCGATGATCCTTTCCGACTTTGCCAACAATTACTCTTTTCTGAAACTGAACACGCGGGTGTGGCGATTCGAATACACCAACCTGTTTGCCAAAATGAAGGCGGACCTCATCTTGGACCCTTCTGGTAACGGTACGCCTCAGGGAAGCTATGGCGTTTTTCCGTCCAAATATCTGGCCTTCCATCACCTCAGCGTCAACCTGTTAAAAAACCTGAACGTCGGTATATTCGAATCGATCGTGTTCGAACGGAACGATTCCACCGGCCGCAATGGATTTGAGTTGCAGTACCTGAACCCGATCATTTTCTACCGGGCGCTCGATCAGGACCTTGGCAGCCCCGACAACGTACTGCTGGGACTCGATGCACGGTGGGTGCTTTGGCGGCGGCTGTCGCTGTACGGGCAACTGGCGCTTGATGAGTTTATCCTAAGCCATACGTTCGACGGCAGCGGCTGGTGGGGCAACAAACAGGCTGGTCAGCTTGGTTTCAAGTACATCGACGTGGCAGGCATTCCCAACCTGGATCTGCAAGCCGAGTTCAACGTAGCACGCCCCTACATGTACGGCCATTCGAGCCTCTACACCAGCTACACCCATTACAAGCAGCCTTTGGCACATCCTCTGGGAGCCAACTTCCGGGAAGGAATCGGCATTTTGCGTTACCAGCCCCTTCCGCGCCTTGCGTTAACCGGAAAGCTGATTTACGCCTTGTACGGCACCGACCTGCCCAATTCAAACTGGGGTGGGAATATCCTGATCGACTACAATTACAAGCGACAGGAATTTGGCAACTACATCGGACAGGGGGTAAAGACCTATCTGCTTTTTGCAGACTTCACGGCGACTTACCAGCTACGGCACCGCTTGTTTCTCGACGCCAAGTTTACCCACCGGCAACTGGACAGTGCCGACGACGCGCTCGACCAGACAACCACCGTTTTCTCGGCCGCGGTACGTTGGAACATTCCGCAGCGCTTGCACGAATTTTAAGAAGGTGTTAGAATTCTGCCCCCAGAATCAAGACGGACTCGTGGGGACGGCGATGCTCCAGCCACGTATCCATGGTTTCCTGCAAATACTGGTGCTGGACGTCGAACGAATTCCGGTGGTTGTTGAAGAGAAGAGCTTCCAGATTGCTTTCGCCGAAAGAAAGATTTTTGGGACCGCCTTCGAGTCTTGCAAATCCGCCTGAACTGAGGTATACTACGTCCCCCGACTTGCAGCGGCAGGAGTATACGTCGCTCTTACTCAGGCGTTCGCGTGATGTTGTACGGGTCGAAATCCGCTTCAGGCGCTGGTTCCGGATGAAGTAGATGGGGCGGTGGGTCGTCGCAAACGACACCTTCCGCAGGCTGGTACTGACCTTGATCACCATCACCTCGAAGGGATAGGGCTCGTCGGCCGTGGGCGCGAAGTGTTGCGTAATGCGGTGAATCAGGTCGACCGGATTTCCGTTCAGATGATTGCGAATCAGGTTGGCGACGGGCGTATCGATCTCTTCGGTAGGAAGAGCGCGATGGCCCAGGTCAACAAGGACCAGGTAAAGTGTATGATGCTGTTGGATGCACCAATGATGGACGCCCCCAAACGCACTTACGTTCTTCTCCAGTACGAAGGACTGAGAGAAAAACGAGCACGATTCTAAAGCGTGCACTGATCGATCAGATGCTGACAGATGAGTAGGGTAGGTACCTTTCATAACTTACATGATCGAGACATCGCTCATTTTAGAACAAACCCTTGCTAAAATGGCTTTGCCTCTGGTTTCTAACAGGTTATCCCGTTTTGGACCCCAAGTGCCGAAACGGAGACGCTATGCATAAAAGAATTAGAATAAAATAGTTGCCCCGGTGGGCATACATCCCTCAAGAATTAAAGGTAGACCTCCTGTTCGGCGAAATTTGACTTTTTAGGTGAGTTAACATTAATTAACGGTAGAATTGTAATAATCTCATTTTAGACACAACACTATATCACCTTGGATGCATCCTTTAGCTGCCTGATCATCGACGATGACGAGAGCGTGCGATTTATTCTGGAGCATTATATCGAGCGGAATAAGCAGCTGGATCTACAGGCCTCCTTGTCGAATGGGCAGGAAGGGCTTCAGTATCTGTTGAGTCACCCTGTCGATATTTTATTTCTGGACGTGGAGATGCCCGGCATGAACGGCATTGACCTGCTGCGGCAATTGCCCCAGATGCCAGAAACGATTTTGATTACGTCGCACGAAAATTTTGCGGTAGATGCGTTCGCGTTGGAAGTCGCCGACTATCTGGTCAAGCCTGTTGAATACGCGCGCTTTGAAAAAGCTGTGCAGCGGGTAGTCAAAAACCTGAGCGGCCCGGCGGTGCATGCCAAATCGGGCCCGGAGGAATTGTTCGTTAAAGTAAACGGTAAAATGGTGCGGCTGGACCTGACCCAGGTGCAGTACATCGAAGCCCTGTCCGACTATGTGATCATCGTAACCGACGCCCACAAACACATAGTGTACTCGACTATGAAAGCCATCGACGAGCGCTTATCGGGAGATTACTTTATGCGGATTCACCGTTCGTACATCATCAACCTGAAGCACATCGATACCATCGAAGACAATTCGGTGGTGATCAACGGCAAATACATTCCGATCAGCAAGTCTTATCAGGACGATTTCTTCGGCCGGATCAACAAACTATAAAGAACAAACAGGCCACATAAAAAAAGGCGACCCTTGTGGGCCGCCTTTTTTTATGTGGATAGGATCTGTGCAGAAGCGCACCGGGCCACTACTGATGCAGCAACGTCTCTTCGTAAGGTGCTGCGGCGTCTTCCGGATTAAAGCGCTGGTAAATCTGCAAGGTACGCTCGGCGGTAGAGCGCCAGGAGAAATGACGGGCGCGTAGAATACCTCGTGAACGAAGATCCTCGGCGAGGTAGGGTCTGTCGAGTAATTCCTCCATAGCATCGGCGATGCTTTTCGGATCGTAGGGATCGATGAGTAAAGCCGCGTCGCCAGCAATCTCGGGCATCGCCGACGTATCGGACGTAATTACGGGCGTGCCACTGGCCATGGCTTCGATGATCGGAATACCGAAACCTTCGCTGAGCGACGGGAATAAAAAAGCTTCGGACATGTCGTAGAGGGTGGGCAGATCCTCCGTGTCTACGTAATCGATCAGGCGACACCGCTCCCGCAGGTCAGGTTGCCCGAGGGCAGCCAGCGTGCGTGTCAGGAAAGGTTCGTCGATGCCTTTCATTACCAACGCCGGCACGTCGTTGCGCCGTTGCGTCAGCAAGGCATAGGCCTGAACCACCCCCGTCAGGTTTTTGCGGTACTCCGTATTTCCCAAGAAGAAGTAGTAGTGGGTCGGCAATTGGTAGCGCTCGCGTACCTGTTCGCGTTTTTCCTGGTTGGTAGGTTGAAAAAACTGATGCCCCACGCCGTTGTGCACCACCTCAATCTGGTCGGTTGGCAAGTGTAGCGATTGAGAGATGCAGTTGCGCTGAAACCACGACACCGTCATCACTTGCGAGGCATTCGGCGCCACCATGGGCACCACCAGCCGACGGTACAGACTGCCGGCCCGTTGGTAAGCCGTAGAGCCGTCGTTCTTCAGCGACTCTTTTTCCATGTAGGTAACGTCGTGGATGGTCAGTACCAGGTTGCCATGGTAGCGCAAAGGGGCAGTATTGGCAGTGCAGTGCAGCACGTCTAACTGATGGCGTAGCGCCGCTTTCGGCAGGTAGTACTGCTCCCAGTCAGGGTAACTGCGCCCCTGCACTTCGACGATGTGAAAGTTGTAAGCGTCCGGTAGGCAGGAGGTATCAGCGTCGGCCTTCACAAAGATGAAGTACTCGTTCTCCTGATCCATCTGCTGGAGGTGTTTGATTAATTCCAACGCATACACGTCCATGCCTTGTTTATGCGTCCTGAACAAGCGCTGCGCTTCGATGCCGATCCTCATTGCAATGTTGTTTAGAAATGAGGTAGTAATATAGTTTGTTTGATGTTATAAAGCCATGTTGCGTAGGATTTAAGCGCATATTGTTGGGTTCTGAAACTCAGCCAGTCCAGTTGTCAGCAAATTGGGAATGTTTCAAAGAGAATGGGTATAATCCCATCAATTGCTTCCTTCGTGTTCCGAACGCCGCCCCTCATCCGGTCGGGGTTGATCTTTCGCTAAAAGCCGAAGGTGCTGAGCTCCCCAAAGATCGTCAGGTTCCGCCCACGAAAACGGCCGAACGCTAAACTATCCGACCCCTTCCTGCGTTTTGATTAGGTTTCAGTTCTGAACACTTTTTTCTACCTTCCTTTCCCATGCTAGGATACCGCTTTTCTGAATACACTCCCCCGCCGGGTGGGGACCAAAGTACCTTTGATAAGTTGCTGAACATGTTCATGCAACTGATTGTCGTAACCTCGGGCGACGTGAGCGAGGCCCTCCAGTGGCTGAACCAGCTGGACCAGCGCTACGGCCTGACGGACGATCAGTACGGCATGGGCGACTTTATCGAAGATCTGAAGAAGAAGGGATACATTGAAGAGACGCCCGGCGAAGGTGCGCTGTCGCTAACGGCCAAGAGCGAAGTCAACATCCGGCGTAGCGCCCTCGAAGAAATTTTTGGGAAGCTGAAAAAATCGCAGCGCGGTCAGCACCGGACGCCTTTCAGCGGCATGGGCGACGAGATGACGCCTGACATCCGACCGTATCAGTTCGGCGACACGCTGGAGCAGATTGCCATGACCGACTCGCTGATGAACGCGCAGATCAACCACGGCATCGGCGATTTTATGGTGACCGAAGAGGATTTGCAGGTGCGCGAAGCCGAGTTTAAAGCGCAGACCTCTACGGTGCTGATGATCGACATTTCGCATTCGATGATCCTCTACGGTGAAGACCGCATTACGCCGGCCAAAAAAGTAGCGATGGCGTTGGCCGAACTGATCACGACTAAGTACCCGAAAGATACGCTCGACATCATCGTGTTCGGCAACGACGCCTGGCAGGTGCAGATCAAAGACCTGCCGTACCTGGAAGTGGGGCCGTACCATACCAACACAGTGGCCGGACTGGAGCTGGCCATGGACCTGTTGCGCCGCCGGAAAACGTCGAACAAGCAGATTTTCATGATCACCGACGGAAAACCCACGTGTCTGAAAGAGGGCTTGCGCTATTACAAAAACTCGTTCGGGTTGGACCGGAAAATCCTGAACAAAACCCTGAACCTGGCGCGTCAGTGCCGCAAAATCAAAGTCCCGATTACCACCTTTATGATTGCCACCGATCCTTATCTGCAGGAGTTCGTTAAGGAGTTTACGCAGGTCAACCACGGGCGGGCGTACTACAGCTCGTTGCAGGGGCTGGGCAATTTTATTTTCGAAGATTACCAACGCAACCGTCGGAAACGAGTATAGACGGTCAATAGGAGCGGCTTATCTGTCGAGTCGCTTGAACATCCACGCAGCTTTTCAAGCATCACACATGACTTATAAAGATCTTTCGTCAGAACAACTTTTGAAAATCAAAACGGTAGGCGAACTCAAAGCCGCCGGATATCAGCCACAGTCGGTTAAACAAGAGTTGCGCAATAACCTGATTCACAGGTTGCGTAAAAAGGAAGAAGTATTTCCCGGCATTTACGGATACGAGGAAACCGTCATTCCCGACCTGGAGCGTGCCATTCTGTCCATGCACAACATCAACCTGTTGGGGTTACGCGGACAAGCCAAAACGCGTCTGGCCCGGATGATGATCGGGCTGCTGGACGAGTACATTCCTGTGGTGGCGGGCTCGGAGCTGAACGACGATCCGTTGCAGCCGCTCTCCCGGTTTGCCAAAGACGAACTCGAGGCGCACGGCGATCATACCGCCATTGCGTGGCTCCATCGGGCCGAACGGTATACGGAAAAGCTGGCAACGCCCGACGTTTCGGTAGCCGACCTGATCGGCGATGCGGACCCCATCAAAGCCGCCACCATGAAATTGCCTTACTCGGACGAGCGGGTGATTCACTACGGTCTGATTCCCCGGTCGCACCGCGGCATTTTCGTAATCAACGAACTACCGGACCTACAGGCCCGCATCCAGGTGGCCCTGTTCAACATTTTGCAGGAAGGCGACATCCAAATCCGGGGCTTTAAGCTGCGCTTGCCGCTCGACATTCAATTTGTCTTTACGGCCAATCCGGAAGATTATACGAACCGGGGTTCGATCGTCACGCCGTTGAAAGACCGTATCGAAAGCCAGATCACGACCCACTATCCGAAAACAATCGACATCGGGAAGCAGATCACGCAGCAGGAAGCGCGCATCAAGCCCGAACAGCAGAGCATCAAAGTCGATGAACTTATTCGTGATCTGGTCGAACAACTGGCGTTTGAAGCACGCGACAACGAATACGTCGACACCAACAGTGGCGTGTCGGCCCGTCTGACCATCTCGGCGTTCGAGAACCTGATGAGCGCGGCCGAGCGCCGGACGTTGCTCCATCGCGAAAAAAATACCTTTGTGCGCCTCACCGATTTCTGGGGTCTGATTCCGGCCATCACCGGTAAAATCGAGCTGGTATACGAAGGCGAACAGGAAGGCCCCGTGATTGTCGCCCAGAACCTGATCGGCAAAGCCATTCGCACGCAGTTTGTGAAGTATTTTCCCGATCCGGAGAAAGCCAAAAAGCAGAAGAGCAATAACCCCTACAAGGAAATTACCAACTGGTTTGGCGAAGGCAACACGATCGATTTATTGAACGATGCATCCAACCAGGAATACGAAAAGGCCTTGATGGGAGTACCGGGGCTGGCCGATCTGGTGAAGAAGCACTTCGGTCGCGCCGATAAAGAAGCCCGGTTGCTGATGATGGAGTTTGCGCTGCACGGCCTGGCAGAATACTCGGCCATCAGCAAAAACCGTCTGGAACGAGGAACGCAGTTTAAAGATTTGCTGAGCAGCATGTTCTCGTTCGACAAAATGAACGACGAAGATGAAGATTACTAGTGCAAAAGGGGAGGCAGCGGTGCCTCCCACTTTTTTGGGGCTGCCTTTGGTATGGATTTGCTTGGTATTGAGCGCGCTAAGCGCGTGTCAGAAGCCTCCGGCGCGTGAGCAGGTAGAATATCAGGCCTTGGTCGATTCTTTGCAAAACGTCTACGCACCCGACCGCCGCACCGCCCGGTTCGACGTGGAGCTGGACAGTACGAGTAGCCCGACGTTTCGGCTCGTGGGGGAAACCGATCAGCCGGAAGCACACCAGGCGTTGCAGCACCTCTTAAAAAGCCAGGGTTTTGCGGGAGAAGTAGCCGTGCAGCTGCTGCCCGACACCACCTTGCCGACCACTCGCGGGTTGGTACGTCTGTCGGTAGCCAATCTGCGCACAGACCCCCGACATAGTGCCGAGCTGGCCACGCAAGCGCTTTTGGGAACTCCGGTGCGGGTGCTGAAGAAGGAGGGCGGCTGGTACATGGTGCAAACACCCGATCGCTACATTGCCTGGGTCGATGCCGGTGGGCTGACCCTGCCTGCCGATTCGAGCTATGCCGCCTGGGAGCAAAGCGAAAAAATCATTGTATTGTCGCGTGCTACTTATGCCCTGGAGGAGCCTCGGGCAGAAGCGGCGTCTGTGTCCGATCTGGTGGCTGGCGATTTATTGCAACGCCTGGGTGAACAGGCGGGTTATTACGAAGTGGGCTTTCCCGATGGGCGAACGGCGTGGCTTGCTAAAGAAGACGCACGGCCCTGGAGAGACTGGGCAACGGCCACACAGCCAACCGAAACGAACCTAGTAGCAAGTGCACGCACGCTGATGGGAACGCCTTACCTGTGGGGCGGTACTTCGACCAAAGGGGTTGATTGCAGTGGCTTTACCAAAACCGTCTATCTGTTGAACGGGTGGATCTTGCCACGAGACGCTTCACAGCAGGTTTTGGTAGGGCAGCAAATCGAGCCCAACGAGGACTTTTCTAACCTGCGTCCTGGGGACTTACTCTTTTTTGGGCGACCGGCTACGGACTCCACGCGGGAACGCGTCGTGCATGTGGGCATGTGGATTGGTGACCGTGAGTTTATTCATGCGTCGGGGCAGGTGCGCATAAGCAGCGTTGATCCCACGGCCGAAAACTACGACGCATACGAGCGAAACCGTTTTCTGCGGGCCAAGCGCCTCTTGCAGTCGGGCGACCGCCTCCCCAACGGATTGGTGCCCGCCACCCAACTCTACGAGTGGGGGCGGGTCAATCAATAAACAGCTTAGACGCCTTCGGCGATTACTTCTTTTACACCGGGAACCATCTGCTTCAGCAGATTTTCGATGCCCGATTTCAACGTCATGGTCGACGAGGGGCAGCCGCTACAGGCACCGCGCAACTCGACGGTTACTACGCCTTCGTGATACGAGCGGAAGCTGATGGCACCTCCGTCGGATTCCACCGCCGGGCGAACGTATTCTTCCAGCGCACCTTTGATCAACTGCACAGTTTCGGCATCTTCTTCACGATAGGCGTTCTCCGCTTCCTGCAACGGCTGCGTCACCACCGGACGATCTTCTTCCAGGTAGCTTTTGATGATCCGTTTCAGTTCCTCTTTTACTTCTTCCCAATCGACCTGTTCGCTTTTGGTAACGGTCACGAAGTTGCTCATGAAAAACACGCGCTCGACGTAGGGCAGAGCAAAAAGCTGTTGTGCCAGTGGCGAAGCGGCCGCCGAAGCGGCCGTAGGGAAGTCGTAATCCGTACCGTCGGGCACGAGCATGATGTTGACGACAAACTTCAGCGAGTTGGGATTAGGATTCGCCTCAGTGTAGAGGTTGATATAACGTTTGGTTGGGTTCATAGGAAAACAAACTTAAGAGTATAAGGAAGCAACCCGGATTGCTGCCGAGAGGTTCCGGAAAATCAGGCTGGCTTGGAAGGATCGACTGTGGCGCCGATGCGAGAGCGTTCCTTGGCCCGATACTCCGTTAGCTCGATCTCGCCTTCGGAGGCGGCAATGACCATCGTCACCACGGTGTCGCCCGTTACATTCACCGCCGTGCGCAGCATGTCCAGAATCCGGTCAACCGCCACGATCAGCGCAATCCCTGCAGTAGGGACGCCGATGGACTCGAGCACAATGACCAGCATCACCATGCCTGCGCCGGGTACTCCGGCCGACCCTACCGACGCCAACGTCGCGGTCAGCACAATCATCAACTGATCGGCAAGCGTCAGATCCAGGTTTAAGGCCTGAGCAATGAACACGGCCGCTACGGCCTGATAGAGGCTGGTGCCGTCCATGTTGATGGTAGCGCCCAAGGGCAGCACAAAACTCGATACCTCTTCCGATACTCCGATCTTCTTCTCGATGGTTTCCATGGTCAACGGCAACGTGGCCGAGCTGGAACTGGTGCTGAAAGCCAGCAACTGCACCGGCCGGATCGCCTTAAAAAACACCCGGTAGCGAATGTTGGTCAGAAGCTTGAAGATGGCCGGATAAACGGCCAGCATCATGAAGAAAAGCCCGATTACCACCGTAGCGCTGTACCAACCCAACCCCAGCAACAGTTGCAGCGCTTTTTCGGGTTGGTCGCCCGCCACTTCTACAATGAGTGAAGCGATCAGGGCAAATACTCCGTAGGGGGCAATCAGCATGATAAACTCCACGATGCGGATGATCATGTCGTTGATGCCGTCGAAAAACCGAACGACGGGTTCTTTCTTAGCTTCGGGAAGCTGGATCAGCGCAATCCCCGCCAGAATAGCGAAAAACACCACCTGAAGCATGCTGCCGTTGCTGGCGGCCGAAGCAAACAAGTTCTCGGGAACCATATCGACCAGCGGTTGCAAAGGGCTTTGCTGTTGCAGCTGTTCGGCGCTGGCGGCTTTGCTTTCGGCGTCGCTGCTGTAGACCTGAATCAGGTTTTCGCGGGTTTCGGTCGGGAGTTTGGTGCCGGGGCGAATCAGGTTTACGGCCAGCAGCCCGACGGTCACGGCCACCACCGTGGTGCAGAGGTAGATGCCGATGGTTTTGCCGCCGATGCGCGACAACTTGCTGATGTCGCTTAAACTCGATACTCCTACAATGAGCGAAGCCAGTACCAGCGGAACGGCGATCATTTTCAGGAGGTTGACAAAGATCGTCCCGAAGGGTTTGATGTAATCCGTTGTGATTTTGGGCGACCATCCCAGCCAGGCACTGACCAGTCCCCACACCAGACCAAGCACCAGACCGAGGATGATTTGCGTATGTAACGGGAGTTTTTTCTTCATAAGAGGGAGTGCAATAGCAACAAATTTGCAAAAAATGACCGATTCGGCCGGGCGAAGCGTTGCGGAAAGTTACAAAGGGCACCGTGCCAATCCCCAGAAAGTTACCCCACAAAAAAGCCATCGCGGGAAAATCGCACGACGGCTGCATAAGAAGCATACGGAAGTAAAGCGATTCTATTCGCTCGCCACAGCGGACTGAGCGGCCAGATTGGGCTGACACGCCTGATTTCGCAGGTAAAAATCGGCCAGCACGAGGGCCGACATGGCTTCGACGATCGGTACTGCCCGGGGCACGACGCAAGGATCGTGGCGTCCTTTGCCGCTGACGGTTACGTCCTCGCCTTCCTGGTTAACACTGGGCTGGTCCTGCATGAGCGTAGCCACAGGCTTGAACGCCACGCGGAAATAAATGTCTTCGCCGTTGGAGATGCCACCTTGTACGCCTCCCGAGTGGTTGGTTCGGGTACGGACGCGTTCGCCGTCACGGTAAAAAATGTCGTTGTGCTGAGAGCCATACATCTCTACGCCCTGAAATCCGCTGCCGTATTCGAATCCCTTCACCGCGTTGATGCTGAGCATGGCTTTTCCCAGCTCTGCGTGCAATTTGTCGAATACGGGTTCGCCCAGGCCTACCGGGACATTGCGCAATACGCCACTCACCACCCCGCCTACGGTATCTTGTTTTTTACGCGTTTCGTCAATAAAGTCGTACATCTTCTCTGCCATGGCCGCATCGGGACAGCGCACGGCGTTGGTATCGGTCTGGCGTAGGTCCAGTTCCTGATAGGGGGTTTCGAGACGTAGGGGACCTACCTGCGACACGTACGCATAAATTTCGACGCCCATCGTGGCCAACAACTGCTTGGCCACGGCCCCGGCCGCCACACGCGCCGCGGTTTCGCGGGCAGAACTGCGACCGCCACCACGGTAGTCGCGGAAGCCCCACTTCTGCTGATAGGTAAAATCGGCATGCGAGGGGCGGAACTTGTCTGCAATGTGCGAGTAGTCCTTGCTGCGGGCGTCGGTATTGCGAATCATCAGGTGAATGGGCATCCCGGTGGTTTTGCCTTCGAAAATACCCGACAGCACTTCGAACTCGTCGGGTTCGCGACGCTGGGTCGTGATGCGCGATTGTCCCGGTTTGCGCCGATCCAGTTCATACTGAATCAGGCTCAGGTCAATGGGCAGGCCGGCCGGGCAGCCGTCGATGACGGCACCCACCGCGGGGCCGTGCGATTCACCGTAGGTGGAAATGCGGAAAGTATGTCCGTACGTATTCACGTCGCAATTCTGTTTAGTGTGAGCAACAAAGCAGCACGAGGTTACGAAGGACGCCGCGCCAACGCAAAAATAGTAACCCCCAGCATCAATAAGATAGATCCGTTAGCGAGTATTTTCACCCAGTCGTCCAAATTGCGCTCCAGCAGATGATTGCTTTCGGCTTGCAAGGTCTCGTAATAATCGTCGCGGCTGTTGCCCGAAATCACCGCGTTCTTCTGGCTTTCGCCGCTGACCTGCACTTCTACCTGCGACTGAAGCGTATCGTAGCGCTCTTTGCGCGGATCGAAAAATACCCATTGAAAATAATCTCCCAGCGAGTAGGTGCCCGCTTCGTTCGGAACCGCAAAGTATTCAAATACTTTTTTGCCCGTTACGCGGTTGTTACTGCGCTTGATTTCCTGGTTGACACTCGGCGCGTAGAAATCGAAATACTCGTTTTTGGGTACTTCGGGTGCTTTGATGGCCGAAATATTCCCTTCCCCCACGATGTTGAACTGGTAACTGAAGCTTTCGCCCGTACTGAGCTGATCGCCGCTAATGGCCTCTTCGAGCCGAAACTCGCCTACCGACACACGATCGCGCAGCGGATGGGGAGGAAGTTCACGCACCTGCACAATTTTCGGCGAGGTATAGAATGTTTTGTACTCCTCCTGGCGGTTGCGGCCAAAAAACGACGGCGTCTTGGCGATTTTGTATTTAATCATGCGCAGCCCTACGGACGGAAACTGAACGGGTTCGGTGTTAAGGGGGTAAAAAGTAGCTTGGTAGACTTTGTATTGCGTATAGCGCTTGCCGTTGAGGGTCACGTTGCGGGGCTGAATCTCCTCAATGTTGAAGTTCTCCTCCCAGCAGTTGGTAGGACGGAGTTTTTTCAGAATCTCACTCAGTTGCTGCCCCAACTCGTGGAAGCTCATGTCGGCCCGGTTGGTTTCGGCAATGTAGAACGCAAGTGTGGTGTTGAACCCCTCGCCTACGTAGACTTCGCTTTCCGAAGTGGTCAGGGCTAAAAAGGCATCTTCTTTGACGTCCACAAATTCGCGGGGTTCGTCTTGGTTGAACCAGTCCTCAAAAGGATCGAAACCAAACTGATCGGGGCTATTCTTGGCTTGAGCGGGAGGCCCCACGACCACCGTGCCTCCTGGAGAATTATATTTATTGTTGTTTATCTCCAGTTCGAAAGGTGGTATGGTAAACGTCCCTTCCTTTTCGGCCATATAATTTTGAGTGATGCTCTGCGTCGAACTGATTTGGCCGTTGACAATATTGGTGGAGGTGGAAGACGTCGTGCCCCGCTTGACAAACCCCGGGATGTCCGGGAATTTCCCGTAACTGCGCAGATCTTCGTTGGTGACCGTAATGGTGATGGTATAAGCTTCGTTGAAGGCGATATTACTTTTCCCCAAGCGGATAGTAGCTTCTTGAGATTGTGCTAACGTGTTGAACGTTAGAAGATTAAGGAATGTTAAGATGCTGAAATATGCAAAACGAAGAGATTTCTTAGCTGGCAACTCAACACACACTTGACAGATTTTTAACCCATCTTTAATACGGTCAGTATACATATCCCTCAATTTGTTTCGTTAACAACGCGTAAAAGCTTCTGACTTAGATAGTAATGGGAAATATTCTTCGGAAAGTGACTGCTAAATAAGTAAATATATTACTTGCAAACTATCGAGTTTGAGTTTTTTAACTTTTCGCTTTAAATTAGAAATCCTTTCTCAAACGTAACAACTGTTGACCATGATGAAACCAATGCTGGATTACGTAAAACTCATCCTTCAAAAAGTAAGTTTTGACAAGACGCTTTTTGAGAAAGAACTTCGTAAGGCCATTGCCCGCTTGATGCCTGTAGAGGTGGAAGATTTACGACATTGGTGTTACGCAAAGTTCAGTGAGATGCATTATATGGTCCTGGATCGCTGCTTTACAACTTATACTACTTGAACGTCACAGAAAGGTAATTGAAAGGCTTCTCATTCCGGGAAGCCTTTTGCATTTTTAGCGAAATTAATATTGCGTTTTAGTCCCTCGAATTTGGTGCGCTTGACGGGCGACCGCCTGAAAATCTCTCTGAATACCTCTTCGGTCAGCTCTTCCCAGTCGGATTTTTTCATCTCTGACAGCGCCGGATGAGGCGCAAAGGCTGGCTCAGTGGTGGGCTGTGCAAACCGATTCCAGGGGCATACCTCCTGGCAGATGTCGCAGCCAAAAATCCAGTCGTCGAACTGGCCCCGCACCGCTTCCGGAATCTGATCTTTCAACTCGATGGTGAAGTACGAAATGCATCGACTGCCATCCACCACGTACGGCTCGACAATGGCACCGGTTGGGCAGGCGTCCAGGCACCGTGTACAAGTGCCGCAATAGTCACGAATGCCTTGGTCGGGTACCAGATCCAGGTCCAGAATCAGTTCGGCGATGAAAAAATAGCTGCCCATGCGTCGGTTGAGCAGGTTCGAGTTTTTGCCGACCCACCCCAAGCCGCTTCGTTTTGCCCACGCCTTGTCCATCACCGGTGCCGAGTCTACAAACACACGCCCGTGTACCTCACCGATTTCCTCTTCGATGTACGCCATCAGCGCCCGCAACTTGTCTTTGATCACGAAGTGGTAATCAGTGCCATAGGCGTAACGTGCAATCTTGTACGTACCGTCGGTAGGAAGCTCCTCTTTGGGAAAGTAGTTGAACAGCAGCGACACCACCGATTTGGCGTCGTCCACCAGTTTTCTGGGGTCGAGCCGCTTGTCGAAATGATTGGCCATGTACGCCATCTGACCGTGCTGCTGCTGGCGCAGCCAGTGCTCCAGGCGGGGTGCTTCTTCTTCCAGAAAGTCGGCTGTCGAGACACCACACGCCGCAAAGCCCAGGGCATGCGCCCGCTCTTTGATGAGCATGGTATGGCGACGGCGTACGAAGGGTTCCATCATTAGCTGTGTAAAACGCCTTCCAGCTCCAGCTCCGGGATGTAACTCAAGTTGGCATCGACGATGCTGTCCGGCAGAAACAAAAACTTTTTATCATGGATTTGCCCCTCCACATAATAGCTGACCCAATACTCGTTCACCAGATGAAATACAGCCGGATCGATGCGCTCAACAATCGCTGTGCTCTGAGGAGCCACGTATTCGATCAGGTGCCTTAACGTGGAGGTACGTTGTGCTTCGCCCTCCGACTCGCCATAGCCTTTCGAAGCGACCAGCACGGTATCGAGCGGAAAAGGGTTCTGATTGAGGAGGTACACACGCCATTCGTACGAATCGTCTTCGGCCTTCTGGCGGGCAATGGCGACGTGAACGCCTTCGACGGTTGGGAAATCGATATCTCTCTTCATACAAGGGATAGGCTTACTCTGTTACTGAATGGACGACACCTCGTCGACTAGCTGCATCTGAAATAACTCTGCCAAATGGGCTCTGAGTTTCGCTTCTACTTCAGGAATCGACACAGTACAGCCTATTTCGGTGGCCAGCGAAGTCACCGCTTTGTCGTCGATGCCGCAGGGAACAATGTGCTTAAAGTAATCGAGATCGGTATTGACGTTAAAAGCGAAGCCGTGCATGGTGACCCACCGACTGGTACGCACCCCGATGGCGCAGATCTTCCGGGGGTTACGCTGCTGCTCGTGGTCGAGCCAGACGCCGGTGAGCCCGGGAATACGCCCGGCCGCCAGGCCGTAGTCCGCCAGCGTTTGGATCACGGCCTCTTCCAAATAGCGGAGGTACAGATGGATGTCCGTGAAGAAATTATCCAGGTCAAGAATAGGGTATCCCACAATTTGCCCAGGGCCGTGGTACGTAATATCACCGCCCCGGTTAATTTTATAAAAAGTAGCTCCTTTGGTCCGCAGGCCGGCCTCGTCTAACAGCAGGTGGGTGGCTACGCCATTCCTTCCTAAGGTATATACGTGGTGATGTTCGCAGAAAATCAGGTAATTGCGGGTCGCTTGCCGGTCCGCTTCTGCCAAGCCGCGGTTATGCACCTTTTGGGCAACGACTTCCGCGAAAACCGCTTCCTGGCGACTCCAGGCCTCCTGATAGTCGATCAGCCCCCAATGTTGAAAATGTGTAGCTTTTTCAGAACGCATCATAACGTAATCGGATAGCCGAGTGCATCGGCTAGGATAAAGAACTGACAAGCTGGCAACATCGTTCCTCTGGTAACAAAACCTCCTTACAAAGCTATGGCAAAACACCTAGACCTCGGGAAAGAAGGCGAGGCTTTGGCCGCACGGTTTCTGGAAGAGCGTGGGTACCAGATTCTGGAGCGGAACTATCGGTACCGGCGTGCAGAAGTGGATCTCATTGTGCAGGGGCAAGGTCTTGTGGTATTTGTGGAGGTCAAAGCGCGTACTTCGGTCGCGTATGGCTTCCCGGAGGAGGCAGTTGGAGAAACAAAAACGTCGTTAATTCTGGCGGCGGCCGACCATTTTGTTGAAGAGCGAGGATGGGAAGGCGACATTCGCTTCGACATCATCGCCATTCATTACGAGAAGGAACGTGCACGTTTGCAGCACTTCAAAGATGCCTTTTATTGAAGGTAGAAGCCTCGATTCAGTGGATTCTATGAATTTATTACACAATTCCGGGATCTATTGATAAAAAGCGTAGCTTCGTAACAATAATTATACTGTTACGAAGAATCACCTATGCGCGTTATCCTGCTGATTGCCTGCCTTATCTGTTCTTCCATTGCTTTTGCTCAGGATTGGTCTACCATCGGCGGCAATGCTTCCCGCAACGGCTTCGTAGAAACAGTAGGGCCTACCCACGCCCGTGTTTTGTGGGAGGGCACTTCGCTGGAAGCCACCACGGCGAATCAGACCTACATCGCCAACGGAAGAGTCGTAACCACGCGACGGCAGTCCAATCAGTATGCACCGCTTGTATGCCACGACCTGTATACCGGCGAGCTGTTATGGGTGCGCGACCTGACGGGACAGACTTCACAAACCCTACCGATCGGCTTTCGGCAGGAAACGGTGTATGCATTGCGTACGGATCGCAAGGCCGATACTTTGTATGCGCTCCATGCCGCCACAGGTGCCATCAAGTGGCGCTCATCGGTTCCGCTGCGCTGCTCACACGCCTCAAGTGCTGCGTTCACCCCTGAAGGTGATTTGATTGTAGAAGGCGAAGAAGGTCTTTTGGTGCGGATCGACCACCGCACAGGGCAGCGTTTGTGGGCTACCAAATGTGACCCGATGGCCCGTGGTGAGTTGCATCCTACGATTGGTGGTCGCTGGGCTTATGTGTGGGAATGGGCCACCTATCCCAACCAAGCGGTCAGTATGATCGATTTGGAGACGGGCCGGAAAGTAGCCACGCAGGTGATTCCGAGCCGGAGTAAGATGATAGCTTTCGTGCAAACGCCCATTACCGTCGGGCCGGACGGTACGGTTTACGCTTATAAACAACGCGACCGGCTGGTGGCGCTGCGAAACACAGGAACTGCGTTGCAAACGCTTTGGGAAACGCCCATCCTGGGTAATTCTGCCTACTCCCAGATGGCTTGCGGACCTGACGGATCTGTGTACATCCCTCATAACGGAAAAATTGTGCGTCTGAACAGTCGCAACGGGCACATGATGGATTCGACCCGTACGCTGGTTCGCTCGGCCGCCGGAGGCATCAGTGCCCGTATGGCCGTAGATGCCATGGGGACGGTGTTCGTAAGTGTGGCGGAATTTCCTACCGGGATGGTGTACGCTTTTACGCCGAACCTGAAGCAACATTGGGCGCATGAAGTGGAAGGACTGCACCTGAGCGGTCCGGCCCTGAGTAGCGAAGGACTTCTCTCTGTGGCGGGGAGCGGTCAATGGCTGATCGTATTTCAGTCAGATCAATACATCGCTACCGGCGGGCAACTGGCCAGTGAGCGTAAGTACAACCTCACACTCACGCCCAGTCCCGCCAATTCGGTCAGCAAGCTTAACTACTCTTTGCCTCAGTCGCAGGACATCCGGATCAAGTTGCACGACCTGGCAGGGAAGCCGGTGAAAACCTGGAAATTCAACAAACAGGAGGCCGGCGAGCACGAAGTATCCCTGGAAATTCCTGAGATCAAGGTTAGCGCCGGAACCTACATTCTGACGTTCGAGACAGAAGAGGGCGAGACCATTCGCAAACGCGTGACGAAACAGACAGAATAATCAAGACTGACTTTCGAGAGGCCAAGCTAGCTAAGCCTTGTCAGTAACCCGAAATAGAAAAATCTTATCAAAGCAAAACGGCCGGCTCTGTTACGGAGCCGGCCGTTTTGCTTTGCGTTTTAAAAAACATTAGCTCACCCCACTGCCGGGCGCGACAGACTGATCAGGCGCAACAAACACCAGACGTCCGTCCGAATCTTCAGCCATCAGGATCATACCCTGCGACTCGATGCCTTTGAGCTTACGCGGGGCCAAATTGACCAGTACGCACACCTGCTTGCCAATGATAGCCTCGGGTTGGTGATACTCTGCAATGCCACTGACAACAGTCCGTTGGTCAAGACCTGTATCCAGTGTCAGTTTCATGAGCTTGTCCGTTTTAGGAACCCGTTCTGCGGCCAGAATGGTCGCAACCCGCACGTCAAGCTTTGCGAAGTCGTCATAGACAATTTCCGGGCGCGCGGGGTCCAGGGGCTTACCGTCCCGACCCGCCGGGCCAGGCTCCGATACCGGAGGAGCCGCCGCCAGCGTGGAGGGAGGCGTGTTGGCGCGCCGGGTGGCGTTCAACTTTTGCAATTGCTGTTCGATCGCCTCGTCTTCAATCTTAGTGAAGAGCAGAGTAGGTTTTTCCAGCGTAGCACCTGCTGCCAATAGATCGGCGCTGCCGCCCTGTTGCCACGTCAGCACTGACAGGTTCAGCAGTGCATTGATTTTTTCGGCCGTGAAGGGCAGTAGGGGCGCACCCAGTACCGCCAGGTTCGCGGCGATCTGCAACCCGATGTTGAGAATCGTCCCGGTCCGCTCTTTGTTGGTTTTAATAACCTGCCACGGCTCCGTGTCAGCCAGGTACTTGTTGCCCAGTCGTGCAAGATCCATAAACGTTTGCATGGCTTCGCGGAAGCGATAGCCTTCTAGCGAAGTAGCGATGCGCGAGGGAAAGGTTTTTAATTCGTCGATGGCTTCCGTATCGACTTCAAACAGTTGGCCCCGGGGAGGCACTTTCCCTTCAAAGTACTTATGGGTAAGCACCAGCGCGCGGTTCACGAAGTTGCCAAGAACGGCCACCAACTCGTTGTTGTTGCGGGCCTGAAATTCTTTCCAGGTAAAGTCGTTGTCTTTCGTTTCGGGAGCTGTGGCGCACAGCATGTAGCGCAATACGTCTTGCTTATCCGGGAAGTCTTCCAGGTATTCGTGTAGCCAGACCGCCCAGTTGCGCGAAGTCGAAATCTTTTCGCCTTCCAGGTTCAGAAACTCATTGGCCGGCACATTATCGGGCAGAATATAATCTCCGTGGGCGTGCAGAATGGCCGGGAAGATGATGCAGTGGAAAACGATGTTGTCCTTCCCGATGAAGTGGACCAGCTTCGTCGAATCCGACTGCCAGTAAGGTTTCCAGTCGACGCCTTCGCGCGCGGCCCATTCTTTCGTCGCTGAAACGTAGCCGATCGGCGCATCGAACCAGACGTACAATACTTTCCCCTCTGTGTTGGGAAGCGGCACTTTTACACCCCAGTCGAGGTCGCGCGTCATGGCACGTGGTTGCAGGCCACCGTCCAGCCACGACTTGCACTGTCCATAAACGTTGGGCTTCCACTCTTTGTGGCCTTCCAGAATCCACTCCCGCAGCCAGGGCTCGTACTTGTCGAGGGGCAGGTACCAGTGGCGGGTGGTTTTCAGCACGGGCTTGGAGCCGCTGAGCATCGAGCGTGGTTCCTTCAGTTCTGACGGGCTGAGCGTCGAGCCGCAATTTTCGCATTGATCACCATAAGCACGGTCGAAACTACAAACCGGGCAAATCCCCTGGATATAGCGATCGGCCAGGAACTGCCCCGCTTCTTCGTCATAAAACTGCTCAGATGCCTGTTCAACAAACTCGCCTTTGTCGTAGAGCGTTTTGAAAAACTCAGCGGCGGTTTCGTGGTGCACGGGGTTGGACGTGCGCGCGTAGATGTCGAACGCGATGCCGAACTCCTGAAACGCATTGCGGATGATGCCGTCGTATTTGTCGGCGATTTGCTGCGGCGTTACGCCCTCTTTCTGAGCGCGAATGGTAATGGGAACGCCGTGCTCGTCCGAGCCACAGACAAACACCACGTCGTCGCCGCGCAGCCGTCGGTACCGTACGTAAATGTCAGCCGGAACGTATACTCCCGCAATGTGCCCAATGTGGAGGGGGCCGTTGGCGTAGGGCAGCGCCGCCGTTACGGTATATCGAGAATAATTCTTTTCTTCAGCCATTGCAAACAATTTTGTCCGCAATGTAGCGAACCTGAGTAGCATTGGCACAGCCTGTAGGGGGATTGAAACAAGCGTAGAGGGCTGTACGGCAGTGTGAAGAGGTCTTTTGCTGCGATATAGCCTCTGTTTTGAGCGAGCTTTTCAAGGGCAGAGGCAACCGCTATTACCTGCCTTTCGGTGCGATTGTGTAACGACGATAGACAAATACCCGCCGATAAGCCCGCTTAACTGTAATCATTTGCGTACTTTTGCGGCCGAATTTTCGGGCTATGCAAAACATTCGTAACGTCGCTATCATCGCGCACGTCGACCACGGCAAAACGACGCTAGTCGACAAGATTATCCACGCTTCCAAGATCTTCCGGGAGAACCAACAGTTTGAGGACCTGATCCTTGACAACAACGACCTGGAACGCGAGCGAGGAATCACCATTGTGTCCAAGAACGTTTCAGTACGTTACAAGGACGTTAAAATCAACATCATCGATACTCCGGGCCACGCCGACTTTGGCGGCGAAGTGGAGCGGGTCTTGAAGATGGCCGACGGCGTGCTGCTGCTGGTGGATGCGTTCGAGGGCCCTATGCCCCAGACGCGGTTCGTCCTGGGCAAGGCGCTACAACTGGGCCTGACGCCCATTGTGGTAGTCAACAAGGTCGATAAGCTGAACTGCCGTCCCGACGAGGTGCACGAAGCAGTCTTCGACCTGATGTTCAACCTGGACGCGACCGAGGAGCAACTGGACTTCGTAACGTTGTACGGCTCGTCTAAACAGGGCTGGATGAGCGAAGACTGGAAACAGCCGACCGAGGACATCACGCCGCTGCTCGACGCCATCGTGGCGCACATTCCGCCGGCTCCTGTGCGGGAAGGAACGCCGCAGTTGCAGATTACGTCGCTCGACTATTCGGCGTACGTAGGGCGGATTGCCATCGGACGGGTACACCGCGGCACGCTTAAAGAAGGGCAGGCCGTTTCGCTTTGCAAAGCCGACGGCTCGATGAAAAAATCGCGCATCAAAGAAATTCAGGTCTTTGAAGGGCTGGGTCGCGTAAAAGTGGCAGAAGTGTCGTCTGGCGACATCTGTGCCATCACCGGCATCGAAGGGTTTGAGATTGGAGACACCATCGCCGACGCCGACAATCCGGAACCGCTGGCGCGCATCTCGATCGACGAGCCGACGATGAGCATGTTGTTTACGATCAACAACTCGCCGTTTTTTGGCAAAGAAGGCAAGTTCGTGACGTCGCGTCACCTGCGCGACCGTCTTTACCGCGAAACGGAGAAAAACCTGGCGTTGCGCATTCAGGAGACCGAAAGCGAAGACCGGTTTCTGGTCTACGGCCGTGGCATTCTTCACTTGTCGGTTCTGATCGAAACCATGCGTCGCGAGGGGTATGAGCTGCAGGTAGGACAACCGCAGGTACTTTACAAAGAGGTGGACGGCCAACGGCTGGAGCCGATGGAAACGTTGGTGGTCGATGTGCCGGAAGAGTCGTCCGGTAAGGTGATCGAACTGGCGTCGCAGCGGAAAGGCGAGCTGGTGGTGATGGAGCCGAAAGGGGATCTGCAACACCTGGAATTCAACATTCCGTCACGCGGGCTGATCGGCTTGCGGAACCAGGTACTGACCGCAACGGCGGGCGAAGCCGTAATGACGCACCGCTTTCGTGCCTATGAACCTTACAAGGGTTCGATTCCGGAACGAATTAACGGATCGCTGATCTCGATGGAGACGGGCGTTGGTACGCCTTATGCCATCGACAAGCTGCAAGACCGCGGCGTTTTCTTCGTAGATCCGGGTGAGGATGTCTATGCCGGACAGGTGATCGGGGAGCACACCCGGCCGAACGATCTGGAGGTGAACATCCAGAAAGGCAAGAAACTGACCAACATTCGGGCGTCTGGCTCGGACGACAGCGTCCGCATTGCGCCCAAGCAGCAGTTCTCGCTGGAAGAAGCCATGGAGTATATACAAAAAGATGAATATATCGAAGTGACTCCCAAGTCGATCCGCCTCCGCAAGATCTATCTCGACCCCAACGAGCGTAAGCGAATGGCTCAGAAACAAGGATAAGCGACTTAACATTACATCCCGGCCCGGAACTCTCTCCGGGCTTTTTTATTTCCCTCCTTTCCCTTTGATTTTTTGTTAAGAAGCTCGTAATTTTCTAACAAGCTTCCCGGAATAGTTCTTGCTCAGGAGCTTGCGTAGACCAACCGGGGCTTCGCAGCAGTTGCCTTATCCCTCTTTTCTTCTGAAAAGAAGCAGAACTTCTTCCCTGCATTCTCGTAAAGTTTTAGAAAAGGAGAATAGTGTGAGTCGGAGATTACATCCACGGTGTGCTGCGAAACAACGCGTTCGTATTCGCAGTTAATCACGTAACCTGCCGCGTAGCTCAGCCTCTGATAAGCCTGTTCGGTTCGCCTGGAAATTATTGCTAACGATGATCAATTAATATTCGACAGCCATGACTTTTTACTATTTATTGGTTTGTTCGATCAGTATCGTGCTTTTTACCTGGATCATAGTGCGTCTGCTGAAGCAAACTAAATATCCACCAAACAACGATGACAACGGCGGCTCGGCCGACGATACGAATCTGCCGATTATCGATCTGCCCCCCGGCACCCGCATCGATGATCTGCTGGTAGACCGACTCCCCGATGACATTGTATTTCGTCCTCAATCAACCGAGCCTGTTTTGTAGGCCCGGATAAGTCTTAGTGCATGATAAATGAAAAAGCCACGGCAGTGTCGTGGCTTTTTTTGTGGCTTATTTTTTACCGCGAACCGCTTTTTCGAGCGAGTCCCACATCGGGGCCGGGATCTGATCCAGGTGATTGAACTCCCCGGCTCCGTAGAGCCACTCGCCCCCGTCGATGGTTACTACCTCGCCGTTAACGTACGACGCGTAATCCGAAACCAGATAAGCGGCTAGGTTAGCCAGTTCCTGATGATCGCCGTAGCGTCCCAGCGGAATGCGTTTCTTCAGGTCAATCTTCTCGTCTAGTTCTTTCGGCAGCAGACGACTCCACGCCCCTTCGGTCGGAAAGGGGCCGGGGGCAATGGCGTTGGAGCGAATGCCGTATTTGCCCCATTCGGCGGCCAGCGAGCGAGTCAGGGCCAACACGCCCGCCTTTGCGCAAGCCGACGGCGCTACGTAGCCCGAGCCTGTCCAGGCGTAGGTCGTCACGATGTTCAGAATGGAAGCCCGTTGCTGCTGCTGTATCCAGTGTTGGCCGCAGGTGAGCGTAAAGTTGTAAGTACCTTTCAGCACAATGTCGACGATAACATCGAAGCCCTTTGGTGAGAGCCGTTCCGTCGGGCTGATAAAGTTGCCGGCGGCGTTGTTGACCAGCACGTCCAGCTTCCCGAAGCGGTCGAGAATCGCCTTCAGGGTGTTTTCTACGTCCAGATGATTTCGGACGTCGCAAGCAAGTGGCAGGACCGTGCCTCCCGTGCTTTCTTCCAGTTCGCGGGCGGTTTGCTCCAGCACATCGAGCTTTCGGCTGGCGATGACCAGCGTGGCCCCCAGCTCCAGAAAATACTTGCCCATCGAGCGGCCCAGGCCCGTACCGCCACCGGTAACCAGAATGGTTTTGCCACGCAAAGCCCCCTCTTTTAGCATTGGTTCATTGTACATCATCAGGTTGTTTTGTTATATCTTGCACCAAGGTAAAGAATGCCGATTGGTTTCGAAGTGATTGATATCGGCCAATTTACGCTACGCTTGTTCACAAAACTCAACGCCTCATGTCCACCTTTACTCGATCGCTGACCACCCTGCTGCTGGCGGTGGCGCTATTGTCCAGTTGTGTTACCCGGAAACGTTACGACGACCTGACTGCCGAAAAAACGCAGTTGGAATCAGGGCTGGAAGCCTGCGAAACGCGCTTGGCGCAGTTGGAAGAAGAAATGCAGCAACGCAACCGGGCCTATAGTTCGCTTCAGGAGAACAACCGCCGCTTGGCTGAAGATTCAGCGCGTTTGAACCAATCGTATGTGAAGCAAAAGACGCTCTACGACGAGCTAAACAATACGTACGAAGAGTTGATTCGCAACCACAACCGCCTGTTGTCCAACAGCACGGCCGAAGCCAACAAGCTAAGCGGAACGCTGGCCGAACGCGAGCAGGCCCTGATTGCCACGGAGCAACGCTTGCAGGAGAGCCGCCGCGAAATCGACGAGCTGAGTAATAACCTGAAGGCCCGCGAAGAACGGGTGAAGGAACTGGAGAAGGTGCTGGCCGACAAGGAGGCTGCCGTGAACGATCTGCGGACGCGCGTCAGCAACGCTCTCCTCAATTTTACGGAGAAAGACCTGACGGTCGACATCCGCAACGGGAAGGTGTATGTTTCGCTTTCAGAGCAATTGCTTTTTAAGTCAGGTAGTTACGCGGTAGACCGCAAAGGGGTAGACGCCCTGAAAAAGCTGGCACCCATCCTGCGAGAGCAGAGCGACGTGAGCATTATGGTGGAAGGTCATACCGACGATGTGCCGATCAAAACCCAGTGCATTGCCGATAACTGGGACCTGAGCGCCCTGCGGGCCACTTCGATCGTGCGGCTGCTGAACGAAGACGGTGTGGACGGTGCACGGCTGATCGCAGCCGGGCGCGGAGAGTTTGTGCCGATCGCCGAAGGCAAAACTGCTACAGCCCGCCAGCAGAATCGTCGGACTGAAATCATCCTGACGCCAAAGCTGGACGAGCTTCTGCAAATCCTGGAGAACTAGTTTGATTCGGCCTTTAACAAAAATCCCTGGCGCTCGTCACCGAGTGTCAGGGATTTTTGTATTTGTGTGGGCGGGTTTACATTTAGCCAATGGCTTGCTTTAGGTCTTCCACCAGATCTTCGACATCTTCCACACCGACCGAAAGGCGAATGAGAGAATCTTTCAGGCCGTTTTTCTCGCGTTCCTCTTTGGGAATGCTGGCGTGGGTCATGCTGGCGGGGTGAGTACAAATGGATTCGACCCCTCCGAGCGATTCGGCCAGGGTGAACAACTCGATACTTTCCATCACACGCTTGGCTTCTTCCAGATCATCGTTCTTCAGGACAAACGAAACCATGCCTCCAAAGTCGCGCATCTGCTTTTTGGCAATGGCGTGACCCGGATGGTCCTCCAGACCGGGCCAGTAAACCTGCCCTACTTTCGGGTGGCTACGCAGATACTCGGCAATGACGCGGGCGTTTTCGCAGTGGCGTTGCATGCGGAGGTGCAGGGTTTTGATGCCCCGCAGCAACAGGAAACAATCCTGTGGGCCGGGCGTTGCCCCAACGGAGTTTTGCAGAAAGGCGATGCGCTCTGCCAGCTTTTCGTCGTTGACCACAAGCGAGCCCATCACCACGTCTGAGTGACCAGCCATGTACTTGGTCAACGAGTGCATCACAATGTCCACACCTAAGTCAAGCGGCGTTTGCAGGTAAGGCGTCGCGAACGTATTGTCGACGGCTACCATCACGTTGCGCTCTTTGGCGATCGCCACCGCACCGGCGATGTCAATGACTTTCAGCAGCGGATTGGTGGGCGTTTCCAGCCAGAGAAGGCGCGTCTGGTCGGTAATGGCGGCCCGGATGTTCTCTAGGTCGTGCATGTTGACGAACTTGAAACGAATTCCGTACGCTTCGTATACTTTGGTAAAGAGTCGGTACGTCCCGCCGTACAAGTCGTTGGTTGCCACCACCTCGTCGCCGGGCTTCAGGAGTTTGACGACCGTATCGGTAGCGGCCATGCCCGTCGCAAAGCAGAAGGCAAACTTTCCGTTTTCCAGGGCTGCAATGTTGCGTTGCGCTACAGTGCGGGTAGGGTTATGCGTACGCGAATATTCGTAACCTTTGTGGCGACCCGGTGAGGTTTGGGCGTAGGTAGACGTTTGAAAAATGGGCGTCATTACCGCTCCGGTTGAGGGATCGGGCTCGACGCCGGCGTGAATAGCTTTGGTTCCGAATTTCATAAATCTGAGTTCGTTAGGAGCTGTAAATTAAACAAAACCTCCTGAGGCATTGGTCTTTTCGGAAAGCGTGGCCCATAGCTTCCTGTTTCTATGCACCGTATCTTTTCCTTTCTGCGTACCAACCGTGCTGCCTTTTACTGGATGCTCTGGCTCAGCGTGGCTCCGCTGTTGGTCAGCAGCGTGTTGGTCGTAGGAGCCATTCAATACGAAACACAGGTGGCCGATTTTTCGACCTGGACCTGGAGCGGTGTATTCGCGGCGTTTGCGTTGAGCATGGCGCTGGGCGTCACCCCCACCACCTTTATCGCTCTGTTGACAGGCTATTTCCTGGGATTTCAGGCGTTGCTGGGGAGCGTACCGGCCTATACGATTGCTGCCTGGTTGGGATACCTCGTTGCCCGGCAGTTGGACGGCGGCACCTTCCTGCAAAGTTTACATCAGTTCGAGAAGGTCCAACGAACGCTACAGATGTTACGTGCCGACAATGCACAGGTCGTCGTGCTGGCGCGGTTGTCGCCGGTACTGCCCTTTGCGGTGATGAATGTTCTGTTCGCGATGCTCCGCATGCGACTACGAACCGTTCTTCTGGCAGGTACTGTCGGGATGCTGCCCCGGACTGTGTTGATGACTGCCATCGGCCAACAGGCATTTCAATTGCGCAATGTGCTGGAAGAGGGGGGGGGCGTGACCGAACGCGTGGTCGTCGTGGCGCTGGTGCTGTTTTCGCTGGTGGGGCTGACCTTTTACATCCGGCGCGCCATGAAAAAAGCCACGTCGGCAGAACGCTAACGTGGCTAAAAAATGACAGGCTAGAGTCAAAAAAATCAGTCGTCTGCGTTCATAACATGCAACCGCGACTGCAAAGCCAGGGTGAGCGCGTGGATGTTCAATTTCATCTTCGCGGCTTTTTCCCCTTTGTATTTCTCATCAATGGCCTTATAAAAAAGCTGAATCCAACGCTGAAACTGGGTTTCGGTTAACCCGAGCATCATCATATGCTTCGGGAAAGGACGTCCTTCCGAACGGCTTTCTTCTTTTCTACCCAACAGAAGCGACGACCAATAGCTGTACATTTGAGGCAAGTTCGACTTCCAGTCTACGTACTGGAAATAACGAGAGATCATCTCATCCCGACGTAATCTTTCGCAGAAGGAATCGATTACGTTCCGAACATCTTGGCTTGTACTTAGATCTGCTGTCATGGCTATTGGATTTAAAAATTGAATATTCGTTTATGCAAATAATCTAATCGTCTTAGCAAATATAGTGATCAAATCTGATCTTCCTTACATCTGTTCTGAAAAAAAATTAAACAACATACAAGCGAATGAATGAGAGTTTTGTTAATACGTAAGAACTGATGCGTTAGAATAGCTTAATTTAAGCATAATATTGTATTTTATTAATGAGGATTTGGCCGCTTAAAGTTTTAACTCGTTCGACGTTTCGTCCAAGGCGGTGGAATCTTTTACAGATCATCTTAGTTAAGACCATACTTTATTCTCCTGATTTGTAAGGCTCAGCCGCGACCATGCAAACCCCTTCTTCTACATTACCCGACATCCGTAAGGCCGACGACCACGCCTTGCAACAATTTTTGACTTCGGTAGGCGAAAAACCGTTCCGTGCCAAGCAGATTCAGCAATGGCTATGGCAAAAGTCGGCGCATAGCTTCGACGAGATGTCCAACCTTTCGCGTGCGTTGCGCGAGCAACTGGAGGCCCATTATGCCCTGCGTCCTGTCCGGGTCGACAGCCAACAACAGAGTGGCGATGGAACGGTCAAATCAGCCTTTCGGCTGTGGGATAGTCATTTGGTGGAAGGAGTGCTGATTCCGACCGATACCCGCATGACGGCTTGTATTTCGTCGCAGGTAGGTTGTTCGTTAACGTGCAAGTTTTGTGCGACGGGTTACATGGAACGCAAGCGAAACCTGGATGCCGCGGAGATTTACGACCAGGTTGTGCTGATCCGCCAACAAGCGGAAACGTTCTATCAGAAACCGCTCACCAACATCGTGTACATGGGAATGGGCGAACCGTTGCTGAATTACGCAAACGTGCTGCAGTCGATCGACTACCTCACCTCGCCATCGGGTCTGAACATGGCTTCGCACCGCATTACGGTCTCTACTGCCGGCATTGCCAAGATGATTCGCAAACTGGGCGACGATCAGGTCAAATTTAACCTGGCCCTTTCGCTGCATGCCGCCAACGATCAGAAGCGCAATCAGATTATGCCCATTAATGAGAGCAACTCGTTGGTAGCGTTGCGCGATGCGCTGAAGTACTTTTACAATAAAACAAAAAATCCGGTTACATTCGAATACATCGTCTTTTATAATTTCAACGATACCTTAAAAGACGCCGAAGAACTGTACCGGTTCACGCGCCACTTCCCCTGCAAAGTCAACATCATCGAATACAACCCTATCGCCGAAGCCAGCTTTGTCAATACCGGCGAAGACCGGCTCAATAGTTTCCGGGATTACCTGGCGAAGCGTGGCGTCACGGTCAACGTGCGGCGCAGCCGGGGCAAAGACATTGATGCGGCGTGCGGTCAACTGGCGATCAAGGAACGGCAGGGCGCGTGAATTACCTATCGCACTATTATCTTGACCGTACGTACCACGATCCTTATTATACGCTAGGACTGGTGTTGCCCGATCTGGTGCGCGCACAGCGCGTGTTGCGCATTCCGGCTGCGCTCCCCTCGTTGCCCGACACAGCCTACTGGACGCCGGTGCGGGAAGGCATTCTGCGCCACGTCGAAGTCGATCGGGTGTTTCATACGTTGCCTTGGTTTCAAACGCGTGTGCGGGAACTGACCGACTGGTTGCGTGCGCAGCCAGTGCCGTTGTTGCAGAAATACGACTACTTTCTGGCCCATGTCGCGGTTGAAATCCTGCTCGACCGGCAACTTCTGCAGAAAGAGCCTGCGTTGGCCGACCAATTTTATGCACAACTGGATCGTGTTACGCTCGAAGGTGTCGTGAAGATTTTCGAGTGGTTGTCGTGGGAAGCCCATGCTACCACGTTTTACAGATTTCTGGAGCAGTTCAGGGCTGCGCAATTTTTGAAACGCTATCAGCAGCAGGCGGGTGTGGTACAATCGCTGGCAGGCGTTTACCGGCGCGTGACGGGCAAACCGCTGGACGAGAATCACGTAATATTGCAAAAATTTGTGGCTGAGGCAGTTCGACGTCTTCAGGAAGACACGGAGGGCTGGGACGCCCTACACGATTCGCTGGCGCGGAAAGCGATTTAACACAGAGTTAACACATCGGTGATAAAGATGGCTACCTTTGCCGTACAAATTGGGAGAACGAACCCGCACTGCTGTTCGTCGCCTACCCGGTAAGCAAGCGCCTCAATTGCGTGTTGCGTTTTTTATGGAGATTACAACACTTGTGATGTACGTCGGCTTTTTGCTTTCTGCCTATTCGGTGGTAGGAAACGACGTTATTCAAACCCTCGGAACCTTCTTAAGTTCAAACGAAAAGCGCCCCTGGTACATTTTATGGGCCTATGCTGCCGTTATTCTCACGGTGGTGGTCTGCTGGGGATGGTACGCCTACGGCGGCGATGTTTCGTACGGACGTCTTTCTAAAATCGATTTGCCCACCACACTGGAATGGTGGTACATCCTGCCGCCGCTGGTGCTGATGCTGCTCACCCGCTTCGGGTTTCCGGTCAGTACTACTTTCCTGATTCTGAGCGTGTTCTCGCCCGGGGCGCTGGGCGATATGGTCATCAAATCGTTGTTGGGCTATCTGGTCGCTTTTGTGGCGTCGATCGGCGTGTACCTGAGCATTTCCCGCACCATCGAGCGGCACTTTATCGATACCCACTTTGCGGGAGAAGACCGCCGCTGGATGGCCGCCCAATGGATCTCAACCGGATTTCTGTGGTCGCAGTGGCTGATTCAGGACATGGCCAACATTTACGTGTACCTACCGCGCGACCTGAGCTTTTCCCAGCTTTGTTTTTCGCTGGTGGCACTGCTGGCCTTGCTGGCGCTGATTTTCTACATGCGTGGGGGCGTCATTCAGCGAATCGTTAAAAGCAAAACCAATACCGACGACGTACGCTCGGCCACGTTGATCGACTTTATCTACGGGTTCATTCTGTTGATTTTCAAGGAGTGGAGCGCCATTCCGATGAGTACCACCTGGGTATTTGTGGGACTGCTGGCCGGCCGCGAATTCGCCATTGCGTGGCGGTTGCGCGAGCGCAACATCAATCCGGTAGCACGCCTGGCGGGTAGCGATCTGGCCAAAGTAGTGACCGGCCTGGTGGTGAGCGTCATTATGGTGTTTCTGATTCGCTTCGTCGGGGGCAACATTTCCCTGCCTTCCTCTACACCCGAAGCCACCCGCCTCGAAACTCCCGCTCCGGCTGAGGCTTCGACCGCGCCTAATCCCTAATCGGTCTTTCCCCGTACAGCAAGGGGAGTACGGCCCGGCGACGTAACGGTTTCCGGGCAGTTGCTGCTTTTGCCAGCGCAGCACAATCGCACGCTGGGCCGGTAATTTTTCAGGAATAGGCTCTAAAATAATACGTTAGGCGACTTCTTGGGCAACTCGTGCTTACCTTTGAGTGACGCAGCACTGCGTCGGTGAAACACATTGTTCCTTTATCCCCTCACCTTCTATGTCAGACAAAGTAAAAATAGTTGTTGCCAACGGCGATGGAATCGGACCGGAAATTATGGACGCCACCTTGCGCATACTGGATGCAGCGGGTGCTCCTCTGGACATTGCTACCATTGAAATAGGTGAAAAAGTATATAAGCAGGGCGTAAGTGCGGGCATTCAGGCCGACGCCTGGGACCTGCTGCGCGACCGGAAAGTATTTTTAAAAGCACCGATCACCACACCGCAGGGCGGCGGCTACAAAAGCCTGAACGTCACGACGCGTAAAACTTTGGGGTTGTACGCAAACGTACGTCCCTGTCAGTCGTTTCACCCCTACATCGTGACGCGCCACCCTTCCATGAATCTGGTGATCATCCGGGAGAACGAAGAGGACCTTTACGCCGGCATCGAGCACCAGCAGACCGCCGAGGTAGTGCAGTGCCTGAAGCTGATCAGCCGACCGGGGTGTGAGAAGATTGTCCGTTACGCCTTCGAGTACGCCCGCGCCTACGGCCGCAAGAAAGTGACGTGCATGACGAAGGACAACATCATGAAGATGAGCGACGGGTTGTTCCACCGCGTGTTTGACGAGATTGGGAAGGAATACCCGGACATTAATCAGGAACACTGGATCATCGACATCGGGTCGGCCCTGATCGCCGATACGCCCGAGCGTTTCGACGTGATCGTAACGCTGAACCTCTACGGCGACATCATTTCGGACATCGCCGCACAAGTGGCGGGCTCGGTCGGCCTGGGGGGCTCGGCCAACATTGGTGACCAGTGTGCCATGTTTGAGGCCATTCACGGCTCAGCTCCTACCATTGCGGGACAAAACATCGCCAACCCTTCTGGCCTGCTGAACGCCGCCATCATGATGCTGGTGCACGTCAACCTGCCCGAAGTAGCGGCCAAGATCAACAACGCGTGGCTTTGTACCTTGGAAGACGGGATTCATACCGCCGATATTTTCAAGATGCACGTCAGCGAAAAGAAAGTCGGGACGCGCGAATTTGCCGATGCCGTGATCGAGCGGATGGGCAAGCTGCCGAAACATTTTGCGCCGGTCAGTTACTCGGATGCGCCCAAAGCACGTGTGACAGAGAAACAGACGGTGCACCAGACCAAGGCCAAAGAATTGATCGGCATCGACTTGTTCCTGGATTGGAGTAATGGGGCGGCGCAGGAGTTGGGCGATCGGTTGGCACAGGTACCGCAAGACGGGTTGAAGCTGCTGACCATTACGAACCGCGGCGTAAAAGCCTGGCCGGACGACATTCCCGGCAAATCGTTCACGGACCATTGGTGCTGCCGTTTTACGCGCAAGGACGAGAGTGCGGCAGTCACCAAAGCGCAACTGATGCAACTGATGCAGGAAGTGACCGACGCGGGCTACGACATCGTGAAGACCGAAAATCTGTACTATTTCGATGGGGTTCGGGGCTACTCGCTCGGGCAAGGAGAATAACCAGAGCGCTCAATCGCTTTAGAATCAGGCGCGGGAGGTTTACTCTCGCGCTTTTTTATTTTACGTCGACCTGAACGACGGTCGGATCACCCAAAAAGTGCGCGAGCAGTTTCCGAAATACCTGAACCCCTTGCTTCAGCGACGTCGTCGCGATACGCTCATTGGGTCCGTGGATGCTGGCAATCAATTCTTCGGTCATCAACGCCGGTACAATTCCGTAGGTAGGAATGCTTTTGTCGCGGTAGTAATTGTTGTCGGTGGTAGCAGGAAACAGAATGGGCATCACCGCCGCATCGGGATAAACCTCCTGAATGGCCGCGCTCGTGGCCTCATAAAACTCGTCGAGGGGCGTCGGCGGGGCTTCGGGGCTCTGGTCGACGATGGTTACCTTGAAGCGGGGCTCAAACAACCCGGAGCGGATTTCACGAATGAATTTCTTACGGTTGGTGCCGGGCAACAAGCGGCAATCGAGGTAAGCAGTCACCTTGCTGGAAATCTGATTGATCGGTCCCGGCGGATTAGAAATGTTGGTCAGAATGGCTGTATTGGTCACTAGGGCGCGCAACAGCGGTTGTTCTTCGAAGTACTTCCGCACAAATGGCCGGAAAATGCGCCAGTTGATGTGCTTCAGCACGTAGCCTTTCACGCCCCCTTCTAACTCGCCCAACTCACGGAACATCCGTTTGTTGACCAGGGTAAACTCATAAGGCGTTTTTACATTATTCAGTCGGTACAAGGCCCGCAACATCGCGCGGTTGGCGTACTGGCGCGGCGGCGCAGCACCGTGACTGTAGGAGGGATACGACAAGTCCAGCTTCAGCCATAGATTGCTTTTTTCGGCCACCGAAATGCCAAATACCGGAATTTCCGGATGCGATGGGACGACGTCTTGCACGCCAGACCCACCTTCTCCGAATACAACCGCAGGATGCAGGGCTTCCAGGTAGCGATCGACGATGATGGCGCTTCCGTTCATCCCTCCGACTTCTTCGCCCGAAACGGCCAGCATGGTGACGTTATAGGGCAGGGGCAGGCGACGCGACAGAGGAATAAAATCCAGCATGGCGAACAAGTGCATGGTACCCAAGCCTTTGCAATCGAGCGCGCCACGTCCCCAGACCGAATCCTGCACGTAGGCCCCGGCAAAAGGAGGGCGTTCCCAGGCCAGGGTGTCGGCTGCAGAGACCACATCCATATGGTGCATCAGCACGATGTTGGGGCGCGGATCGGACAGCGGATACAGCGAAGCCGCAAAGTTATAGCTGGAATCCTGGTCGGTAAACACCGTGACCTGCAAGCCCTGCGCTTCGCACCAGGAGGATAAGAAACGGCCGGCACCTGCTTCCTGGCCCGTTACCGAAGGCTGCTGGATGTACTGGCTCAGCAGTTCAGCCGGTGTATTGGCCGGGGGGGCGGGGGGCTGATGGGTGATCTGTGCTGAAACTCCTCCGAGGATTCCACTCATGATCCAAACACAACACAACACTCGGAGCATAGTTATCTCGAACGTTTACAATCCTAAAAAAACTGAGTTGACACAGATTGGCAAAAGATACGCAAATCGCGAGCGTATCACAAAGGCGCTTCTCTACCGGCGAGTAATCTGTGTTATCTCAGTGATTATCAGGCACGTTCCTGTAACTTTTGCAACACAGAGCTTACATCCGAGTCGGCCTCCGGAATACGTAGATCTGCCTGAGCATAATACGAGATTCGGCGGGTATAAAGTTCTTCCAATTTTGCTTTAAGATCCTCTTGGGCCAGCAAGGGCCGCACGGCGCGCTCGGCAGCTTCCATCCGCGCGAGGATGGTGGACAACGAGGTGTCCAGAAAGAGACTGATGCCCTGGGCGTGGATCACCGCCAGGTTGTCGTGGAAACAGGGCGTACCGCCGCCGGTGGCAACAATAGTGTGCGGTTGAGCAGCTACTTTCCGCAGCGTCCGGGCTTCGATCTCCCGAAAAATAACTTCACCGTCCTGCGCAAAAATATCCCGGATGGTGCGCCCTTCGTCTGCTTCTATCTGCGCATCCAGGTCTACAAACGTGTAGTCCAGCGCGGCGGCCAGGGCACGGCCCAGGGTAGATTTGCCACATCCTGGCATGCCGATCAGAAAAATCGTCTCTGTCACAGTTGCGCCGTCAGTTCGTCAGGTGAAGGGATGGTATGGTAGTGCCACTTGCCCCGCACCACGCCGTCTTCCAGTAACATCAGCCCTGGGTTCGAGCGGATCATGGCTTTCAGAACGGTGGCGTCGGCAAAGTAATAGGGGAGGGCCAGCTGCACCTCGTGTCGGAAAATTTCGAACGCTTCGGGATTGACCGACGTGATCACCATCGGCTTGACGTCGGCCGGCAGACCGCCGACCAACTGGTTGATTTTGGTGTAACTCTCGACATCCGTATGTTCCAGATTCTGAACGACAATAAGCAGCTTTTTGCCCTGAAAGGTTTCCTGGGTAAAATCGCCCTGATCGTTCCAGACCTGGTAGTCCGTGATTTTCGGCAGAGCCTCCGGATTGATCAAGATCATGTCCTTGTACTTGTAAGTGGTGTCGGTCGGGTACTGATCGAACACTTCCTCTTTCCCGTTTTTCACCATCACGTACTGGTACTGCAACGGCGCGGAGCTTTCCATCAACTGCGGCAGGTTATTGCCGATCTTATACGGCCGGAAATCGATCGGCGGCAGGTAGTTGATGGCGTACAGAGCCAGCGCCAACGAAAGGACCGTGGCGCCGCCCACCACCACTTGTGCCGCGCGCGAGGGCAAGGCGGGCCGCAGGCGGTTGCGCTGTACAAACAACACGACGATCATGATTAGTAGCACGACATCTTTCGTGAACGACTCCCATGGATCAAGGGGAATGGCATCGCCGAAACAGCCGCAATCGGTCACTTTGTTGAAATAGGCCGAGTAGAACGTCAGGAACGTGAAGAAGCTGATGAGCAACAGCAGCGCCCACATGGTCAGGCGCATCCGGTACTGCAACAGCAGCGCCACGCCCAGAATCACCTCGGCCACGCACAGCACCACGGCCAGCGGCAGCGCCAGCGGAATCAGGTAGTGGAAAAACGAGGCAAAATCGGTCGAGAAAACTTCAAAGTACTCTTCGAGTTTGATCTGCGTCCCAACCGGATCGTTCAGTTTGACGAGTCCGGAAAAAATGAAGAGCACGCCGGTCGCAAACCGGAAAAGCTGGTTAATCAACGACATGGGTTTTCAGAAAATCGGATTTGATCAGAGCAAATACGGCGTAGTTGATCATGTCGCGGTAGTTGGCTTCCACACCCTCCGACACCAGTGTCTGGCCAGCGTTGTCTTCGATCTGGCGCGTCCGATGCAACTTCATCAGGATGATGTCGGTAATGGAAGAGACCCGCATTTCGCGCCAGGCTTCCCCATAATCGTGGTTTTTGTTACGAAGTAGCTCCAGGTTCCGCTCCACGTGCCGGTCGTACAACACCGCTAACTGATCGAATCCCAGTTCGGGTTCCGCATCGGCGGGCAATTCCTGCTGCATCAGGGCAATCAGGCAGTAGTTGATGATGCCGACAAACTCCAGCGCCACGGCATCTTCTACCCGTTGCTGTCCCTTCTCCTGAATCGAGCGGATGCGCCGGGCTTTGATGTAAATCTGATCCGTAATGGAAGAGAGGCGTAACACTCGCCAAGCGGTGCCGTAGTCGCGCGTTTTCTTTTCAAACAGGTCGCGGCAATAGCGAATCACCTGCCGGTATTCTTGTTCAGTTTGTGTTTCCAAAAGACGTTCCTATGTGGACAGTAGGCCGATGCCGATGCGTGGCATCAGGAGGAGGTAAAGTCAGAAAACAAAAGTAATAAAAACCCGAAAACTACTAGAATAAAGCGGTGAGTTCCATTAATTTAGCGTGTTGTCAGCCAGCATACATGGACAACCTGCTTTTCACGCCTCCGCGCACGTTACGCATCCACGACCGCCTCCTCGATCTGTCGACTCCCCGCGTCATGGGTATCCTGAACGTCACGCAGGACTCGTTCTACGACCAAAGCCGGTATCCTACCGTTACGTTAGCCTTGCAAAAGGCCGAACAAATGCTGCAGCAGGGCGCGACCTTTCTGGACGTGGGCGGGTATTCGTCGCGCCCCGGCGCGGACGACATTCCGGTAGACGAAGAACTGCGGCGGGTGGTGCCGGTGATTGAAGCCCTCGCCCAACGTTTTCCCGAAGCGGTCCTCTCGGTCGATACGTTTCGCGCCGCTGTTGCCGAGCGTGCCGTAGAAGCGGGCGCGGCGCTGGTCAACGACATTTCGGGGGGCGAACTCGATCCCGATATGTTCGCGACGGTAGGGCGGTTGCAAATGCCGTATATTTTGATGCACATGCGCGGCACGCCCCAAACCATGACGACGCTGAATCAGTACGAAGACCTCGTCCAGGAACTGGTTGATTTCTTTCAGGAAAAGGTGTATTTTCTACGGAAGCATCTCGTCAAAGACATCATTCTCGACCCGGGATTCGGCTTTGCCAAAAACCGGACACAGAACTTTGCGTTACTAGCAGAGTTAGACACATTAAAAATGTTAGAATTGCCCCTGCTGGTGGGGCTTTCGCGTAAGTCGCTGATCTGGCGCACGTTAGGGATCAAACCCGAAGAAGCGCTGAACGGCACCACCGTACTGCACACCCTGGCGCTGCAGAAAGGCGCAAATATCCTGCGGGTGCACGACGTTAAAGAGGCAATGGAAGTGATTCAATTAGTAAACTGTTTACCCCACTGATGTTACTTTTTCCGATTGGTTTCCTGGAGGTAACATTCGTCGACGTCGCAGAAATCCTGCTGGTCGGCTACCTGCTGTATCAGTTGTACAAGCTGATGCGGGGGAGTGTGGCCATCCGGATTTTCATCGGGATCATTTCCATCTACCTGCTCTACCTCATCGTAAAGGCGACGGGCATGGAGCTGCTGACCGGCATTCTGGGGCAGTTTATCGACGTGGGCGTGATTGCCGCCATCGTGGTGTTCCAGCAGGAAATCCGGAAGTTTCTGATGGTGATCGGGAAGAGTACGTTTTTCAACAACGACTTTTTCCTGCGGAGTTTGTTGCGGCGCAACGCCAACCTGACCAACCTGAACCTGCAGCCGGTGCTGGAAGCGGCCAAAGCCATGTCGGGCACCAACACGGGCGGCCTGATCGTCTTCGCCAAAAGCTCGGAGTTGAAGTTCTACGCCGAATCGGGCGATATCCTCGACGCCAAGCTTTCCAAGCGTCTGTTGCTGAGCATCTTCTACAAAAACAGCCCGCTTCACGACGGGGCCGTCATCATCTACAACAACCAGGTCAAAGCAGCGCGCTGCATTCTGCCGGTTACCGAGAACACCGAAGTGCCGGCGAGCCTGGGGTTGCGCCACCGTGCTGCCCTCGGCATGTCGGAAGCAACCGACAGTGTGGTGTTGATCATTTCGGAAGAAACTGGACAGATGTCGCTGGCGTTCAACGGTCGTCTGGAACACAACCTGTCGATCACCGAGCTGCGCGACAAAATCAACCACTATCTGAACGAAGATGTGGACGAAGAAGAAGTCGTGCCGGAAACCACTCCCGAAGAAGACTCGCCCATTCTGCATACTCCGGCCTAGGGCACGGGCCTTTTCTTAATCTTCTTCCGGCCAGTAAATCAGGAAGCTCAGTGCTGCTTCCTGCAACATCTCCTGCGCCAGGTCCTGCAATTGCGCGGACGTCACCTGACGAATGCGCTCGAAAATGGAGTTGAGGCTTTCCACCCGGTTCAGGTCCAGCAGGCTTTTGCCCAGCAACAGCATCAGGCTGGCGTTGTTTTCTTCTGCCATCGCGAGTTGCCCCATCAGTTGTTCTTTCAGGTTGTGCAACTGCATCGACCCCAGGGGTTGTTCACGCACCTTTTTGAGCTCTTTCTTCACCAGCGCAATGCTGCGCTTCAACTGCCGCTTTTCCGTCCCGAAGTAAATGCTGAACAGCCCGGTATCGATGTAGGGCGTATAATTGGCCTCGACTGAATAGACGTAGCCGTGGCGTTCGCGGAGCGCCAAGTTCAGGCGTGAGTTCATGGCAGGGCCACCCAACAGGTTGGTCAGCATAAAGAAGGGCAACCGTCGCTCGTCGCTGAGGGCAAATGCCGGACGCCCGATGGCGCAATGGGCCTGTGTAATGGGGCGCTCGGTCTGCTGATACTGAGGCGTATACTGCAGGAACGGCATCCGTTGCCGGGGAGCCGACCGGGCAGGCAGGTCGCGCAGAAGCTTTTCCATGTACCGCAACACTTCCGCAAACGGGCGCGACGAAACCGACGCAAAAATCAGCTCTTGCGTGTCCATGTTCTCGTCTAGAAACCGCCGGAAATCTTGCCGTTGAAATCCCCGGACGCTTTCGGCCGTCCCCAGAATGTTGACGCCGAGCGGATGGTTGGCAAATACCACCTCGTCAAATTCGTCCTGGATTGAGTCTTCGGGCGTGTCGAGGTACATCGACATCTCTTCCAGAATCACGCCGCGCTCCTTTTCAATCTCCCGCTCGGGAAACACCGAGTCGAACGTGATGTCGGTCAGCAGCTCGGCCGCTTTCTCGAAGTGCCGGTCCAGCAACGATGCGTAAAAACAAATTTTTTCTTTGGTAGTATAGGCATTCAGTTCGCCCCCCACGGTCTCCAGGCGGTTCAGGATGTGAAACGCTTTGCGGCGGTGGGTACCCTTAAACGCCATGTGCTCCCAGAAGTGCGCAATGCCCCGCTGGTCTTCCTTCTCGTCGCGGCTCCCGATGTTCAGCACAAAACCACAGTGGGCAATTTTGGTGTGGGGTACCTGCTTGTGTACCACCCGGATTCCGTTCGGAAACTGGTGGATTTCGTAATCTCGCTCTTCCATAAAAGGCCGCAAAAATACGTAGCATTCCCGAGAGTTTATCCCAAATGTACGAAAGGTAGGGGCGGCGCGGGCGGGCGGACACGGATCGGGGGCAGTTGGCGTATCTTTGCCCGGTGCAAAAAATTCTGATCATCCAGACGGCGTTCCTGGGCGACGTGGTGCTGGCCACGGGGCTCGTCGAAAAATTGCGGACGCATTACCCCAACGCTACGCTCGATTTCATGCTGCGCCGGGGCAACGAAGGTCTGTTGGTTGGGCACCCGTACCTGCGGCGGTTGTGGATTTGGGACAAAAAGCGGGAGAAATACCGGGGCCTGTGGCGGTTGCTGTGGCAACTGCGGCAGGAGCGTTACGACCTGGTGATCAACCTCCAGCGCTTTGCCTCGTCGGGATGGGTCACGGCCCTGTCGGGTGCGGAGCGTACCGTCGGCTTCGCTAAAAATCCGTTTTCGCGCTTCTTTTCGGCGCGCTTTCCGCACCAGATCGGCGACGGCACCCACGAAACGGCACGGAATCACCAACTCATCGCCGACCTGACAGACGCGCAGCCAGCGCGCCCCCGGCTCTACCCTTCGGCCGACGATTTCGCCCGTGTGCGCGCGTACCAGCAGGCAACCTACGTTTGCATTGCGCCGGCTTCGGTCTGGTTTACCAAGCAATTCCCGGCCGAGCAATGGGTTCGGTTGCTCGACGCGTTGCCGCCAGAAACCCGGGTGTACCTGATCGGCGCGCCGGGCGACCATGCCTTGGCCGAATCCATTCGGAGCGCGAGCGAACATCCTCAGGCACTGAACCTTTGCGGGGAGTTTTCGTTGCTACAGTCGGCAGCGCTCATGGCCGGAGCGCAGCAGAATTACGTGAACGATTCGGGGCCGATGCACCTGGCTTCGGCCATGAACGCCCCCACCCGGGCCGTGTTCTGTTCGACCGTACCGGCCTTCGGGTTTGGGCCGTTGTCCGACGACTCGGCCGTGGTGGAAGTGCAGGAGCCATTGGCGTGCCGACCGTGCGGGCTGCACGGCTACCGGCAGTGTCCGCAGGGGCATTTCCGGTGCGCGCACGACATTCGGATCGAACAATTTTTTGCGAAATAAGCGCCAGACTTCCGTAATGTAGTGGGCTGACGTTTACTTTGCCGTCTATGACCGAAGAGGCTTTTTCCACCACCTTCACGAAACATCTGGCCGCGCTTCTGCTGCTGTGGAGCGTTGTGACCTCTTGTACTACGAACGAAAAATCGCAAACGACTATGTCGGATACTACCGCCGCTCCGTCGGCTACTTCGCCGGAAGACCATAAATTGATCATCTACCAGATGATGACCCGCCTGTTTGGCAACACCACCACGACCAATAAGCCGTGGGGAACGCGCGATGAGAACGGCGTGGGCAAATTCAACGACATTTCTGACCGCGCGTTGCAGGAAATCCGTGACCTGGGTGCCACCTACGTCTGGTATACAGGGGTCATCGAACATGCCGTCTGCACCGACTACACCGCCTACGGCATTCCGTACGACGACGCCGACGTGGTCAAAGGCCGTGCCGGGTCGCCCTACGCCATCAAAGACTACTACGACGTCAATCCCGACCTGGCCGTCGACGTGCCGAACCGGATGCAGGAATTCGAGACACTGGTCGCACGCACGCACCGCAACGGTCTGAAGGTCCTGATCGACTTTGTGCCCAACCACGTGGCGCGTTCCTATCATTCGGATGCAAATCCCAACGGCATGTCCGACTTCGGGGTAGACGACAACACGTCGGTGGCGTTCGATGCGCAGAACAACTTCTATTACATTCCCGGCGAAAAATTTCGGGTGCCGAAGGGCTACAAACCGCTGGGAGGGCTGCCCTTTCCGACGGCCGATGGCAAGTTCGACGAGATGCCGGCCAAGGTATCGGGCAATGGAGCAGTGACCGCACAGCCGCAACTGGACGATTGGTTCGAAACCGTGCGCCTGAACTACGGCGTCAACTACGTAGGCGATTACTCCAAACACTTCGATCCTATTCCGAGTACCTGGCTGAAGTGCCTGGACATTCTGACCTACTGGGCGAAAAAAGACGTGGACGGTTTCCGGTGCGACATGGCCGAAATGGTGCCGGTCGAGTTCTGGGGATGGGTCATCCCGAAGATCAAAGAAATCAATCCCGACATCCGGTTCATCGCCGAGATTTACAACCCGGCTGCCTACCGTTCCTACATCTTCGATGGAAAGTTCGATTACCTCTACGACAAAGTGGGGCTTTACGACTCGATTCGGGCCGTGATGGCCGACCATCCGCACGCCTCGGCCGAACATTTTACGACCATCTGGCAGAGTCAGGAAGGCATCAGCGCGCACATGTTACGCTTCCTGGAAAACCACGATGAACAGCGCATTGCTTCGCCCGATTTCGCGGGAAATGCCCAGACGGGCATCCCGGGCATGATCGTGACGGCTACCCTGAGCGAAGGACCGGTGATGGTCTATTTCGGGCAGGAGGTGGGGGAACCCGCCCAAGGCGCTTCCGGCTTCAGTGGTGACGACGGGCGCACTACCATTTTTGATTACTGGGGCGTGCCCGAACACCAGAAGTGGATGAACAACCATGCGTTCGACGGCGGTCTGCTTTCGCCGGAACAGCGGTCGCTGCGGGAGTTCTACAAGAAGTTGCTGCGTGCCACCCGCCAGAACGAGGCGTTGGCCCACGGTGCCTTGTACGATCTGCAATACGCCAACCTGGACCGCGACGATTACCCCGCCCATCGGGTGTATGCCTACCTGCGCCACACGGAAAACAGCCGCGTGCTGGTGGTAGCCAACTTCAGCCGCCAGTCGGAGTCGATCCGGCTGCGGATTCCGTTCGAGGCGGGCCGGGCCATGAAGCTCGACGATCGGCCGGTCGGGGCGACGGATATTTTTTCGGGAAGCGGCATCAACCTCGATTGGGACCAGGCTGCCAAAGAAGGCATTCCGCTGAAACTGCCGCCGCTGTCGGGCTGTTTGTACGCGTTTTAGCGTCGGTGGCCGAGCATGCCGCCTACCTTCCGGGAAAAGCGCTGCTTCGGATTCTGGTGAAACACCTTCGTCAGCAGTTGATACAGCTCCGGATGATGTTCGGCCAGCTGCTGCGGTTTTTCAAAGAAGTATTCGGTCACGACCGCGAAAAATTCCTGTTCGCTCGTTGCGCCATACGCGTCGATGTCCGAGCGGTTGCGTTTGATTTCGGCCATGGCTTTGTGCATCAGTTTGCTCCAGGAGCGCAGCAATTCGGGCGGTAGCAGCGATTCGGGTACGCCGTCCACATCGCCGTCGGCCTGGTCGATCAGGTGCGCAAACTCGTGGATGCCCACGTTTTTCTGGTCGTCGCTCTTGAATCCCGCTTCCAGCACTGGCTTCGAAATTTTGACGTAGTATTGATTCTGAAACTGCCGTGCCTGCCCCAGCACGGTTCCCACACCATAGTCTTCCCCCTCGTTTTCCGGCTGAATGGAGCCGGGCACCACCAGCACTTCGGCCAGGTTGTCGTACTCCCATTCGTCGAAACCAAACACCGGAATGATGGCGCTGGCGGCGACCAGCACGCGAACGGTGTCGTTGATTTCCATCTTTAGGCCGATCACGTTCGTGCGGGCCAGAAAAAGCTGCACGCGCTTTTCGAACCGTGCCTTTTCTTCGTCCGAAAGCTTCCGGTAAAAGCTCACCCGCTTTTGCAGAATCTCGCGCCATTGTTCGGGAAACGGCTCGGCCAGCACCCGGCGCTTCCACCGCGCGTAGCGGGTAAGCCGGAAGTAAAACAACAAGAGGACCACTGCCACCAGCAGGGCAAAAAGTAAGATGCGCAACGCCATGGATAGAGGCCTAGTGGCCGTTCTGAGGTAATAGTTTTTTGACCTTTTGCTGGTCGGTCGACGCATCGATCATTTGCAGCCAGCTGACCTGCCGGCCGTTTTCCAGCGACTCGTACACAAACCCTTTGTCGGTTTTAAGCAGGCGGCATTTGCCCAGGTCGTACCGCAACGATTCGACGAAATCGCCTTCGGCAAGTGGAATTCCGTTGATGTCTGCCATCTGCGGGGCAGGTTTGGAAGAATCGGGTTTCTTCCGGAAAAGTCCGAACATAATGCGATGGAAATCTAGCGTGAATTCTCTGCGTAGCGGCGGGCCGTCGCGCGGAGAAGTATAAAAATAAACGGGCGGCGTTAAACCTTGTTTCCGGCCGGGCCTCTAAGCGACATAATCTTTCAACAAATGCAGCTAAAGATATGAAAATTCAAGTGCTTCAATGGGCCGCGGCCCTGATGATCTCCTGCTACACGCTACCCACCCTGGCGCAGGACCAAACGACCGCCCCGGGCAGTCGCAAAGAGGCCCGCCAACAGGTGATGACCTACGTTAAAGAGAACGTCGTTCCGGTGATGAGCGCGCAGCGTACCAAGCTCGATGCCCAACTGGCCAAGGCCGATAAAACCAAGCTGGAAAGCCTGAAGGCAGACCTGAAGGAAATCCGCGATGCACGGAAAAGCCTGCGGGGCGATGCGCGCGAAAAAGGACAAAAGCGACCGGAATTGACGGAAGAACAGCAGGCCGCCTTCCGGGACCTGCACTACCGCCAGCAGATTGCCATGGGCCAAGTGGCGCAACTGGCACAGAAATACGACAACCAGATTCAGACGTTGTTCGATGAAGTGGCCGGTCAGCGCGAACAGTGGCACGCCGACCTGAAAGCTTTCCGCGAAGCAAACCGACCGGAGCGTGCGCACCCCGAAGGACAGTCGGGCGACAGAAAGCGAGCTGGTCGCGCACACGGTTCGCGTGGCGATCGGGCGCACGCCGGGCCGGGCATGCACCTGTGGCAACCAGCGTCGTTTTTGCTCTGGGACCCCCGTGAACCGATGTCGGAACGGGGCTTGGGCATGAGCGCGCCGGAGGCAGGGCAGGAGTCGCGTCTCTATCCAAATCCGACCAGCGGGGCGGCACGCATCGCCTACTCGGTCGAGAAAGCCGGTACGGTGAAAATCGAGGTGCTGGACCGCCAGGGCCGCGTGGTGCAAACGTTGCAGAACGAAGCGCAAACGGCCGGCGCGTACGAAAAAGAGGTGGACCTGAGCGCCCTGAAAGGCAACGCGTACTTCTACCGCATCACCACGCCCGACGGCGTGCAGACCAAAAAGTTTGTGCGACAGTAAAGTAGTGCATACATAGATGAAGAGGGGAGCCGCTTTCCGTAAGGGAAGCGGTTTTCTTGTTTAGAACGGATTCACCTGATCGGTACCCGATTCGTCCTGCATCAGGGCCATGATGTACCAGCCGGACAGCAACAGTAGAGAAAGCATGTCGTCGTCGACCTTATCAGTTTCGACGGTGACCCGCCCCACCTTGTTGTTGAAGTTCGAAAGCGTGTCGATCTTGAGCAGACGTTTGCTTTTAAAAAACCAGCTCCACTCGTTCTTCCAGAAATTCGTGCATTTCCAGGTGTATTCGCGGTCGGGAACGGGCGCAAACCGGCCTTCGCCGTTGGTGTTGATCCAGATACGCCCCATTTCTTCCGACGCTGCCGGCGGCACCGAAGGAGGCTGCACCGCATGAATGCTGATGTAGGGCCGCAGGAAACCGTTGCGTTTGAACGTCCACCGCCCGGCCAGCGTCTCGCCCAGGGCCAGCGAACCACACTCTTTTTTCCACTTCAGAAAGGCCGTAATGTCCTTGTTCTGAGCGCCCTTTAGTTTGAAATGCTTTCGGAAGGGGCTGGTCTCGTACCAGAAAAGGGTGTCGCCGACTTCCTTCACCCGCTTCATCGAAGGGGTAGCCGTGTAGAGGGGGCGGGTGAGAGGTCTGGCTTCCAGAAGCATCAGTCAAATTCGGGACACCTATGCGTAGCTAATATTACTGCTACTTTGCTGCAATTCAAAACGTGAATACACGATTAAGCGTAAAGAAAATTCATTTTCCTTCTTATAGCGGGTTAAAGGCAAATTTGTTACGAAACTCGGCCAATTCGGTCGACAGATCAGTTTCCGGGAACAGTTGCAACGGTTCCAGCCGCTCGTCGGGCAACACGCTCAGGCTCCGGGGCGCCATGTTCTGTTGGATGAACAACGTTTCCAGGTCGGGATAGATCTGCCGCAGGGTATCGAGAATCTCCAGAACCGATAAGTTCTTGTGCGTCAGGTCGTACGTGCCCGAGGCCAAGTCGGTGGTGAGCAGCTTGGCAAGCGCTTCGCACAACTGGTCGATGTGGATGAACGAACGCTTCTGCTCCCCGCTGCCGTTGATGCTGATGCGCCGGTTGAACTGCGCCTCGAACATAAATTTGTTGATGACGGCATCGAACCGCATCGTGCGGCTGTACCCGTACACGTTGCCCCCGCGGAGGATGAGCAGGTGGTGCTGGTCGGCAAGGCGGCCCAGCATTTTCTCGCCGTTCCACTTCGAAATGCCATAATACGTGCGCGGCTGCGGCGGCGTGTTGCGGTCGGCCAGAGCTTCGGAAGCCCCGTAGATCGAGGTAGAACTCAGGTAGATGATGCGGCGGGGCGGCAACTCTTCCAGCAGATAGCTCAGTTCGGCCGTACCCCAGTGGTTCACCTGTTCAAAAATGTGCGGGTCGTCGTTCGAAAACGGGGTGGTCACCTTGGCGGCCAGATGGTAGATCACGTCGGCCTTCTTTACCCATTCTTTCAGCTTCCGGCTGTCGAGCAGATCGCCCAGCACAAAGCGGATGCGTCGGTCGGGCCATTGCGCCGACATAAACAGGTTGTAGTTTTTGCGGCTGAGGTTATCGTAAATCGTGATTTCCTGAACGTCGGGGTTTTGCGTCAGCCGGTTCACCAACTCGGTGCCCACGTAGCCAGCGCCGCCCGTAATGAGTACATGCATAAAGGGGAGAGTATGCGCGTCGTTTTATTTTTTAATCAATTCGGTATGGAGGCCGCACTCGCTCTTTTGCAGCCCGAACCACCGTCCGCCCCGGTCGTCGGCTCCGTCGGGGGGCAGCGTAAACTTGCGGGTACACGGTTCGCAGCCAATGCTGATGTAGCCCTCCGGCTCCAGCGGGTGCTTGGGCAGGTCGAACTCCCGGATGTAGTCGTAGACCATCTTGGCCGTCCAGCCCAGCATCGGGTGGTAGCGCAGCACGCCGTCGGGAGTGGTTTCTTCCTTGTGCATCTTGGCACGCACCCGGCTCTGGTCGCCGCGCACGCCGCTGATCCACACATCGTGCGACGCCAGAATCGGCTCCAGCGGCTGGACCTTATTCAGGTGGCAGCAGTGTTCGGGATCGAAGGTATAGAGCAACTGGTTGCCCTGGCCTTTCTGGTAAGCCTTGGGTACGGGCGATTGCAACGTAATGAGTTGTAGGTCAAGTCGCTCCATGAGCGTATCTCGGAACTGAAGCGTCTCCGGAAAATGGTAGCCGGTATTCAGAAAAAAGATCGGCACCTTGGGTTCCATTTGGCTGAGGATGTGCAGCAATGGAACACTATTGGTCTGGAAAGAGGAGGTGGCAAACACTTTCAGACCTCGCAGACGGTAGTCGGCAATGTCGTGCCGGATGTCGCGGACAAGGGTTTCGAACGAGGTCATAGGCAATCGGAAAAGGATGCAAATATAGAGCGCAGTGCCGAACCGGTGGGGCACCGCACCATGGAAACGCCACAAGGTACGCGAACGTGCCGGAACGGCTTTACACGGGCAGGAAAATCACACGGGAAGGGTAAAAAAAGCGTCCGGATCGTCGACCGACATCAGGATACGCCATTCTTTCGGAAAGTAATTGTTCGTGCGATTGCCCAGATTCTTCAGCCAGCCCAGCCCTACGCCGCGAAAGGTGACCCGCACCCAACCACGCGGTGCGTCGGGCACGGTTACTTCGTCGCGGTGCAGGTACCGCAGCGCCGTGGCATGATCGAGTTCAACGTGCGGAAACACGTTGGTCTGCAAGTGGGTAGATAGCGCCAGCCCGGGCATCGGATTCAAGTGCTTGCCCTTGATCTCCGCCAGGGCGATGCCCCCGGTCACCCACCGCAGGTGTTCCTGGAGGCGCTCCAGGTCGGCCAGGTGCGCCGTTGGCAGGGCGTGGACCTGTTCGCCTTCCTGCGTCAACGTCCAGGCTTCCGGTGCGTGCAACCAGGTCGAAAGTGCAGCTTGTTCCTTTTTGCCTACAGTCAGGAAGTTACTCTTTTTGTGACGGGACGTGCGGCTGCGCCCCGCCACCGCCGATCTGACGGCGTAGCCCGCTTTCCGCACGGCGATCATAAACAGCCCTTCGCCCCGGGTATGATGCGGATAAAACCGGTAGCCGGTAAACGGTCCGATGGGGATTTCCTCCATACCCCAGGCCGGATCGATCGCTACGGATACCGGATCGAGGTCGACCTGTTCGGCCAGCCAGGCCACGTTGGCTTCGTTTTCGTCGGGACTCCAGGTGCAGGTGCTGTAAATGAGCGTGCCCCCGGGGCGGAGCGTCGGCCAGACGTCGGCCAGAATGCGTTTTTGGCGATCCGCACACAAGTGCACATTCGCCTCCGACCATTCCTGCATGGCGTCGGCATCGCGTCGGAACAAGCCTTCGCCCGAGCAAGGTGCGTCGATCACCACCACGTCGAAAAAGCCCGGTAGTTCCTGAAAATCACGAGGATCGTTTTGCGTGACCACGTGGTGACCTCCTCCCCACTTGGTCAGGTTTTCGGCCAGAATGCGTGCTCGGCCGCGAATCACCTCGTTGGCCACCAGCAGACTCCCTTCGGGCAACAGGCTGGCCAGATGCGTGGATTTTCCGCCCGGTGCGCCGCACAAATCCAATACTTTAAGCGGTTGATCTCCCGAAACCGATTGCCGTAAGACCTGCTCCAGAAACATCGAACTGGCCTCCTGCACGTAGTAAGCGCCTGCGTGCCACAGCGGATCGAGCGTGAAGACGGGTCGCTCCGGCAGGTAAAAGCCCTGGGCAGCCCACGGGACGCGTTCCGGTGAAGCGGGGGCGGACCACTTGGCAGGATTGAGGCGCAGGCTGACGGGAGGAGATTGCTGAAGGCTGTCCAGAAACGTGGGAAACGCAGCACCCAGCTGCTGTTCCATGCGCTCCCGGAACGCGGCGGGAAGATTCATGGCCCAAAGGTCGGAAAAATCACCCCCGCAGCAACGATTCCGCGCCGTCGATCCACATTTCGGTGCCGGTGATGTGGCTGCTGGCGTCGGACAACAGGAACGAGATCAGTTCGGCGACCTGATCGGCTTTGCCTGGCTGGCCGTCGGTCAGCGGCACTTCACCCGCCGGAAATTCCATCGGTTCCTTGGCTGCTTCCAGGTTTTTCTTCTTCGTGTTGTCGTCGATCTCGCTTTCGATCCAGCCAGGGCAGATTACATTGAGGCGCACGCGGTGTTTGGCCCATTCCAGCGCCAGCATTTTGGTCATGGCGACCTGTCCGGCTTTGGACGTCGCGTAGGCCGTCGCACCGGTATTGCTGAACATCCGCGTGCCGTTGACCGAGGCGACCACCACACCCGCACCGCCCTGTTTTTTCAGGTAGGGAAACGCAGATTTGAGCGTAATGAATGTGCCGGTCAGGTTAATCCCGATGGTTTTCTCAAACTCTTCCACCGTCAGGTCTTCGATGGGTGCCCACGTTCCATTGACGCCCGCCACGGCCGCCACGAAGTCGAGCCGACCCCAGCGATCGGTCAGTTGTTTGACCGCGGCCTTCACCGACTTCTCGTCCGAAATGTCGGCCGTCAGTACCATGATTTTGTCGTCGCCTACGTCGTCGGCAACCTCTTGCAGTTCTTCTTTCGTGCGGCCCAAAATGCCCACCTTAGCACCACGCGCTGCTAGCATCCGCGCGGCTGCTTCGCCCAGTCCTGAGCCTCCGCCCGTGATCAGGGCAACTTTGTTGGTAAAATCCATAGATCAAAAAGTTTAGCGATAATAACTACGCAGGACAGGCGGATGGGTTCAGGGATCTCGCTTTTCCTTTATCTTACGGCATCTCAACTCCATACAATTGCACTATGAGCGCAATCGGTAATGTTCTGTGGATCATCCTGGGCGGTGGCATTTTTCTGTTTTTGGAATACCTGATCGGCGGGGTGCTGCTGTGCCTGACCATCGTCGGCATTCCCTTCGGCTTGCAGGTGTTCCGGTTGGCGCTAGTGGCGTTGGTGCCGTTCGGGAAAGACGTGGTCGTGCGGGAAAGCGCCTCCGGCTGTCTGTCCGTGACGATGAACGTACTGTGGCTCGTCTTCGGTGGCTTCTGGATCGCCATCACGCACCTCATCTTCGCGGTCATCTGCGCCATCACCATCATCGGACTTCCTTTCGCCAAGCAGCACATGAAACTGGCGGCTTTCAGCCTGACGCCGTTCGGGCGCGACGTGCGGTAGGTTTTTTATAGCGACTCTTGCCGGAGCACCTTTGCTACGCGCAGCGGCCCGCCGTTCACACCGATCAGCACGCGTTCCGCATCAAGCGCCTGCACGTCGCGGACGTCGCCGGTGAGGCCTAACGTTCCTTGGTAGGTAAATGCTCCGTCCTGATTCTGAAACAATTGTACGTGGTTCGCGTCTGTCGGACCGACCCGTACCCGCGCCTGGGTGATGTTGCCCCCCGCCAGTAGGTCGAGGTCGCCATCCTGATCGTAATCGAAAGCGAGTAAGGCGAAAACGGGAGAGAACTGCAATTCCACCGGCAGGGCGCGCTTGATGAATTGTCCACCCTGGTTTTCGAAGTAAAGCGTACGGAGTTCATTTGCCTCCAGCGTAGTGGCACCGGCCAGTTCTTGCTCCGAAAACATTTTGGGTAGTGTCGTGTTCGCGTACGACGTATAATTGAGGTATTTCTTTTTCAGACCGTTGATTTGTCCCAGTGCTTCGTCGCGACTGGCAAACGGATAGGTTTGCTCACCCACGAAGTAGTTCAAAAACGGATCGACCTGCCCGTTGTCGTCGAAGTCGGCGTAGGTGAGCGTCACCGGCCGTTCCGACGACGCCTGAAACTGCGCGTTCTGCCCATAATTCCCGACGATCAGGTCTATGTCGCCGTCCTGATCAAAGTCCTCGGCGAGAACGCAGTTCCACCAGCCTTGCGTTTCCGGAAGCTCCTGCGGTTGCTCCGACACTTGATCGCCTTGACTTAGAAAGATGCGGATCGGTGTCCATTCCCCCACCACGATCAGGTCCGGTTTTCCGTCGCCGTTCACATCGGCCGGTTGGGCGTCGCACACCATGCCGAGGTCTTTCGCGGTGGCCGTGAAATGGCCCCGCCCGTCGTTTAGCAGAAACTGGCTGGCTGCCGGAATTGGGTACTGTCCCGGCACAAACCGATTCCCGACGAACAAGTCGAGCGCGCCGTCACCGTTCAGGTCGAGCGTAGCGACACACGAGCCCGCATCGGTTTCGGTGGGTAGCGCGTCAGAAGCTTTTGTGAACTGTCCGCTCCCGTCGTTCAGGTAGAGGCGATCGTGCAGCGCCGGATCGCCCGGCGCAAAGCCGTAGCCGCCACTCACCACGTACAAATCGAGGTCGCCATCGCCATCGGCGTCGAAAAAGAGGGCGTCTTCGTCCTGACTGGCGCGGTCGGCTTCCCATGCCGGAATTGACAGATGCTGGAAGCTGCCGTTCGCCTGCTGTTGCCACAGCGCACCGGGTTGGTCTTTCGCCCCGCAGGCGTAAAAATCGTTGCGACCGTCGCCGTCGATGTCACCGACCGCCAGCCGGGGACCCGAATAGGAAAACTGATAGGGTAGCAGCAACTGCCGTTTGAAATCGTTGGTGTCGACCGGCGTGTGGGTCCAGCCCCCAAGCGTTTCGGTCGTGAAAAGGGGAAAGGTCGGGACCGGAGGCGTGTAGCGCTGGGTCGCTTCCTGGTAATCGGGGGCGAGCAATCGCTGCGGATCAACCGGCCGGAACACCTGCATTCGGGCGTCGGGATAGACTACGCGCACGGAATCGACGGTTGAGTCCGCACCGAGGCCGAAGCTCAACGGTACGTCCATGCAGGACTGGTAACCCCGCACCGGCGAAAACTCCTGAAATTGTGTCCGTTCTCCCTGATGGACCCACACCTTCGTGCCGACGAGTGGCTGGCCCTCATTTTTTTCGCGGAGGTCGATGCGCAGGAACCGAGCACGTTGCTGCTCCACAGCCTGGTTCCGGTACAGGACGGCCGGCTCGTTGAGCGTGTTGATGATCAGATCCAGGTCGCCATCTTCATCCAGGTCGGCGTAGGCGGCACCGTTCGATTTGAACGCGCGGTCGATGCCCCATTCCTGCGAGACTTTGGCGAAGCCCAGCTCCGGGCCTGTGTTCCGAAACAGGTAATTGCCCACCTGAATGGACGGAATGCTGTCGAGAATCTGCTGCATGGTGGGCTGCTGTCCGGTGCGTTGCGCCTTCACGCGCTCGTCGACCATGTACTTGAGGAACTGCATGTTGGTGTAGTCCTTGTCGTAGCCATTCGAGATGAACAGGTCTTTCCAGCCGTCACCGTCGAAGTCGGCGAACAGCGCGGCCCAGCTCCAGTCGGTGTTCGAGATACCAGCCAGTTGCCCTACTTCCGCAAACAGCGGCACGCCCGACGGCTGCACACCCTGATTCAGTTGCAGCATGTTGCGCATCGTCTGCGGATGGAAGTCGGCGCGCAGAAGCTGGCGGTACTTGTCGAAGTTATCGTCGCCTGACGAAAGTTTGATGCGCTCGTTGGTTTCCGGCAGCATGTCGAGCGTCAGCAGATCGGGTCGCCCGTCGTTGTTGATATCGGCGACATCGGAACCCATCGAAAAGAGGGAGGTGTGGCCCATCGCGTCGCGCAGCACGTTCCGAAAGGTGCCGTTCTGCTGGTTCAGAAACAGGTAATCTTCCTCGTTGAAATCGTTCGAGACGTACACGTCCTGCCAGCCGTCGTCGTTCAGGTCCGCCACCGCCAGGCCCAGCCCAAAGCTCAGGACGTTGCCGGTGATGCCCGCCGCTTCCGTCACGTTCGTAAACGCTCCGCCGTCGTTCCGGTACAGTTGACTGGCAAAGCGCGGATTGGTTTCCTGTTTGTAGGTCGCCATCAGTTTGCTGAAGCCCGCGTACTTGGGCAGCGAGTGGTTCAGCACGAACAGGTCCAGGTCGCCGTCGTGGTCGTAATCGAAAAAGGCCGCGTGCGTCGAATAGCCTTCGTCGGCCAGACCGAAGTCGGCGGCGCGTTCGGTGAAGGTAAGGTCTTGATTATTAATAAACAGCAGGTTGCGGCGCAGCGTCGGATCGCCCACCGCCGACCGACACACGTACAGATCGAGCCAGCCGTCGCCGTTCACATCGGCCAGCGTAACGCCCGTCTTCCAGCCCTCGGGCACGACCACGCCCGCCCGCTCGGTAATGTCTTCAAATTCAAAATTACCCTTGTTGAGGTACAGGCGGTTCGGGACCTGATTACCGGTGAAATAAAGGTCGGGTAGTCCGTCGTTATTCAGATCGCCGACGGCAACCCCACCACCGTTAAAAAAGTAGGGGTAGCTGAGCACGTTGTTGTCCCCTTCCTGCACCACCCGGTTCGCGAACGTGACGCCGGTCGCTTTCGGCGCTTGTTCGACAAACAGAGGGTCCGTTTTTTCTTCGTGAGGGGCAGAGGGCGAGCTGCATCCGGCCAGGCTCCCGGCCAGCGCGACCCAACTTCCCCAAAAGCAACGTTTCATCATACAACTCAAATAGACACCGTCCGGACCCACAAGCAACCTAGCAGGTACGGACGGTGTAGAAAGATCAAGGAATAAAAAAATAAGCTAAACGTCAAAGACGCGTAAGCCGCCCGGCCGTTCGCCTATTTGTGCGGGTCCCACCACAGCGGCGTCGTGACCACATCCGGCCCGTCCAGCAATTGTACCGCCGCGTCGACGGCATCGCCGTTCGTCTGCTCTTCCAGGTCCAGGAACGGAATGCGGCGCAGAATTTCTCCGGCGGCAATGTCCGGGTTGTCCGAATTCACGACCGGATAGAGAGTAGGATACCCGGTGCGCCGGAACTCTGCCCAGCCTTCGAAGCCATCGGGGTACATCGCCAGCCATTTTTGGGTGCCGATCTGCTCCCGTTGCGTGGCTTCGTCTTCGGCGAATATCACCGGAATATCGGCCATGGGCGGAGAGTCGAGGAAGTCCTGCGGCGCGATGGGCGTCGCCGTGCTGTTTTGGTAGGCCGCAATCAGTACCGGATCGGTAATGCCCCATTGCAGCATCGAGGCTTCGATGCCTTTGTTGTACAACGTCTTTGCATCCTCGCCCATGTTCCAGCCGTTGAGCGCACCTTCCGCGCGCAGGAAATACGCCTCGGCGGTTGCCATGATGTTTTGAGACTCGTCCAAATTGGAGCTGTTCCAGCGCGCACTGTTGTGCAGGGAGTTGTAAGCCGCCGTGTTCTTTTCATCCGACAATTGGGCGGAGGTCAGGCCGTTGCGCAACCCTTCGTAGTCGCCGGTAACGGTAGAGGGGTCAAAGTACTCTTCCAGCCGTGGGTCTTCGTATCCCTTCAGAACTGACTCCATCGCGGCGCTCATGCGAAATTCATTCCACTGCATCAGCGATAGTGCGTTATCGTCACCGTTCACCCCACCACGCTGCAACAGCGCGTCGTCGTCGGGACTGCTCATCAGCACGCCTCCGGCTACGGCCGCTTCGGCCTCGGTTTGCGCTCGCGACGGGTCTACACCCGACACGCGCATGGCCAGGCGCAACCGCAGGGTATTGGCAAATTTGATCCATTTGCTCACGTCACCCCCATAAATCAGGTCGAAGCTTCCGTACGGCTCGGCTCCTGACTGGCTTTCCAGCACGGTCACGGCTGAGTCCAGCTTTTTGAAGAAGTCGTCGTAAATCTGGTCCTGTGGATCGTACGGCACCGAAGTGGCCGGAATGCCCGCCTGGAAGTAGGGAATCGGACCGTAGTAATCGGTCACGCGGTGGAACGACCAGACCCACCAGATTTGCGCCAGCGCGTACTCGGTCGACGAAGGCTCCGTCTGTTCGAAAATGGTTTTCAGTTGCGGTACCGTCTGGGTATAAATCACACTCCAGGGTGTCGCCAGCCAGTCCATCCGAATCACGTAACGATCCGAAGGAAAGTAAGTCGCGACGCAGGCAAAATACTGGGCGTATTGATCGGAAAACAAGTTCTGCCCGACCTGGTAATTCCCGCCCGGCAGTGCGGCCGACGATTGAGCTTTGGCGAATAGATACGGAATTTCAGCCGGACCGATAACGGAAATTTTGGTCTGATCCGTGTTGACTTCGTCGAAGTTGGAGGTACAGGCTCCGATCAGCAGAAGGGCGGCGATCCATAGCGATAAGGCCACCCGGCTATGTTGTATAGATTGACTGTAGTTCATGTGTAGAAAATGCATGCGTGAAAAGTGGCCTTAAAACGAGAGCTTCAGGTTTAAACCGAGGTCGCGGGTCGACGGTAGGGTGCCGTACTCGATGCCCTGGAAGTTGCTGTTCCCCAAGTTCATGTCCGGGTCGAACCACATCTTGCGTTTGCCCAGTCCCGGAATGTCGAGAATCGAGCTGCCCCGGTAGAGCCAGAACAGGTTACGGGCCACAAACGAAAGTTTCGCGCCCTTGATAAATGTGTTTACAGGGAGCGGGAGGTCGTACCCCAGCGACACTTCGCGTACGCGGAAGTTCGTAGCGTCGTAGGCAAAGAACTCACCGGAACCGTACCGTTTGCCGGTGACGCTGGCGCTGGTCCAGAACGCTTCGGCGTTGATGGCCGTGGTATTCTCCTCGCCGGAAGCGGTTACGGCATCGAGCACCCAGCCGCCTTCGCGCATTTGGGCGGTTTCTTCAGTCACGCCGCTGAACGCCAGGTTCATCTCTGTCCCCGAAACCGCAATGCCCCCTACGCGACCATCCAGTAGCACACGCAACGAAACACCTTTGTAGTTGAAGGTATTGCTCAGACCCAGGGTCATTTTGGGGTTGAAATTGCCGATGATCTTCTGGTCTTCCGTAACGACGGGCAGCCCGGCATCGGACACGATGAATCGCCCGTTTGCGTCCGTGGCCCATCCGTCGGCCAGCAAGTCGCCGTACGACCCACCTACTCTAACGATCGGCGTAGCCGAGCGGGCATAGCTGCCACCAAGCGTCCTTTCGTTAATATTCTCAGCCAGTTCTAAAATCTTATTGCGGTTCCGTCCCAGGTTGAACGTCACGTTCCAGGAGAAATTTGCGGTGTTGATCGGCGTACCGTTGACGACTACTTCAATGCCTTGGTTCTGGATGTTCCCGGCGTTGATGTACTGCTCGGAGAATCCTGAAGCGGGGGCCAGTCCCAATAGCAATAACTGGTTAAGTGAATTGGTCTTATAGTACGTGAAGGTCAGGCCGATTCTGTTGCTGATGAACCGAACGTCCCCGCCGATTTCCAGGCTACGGGTGATTTCCGGTTGAAGGTTGCCGATGGCCTGCCTGGCATCCCGTGCAATGAAGCCTGCTCCGGCACCTTGCTGATAAGAGTAAGTGTTGAAAAGTAAATAGGGATCACCACCATTCCCTACTCTTGCATACGACGTATTTAGCTTGAAAAACGACCACACTTCGGGCAACGAAACCAAGTCGGAAATGACAGCAGAAAGCCCTACGGATGGATACTGGAATCCATATGGACTAGGTAGGGTCGATGCCCAGTCGTTCCTTAAGCTGGCATCTAAGAAAATTGCGTCTCGGAAGGCAATGGTCGTCTGCCCAAATACCGACTGAGTTTGTGTATGAGTGTATACATCGCTGTGCGTCTGCTGAGTGCCAAAAGCCAAGTTGAATTTGTTGGGAATGTTGAGCCCATTGGCCACTGCCCCGGTATTCTGATACTGGTTGTCTTGCAAAATGGCACCGATCCGGTAATCGATCTGGACCTGTTCACCGAGGTTGTTGCTTCCGGCCAACATCGCATCGAACCATTTCTGCGTGATGACAATGCTGTTGCGCGAAAATCGACCACCCGGCCGGGAAGTCCATAAAATAGTGCCCTGCGAGTACTCTTCTTCGTTCTTATCGAAATACTTGTCCAGGTTGGCCCGCCCCTGCAACGACAGCCAGCTGGTGATCTGGTACTTGGCGGTCAGGAAACCGGTAATCCGGTCGCGCGACTGGTTAATGGCCGTCTGATGGATCATCCAGTAAGGATTCTGGTAGATCGACGAGAGCGTGGACGGCCAAGGGGTAGGCGTTGGGATACCAAACGCATCGGGCATGGCGTACTGCTTCATGTTTTCGATGCTCACGTTGCGCGGCGCCTGGTAGACGTCGATGACGGGCGCGTTCTCTTCGCCGGTGCGCGGCTTGTCGTAAATATCCTGCAGGATGTAGGTCACCTTCGCGTCGGTCGAGAATTTTTCGCTGATCTGGTTCGACAGACGCAGGTTGATGGTATGGCGGCTCATGTCGTTTTTCGGCACCACGCCTTGCAGCGCGTTGTTGGTGTACGACAGGTACGTCTGCATTTTCTCCGAGCCGCCCGACACGCCGATCGAGTTGTTGAAGCTGTAGGCCGTCCGGAAAAAGTCGCGCACGTTATCGGGCTGAGGCGAGTAGCTGGCCTGTTCGCCCAGGTAGTTGGTGAAGCTCTGCCCCTGCATGGGCGCACCCCAGCTGGCGCCTTCGTTCGGGACGATGTTGCCGCCGACGCCCTGTCCGTACTGATCCTGGAAGCGCGGGATGGCGAAGACCGTCTGGCGCGTAACTCCGGAGTTGACATCGACCGAAATCTTACCACTCCGGCCTTTTTTGGTCGTGATCAGAATCACACCGTTGGCGGCCTGGCTGCCGTAGAGCGCCGCGGCCGAAGCCCCGCGCAGAACCGTCGTCGACTCGATGTCGTCGGGGTTGATGTTTGAGGCGCCATCGCTGCCCGTCACGCCTCCAAAGTCACTGGTTGCGGTCTGGTACGTGCTGTTGTTGATCGGCACCCCGTCGACCACAATCAGGGCGTTGTTGCTGCCCTGGATGGACCGGTTGCCGCGCAGCACAATGCGCGATCCGCTTCCCACCCCACCGGAGCCCTGGGTGATGTATGCCCCGGCAATTTTCCCCTGGAGGGTGTTGAGCACGTTTGCGTCGCGCACTTCGTTGAGCTGCTGTGGCCCGATCGACTGCGTCGCGTAGGGAAGGGCCTTGCTCTCACGTTCGATGCCCAGCGCCGTTACCACCACTTCCTGCAGTGCCTGCACATCGGGTTCGAGCGCCACGTCGATGACCGAGCGGTTGTTGATCGCCACGTCCTGAGGCGTGTAGCCGATGTACGAAAAAACCAGGGTGGTGCCGTCGGCGGGCACGTTGAGGGTATACGCGCCTGTGGCGTCGCTAATGGTACCGATGGTCGTGCCTTTGACCAGGACGCTGACGCCAATCAGCGTTTCTTGCGTAGTGCCGTCGGTAATTTTTCCGCTGACGGTCCGTTGCCCCCAGGCTACAGGACCGCAGAGAAACAATCCCCAGAACAGGGAGAACAGGGAGAGACGTTTTCTCATACTGCTTGTCATTGAATTATAGGATAGATTAGGATGCGAACTGAGCGGTTGCCTGAGCGGCCTTCCGATGCCGAAGGCCTGGTACTTGACGCGGCGTGGGGATGTAGGTACAGCGAACCTGTGCGGGTGGGTTGTGTCGCAGGAAAGCCGATACGACTCCTCGCTACCAGGCGAGGAGAGAATCAGTAAGCAGGAAGCAGGGTGGAGTACTTTGCTGTAAAGACGGCCACTATATTGAACAAACCTTCTGAAAGCACAAAGTGCTTTTGCTTACTTTTTATTTGCCTAAACTAAATGCGTGGTGTGTGAATCTATGGTGTATTTATACGAACGCCGTTGTGCATACTACGAAGGTCGTATTTTCATGTATGTACTGGTATTTAGCTTGTTTGTGGTGTTTTAGGGACGGGAATTTCCGCCTTGTTCAAAATCAGCGTCTGTGGAGCGATTGTAACGGAAAATAAAATTCTGCTTCTACGTTTTCAATGATTTTTCCCCGTTCCCTCTCCGGCGGCGTGGTAGAACCTCCTTCCGGGGGTGCGCAATCGGTTGTGCAAATTGGCGGGCAGGCGAGGTACACCTGTTTACGTATAAACCTGGAAATCTTGCGTGTCCTGTGCGAATGGCTAGCTTTGTCGGGCCGCCGTTCGCCAGAGGTGATGCGGCGCACAGGCTCCATCATCATACGCTCCTAATTTCCTTTTCCTATGCAAAAAGAAGAAATCCATCACCCCGATAAAACAGACCCGAACTTTGCGACCGGCGCTTTCTCGGCCGGCGTTAAAATCGACGGCTGGCTTTACGTCAGCGGTCAGGCCGCCGTCGACTTCGCGCAAGGCAAATTTGTGCTGGGTACCATCGAAGAAGAAACGCGACTGACGCTCCACAACATCCGCCGGATCTGTGAAGCGGCGGGTGCCTCGCTCGACGACGTGGTGAAGTGCACGGTCTACCTGGCCGACATCAACGACTTTCCCCGATACAATACCGTCTACGCCGAACATTTTACGGGTGTGAAACCGGCCCGCACCACCGTCGAAGCCGCGATGGCCAACGGCATCAAGGTCGAAATTGACGCCATCGTGCGTCTGCCCGAGTAACCATGAACAGCGCACCGCACGATCCGTCCGCGATTCCGGTAGGGATCGTGGGGCTGGGCCTGATGGGCTGTAGCATCACCACCTGCCTGCTGCTGGCGGGGCATCCGGTGGTCGCCGTAGCCCCCATTCCGCCCGACCTCGATACGGCCTGGCCGCGCGTCCACAAACATCTGGAAAAGTCGCACCAAGAAGGCTTGACCGCGCAACGGCCCGCTCACTACCGGGAACGCCTGCTCATCACCGACGATTACGCGCAACTTGCGCCCTGCCAACTGGTGATCGAATGCACGCTGGAACAGATCGACATCAAACGGGCGGTTTACGCCAAGATCGAAGCCGCCGTTTCACGCGAAGCGGTGATTACCAGCAACACGTCGGCCATTCCGATCAGCCTGTTGCAGCGGGAAACGCAGCATCCTGCCCGCTTTCTGGGGTTGCACTGGGCCGAGCCGTCGCACACCACGCGCTTTCTCGAAATCATCTGCGGCGACCAAAGCGACCTGGCGCGGGGCGAATGGCTGTACGACCTGTCGCATCGGTGGGGAAAAGAGCCGACGCTGGTCCGGAAAGACATCCGTGGGTTTATCGGTAACCGGCTGATGTACGCCATGTACCGCGAAGCGTTTTACCTGGTCGAGAATGGCTACGCCACGGTGGAAGACGTGGACCGCGCCTGCCGGAACAACGCGGGCTACTGGATGACGCTCGTGGGCGTGTTTCGGTGGATGGACCTGACCGGTGTGCCCGCCTACCATACCGTGATGAAAGACCTCTGGCCGACGCTCAGCAACCAGACGGAAGTGCCGCACCTGATCGACGACCTTGTGAAAGCGGGCGGGCGGGGCGTCGCCAATGCGCACGGCTTCCACGACTATACGCCGGAAGAAGCGCGGCTGTGGCAGGAAACGTTCGAGGAATTTGCTTACGAAATCCGTCGCCTGGCGCTGAAGTACCCGGCCGACGTGGTGAAGCGCAAGCTCGCGTCAGACGGGACCGACTAGGCGTGCGCCTCGGCCAAAACGCAGGGCGCGCGTTTTTTGCGCAAACGATTGAAATTGTTGGGCAAAGGCTTCTGTTCGTCGAAAAGCCCCTTCCGGCTCGATAAAGCCCCGCGCTGCGTTTTTCTGCCTGAAGCGGAGATACGCACGATCCGCCTGCGGCTCCTTACATTCGTGCCGAAATCCCATCGCCTTTTCTGTATGAAACAAACCCGCGCCATCGCCCTGATTGGGGTGCTGTTTTTCATCTTTGGCTTTGTCACCTGGCTGAACGGCATCCTGATTCCATACCTGCGCATCGCCTGCGAACTCGATAACTTTCAGTCGTACCTCGTCGCCTTTGCGTTCTACATCGCGACGATTGTGATGGCCCTGCCGTCGTCGGGCATCATCCGGCGCACCGGTTTCCGAAACGCGATGATGGTCGGGCTGTTTATCATGGCCGGGGGCGCGTTGCTATTCGTGCCGGCTGCTTCAATGCGCAGTTATCCCTTGTTTCTGTTCGGCTTGTTTGTGATCGGCGGCGGGATGACCGTGCTGCAAACGGCGTCGAATCCGTACATCTCGGTGATGGGTCCGCGCGAGTCGGCCGCCCGGCGCATTAGTCTGATGGGCATTTTCAACAAAACGGCGGGCATCCTCTCGCCACTGATTCTGGGAGCGATTGTTCTGAAAGGCAACGAAGACCTGGAGGCCCGGTTGGCCGCGATGGATGCCGTGCAACGCGCCGCCGAGCTGGATGCGCTGGCCGCGCGCGTTATTGTCCCGTACTGCGTAATGGCCGCGATTCTGTTTGGGCTGGGCGTGTTTGTGCGCTTCTCGGGTTTGCCGGAAATCAACCCAGAGGCCGATAATCAGGCCGTGGCGGGCAGCACACCGAAGACCAGCGTATGGCAATTCCCGAACCTCATCCTCGGGTTGGTGTCCCTTTTTCTGTACGTCGGCGTGGAAGTGATGGCGGGCGATACGATCATCAGCTACGGCTTGTCGCAGGGCTTCCCACTCACCGAAGCGAAGGTCTTTACCTCTTACACGCTGGCCGCGATGGTGATCGGCTATATCCTCAGCATCGTGCTGATGCCGAAATGGATTTCGCAGGAAAAGGCGCTGACCGTTTCGGCGGTGTTGGGGCTGGTCTTTACGGCGGGCGCGCTGATGCTCGACGGCTTTGCGTCAGTGTTGTGCATTGCGTTGCTCGGCTTTGCCAACGCGGTGATGTGGCCGGCCCACTGGCCGCTGGCGTTGCACGGGTTGGGCAAGTTCACCCGCATCGGCGCGTCGTTGCTCGTGATGGGCATCGCGGGCGGGGCGTTGCTGCCGCTGGCCTACGGCTACCTGGTCGACGTGTTCAACGCGCAACAGGCGTATTGGCTGTTGGTGCCCTGTTATCTGTTCATTCTTTATTACGCTGTGGCAGGACATAAAAAACTGAGCTGGCGCGCCACCCCGCCCGAAAAGGCCCTGCAAAATTCGTAGGCGGATTATATTGCGATTCGACGCATTGCTAGCTCAGATCGCCTGCCTATGTTCCCTTCTTTCCTACGTCCGTACGTTCTCTTTCTGTGGTGCTGCCTGTGTGTCGGACCCCTCGCCGCCGATACTTATCCGCGGCAGTCGGCCCTGGATGTGGAGCACTACCGCTTTGCCCTCACGCTGTCGGATGCCAACGACGAGATTACCGGCGTCGCCACCATTTCGGTGCGGTTCCGGGAGGCCGGGGTGACCCAGGTACGGCTCGACCTGACTCAACCTCACGACGGTAAAGGCATGACCGTGACGGCTGTGACGGTCGACGGAAAAGCGGCCGATTACGCGCATCGGAAAGACGTGTTGCAGATTACGCTGCCCGCGTCCGTGCCGGCTGGCGAAGGGGCCGACCTGGAAATTCAGTACCACGGCATCCCGGCGACGGGGCTCATCATCGGCCCGAACCGCTACGGCGACCGCACCTTTTTCTCCGACAACTGGCCCAACAAAGCGCGGCAGTGGCTGCCCTGCGTGGATCATCCGTACGACAAAGCCACCAGCGAGTTCATCATCACCGCGCCGGACCACTACCAGGTGGTGTCGAACGGGCTGCAATTGGAAGAAACCAACCTGCCCGACGGCCTGAAGCGAACGCACTGGCAACAATCGGTGCCGATGGCAACCTGGCTCAACGCGCTTGGCGTCGCGCCCTTTGCCGTGCAGCGGGTCGGTACGTTCGACGGGAAAGAGCTGCAAAGCTGGGTTTTTCCACAGGACCGGGACGAAGGCTTCGAAAACCTATCGACCCCGACCTACCAGACCTTGTCGTTTTTCTCCGACTACGTAGGACCGTTTGTGTACGAGAAACTGGCGCACGTGCAGGCAAACAGCATTACCGGCGGGGCGATGGAATCGACGACTTCTATTTTTTACAATCCTGACTTGATCAAGGGGAGGAGCAGCGACCGCCTGCATAACGTGATGGTCCACGAAATGGCGCACCAGTGGTTCGGCAACGCGGTGACGGAAGCCGACTGGGACGATGTCTGGCTCAGCGAAGGGTTTGCGACCTATTTTACGTTGCTGTTCCGGGAATACGCGAACGGCCACGACGACCTGATCGAAGGCCTGAAAGAGTCGCGCGACCAGGTGTTTGAACTGGACGAAAAAGAACCGGAGTACCGCATCGTGCACGATAACCTCGACGACATGAGCCAGATCCTCTCCCGCCTCATCTACCAGAAAGGCGCGTGGTTCCTCCACATGCTACGGCTGAAGCTGGGTGATGCCGCATTTCAGGCAGGCATCCGGCAGTATTACCAGACGTACGTGAACCGCAACGCCTCGACCGCCGATTTCCGGCACGCAATGGAACAGGCCTCGGGACAGTCGCTGGAGCCCTTCTTTCAGCAATGGCTCTACCAGCGGGGCAACCTATTTCTGGAAGGAAGCTGGGCGTACGACGCCGCGAAGAAGCAGGTCTGGGTGACCCTGACGCCGCCGAAGAAAAAAGGACCGGTCTACCACATGCCTCTCGAAGTCGGTTTTTACCAGAACGGCGCAACCGTCCCCACCGTGCAGGAAATCCAATGGGAAGGGCAAAAAGCCACGTTCACGTTTCCTATGGAAACCCGCCCCGACCGCGTGGAACTCGATCCCCGCACCCGCCTCCTGGCCAAATGGACGCTAGTGGAGGGGAAGTAATACTTTTACAAAATGGATTCTGACAAAGTCGATTACATTATGGGATACTTCAGCCGCTTCATGACAAAAGAGGAAGCCAAGGCATCGCTGCACTGGACTTCCTGCTATAAAAACGGTGCGGAAAATGAGCCTGAGAAAATTTCTGAAACCATGCGAACTATGCTCTTAAGGAGAGGATGGTTGACCGAAGATCCGGCGATTCTTAGTTTGCTAGAAGACGGCATCGAAGTTTTTCGCCAACGAACTGCTGAGCGAATTGCCCGGGAACATGCCTCGGAAATCCAGTACAATCTTTGCCCCAACTGCTGAAAGCTCGCGCGGACGCCCTTTGCGAAGCAGTGTCGATTTTGCAAGTATGATTGGCATTGAAACAGAAGAGCGATTTTTTATGCAAAAACGTTAATTGTGATCGTGAGAACTTTTCTTCTGCTTTTTATCATCGCTTTTTTGAAGCTACCTGTGGTGTTCGCGCAAGAGGATACCCAAGTCGTTGCATTGCTGAATCGGCTGGCCCAAGCGGACAATTCTAAACGACTGAACGATGCATTACAGGGTGAAGAAATCACAATCTCTAAAGAAAAACTGTTGCCTGCATTTGCGCGCCGGTTTACAGATTCTACCCTCACCGAGGTGAAATCAGACTGTCTGGGTCGTGTTTTGTCAATAGGAGAACTGGCTATCATTGCTGCGGATCGTCTGGAAATGATGCCGTACTCACAATTGACTGGAGTCCAAAACTGCCTGCTCTCCTTTTGTGATGAGAATCCAAATTTTATAGAGTACTACTTGAATGTGATCAAGGAGGCTGGAACCTCATCTTTCCAGGAGAAATACTTCGAATGGCTGCAAAGCGATGGGCGAAAAGAATGGTGGCCTTCTTATGATGAAGGTCGGTCAAAACAAGAAGTACGTAAATCTGGCCCGTAGTCCTCTTGCCGCTTTATACACAATTTATAGGCATGACTGGCATTAAAGAAATCTGGATTGAGGCGGAACAATGGGCGGAGGGCGAGTGGGAGAATGGTAGTAAAGTCGTTTGCCCCTAGTTTCAGGCTTAGCCTGAAACTTACGGACACAGGGAAGCTTGCAGCTTCCTGACCAACAAATGTGCAGGAAGCTGCAAGCTTCCCTGTGTCAGACGGCTTCAGCTTATAGCTGAAGCCAGGAAAGGGACTTTGATCGGGTCTTTACGAAACTAGACGAGGACGATGCTGATGACGAAGCCGTTGCATAACGCCATGAGCACAAGCGACTTGCCGCATCAGGTAAGATGTAGGAATTGGTGGTAAAAGACATTTTTTTGAGAGGGGGGAAGGTGGCATCTTGCGCTAAACTAGACGCGAGTTCGTTCTTGCTCTGAACTGCCTTCCCGCTATGAAACCTCTCCACCGTTCCCTCTGGGTGAGCGTGCTGCTTCTCCTCCTGCAAGCCTGCGGCCGTGACCAGATTTCCCTCGAAAGCCGAAACTTTGAAGACGTTGTGGACCAGCGCCAGAATCTGACGTTCGTCTTCAACCGGGCACTCGCCCCCGACTCGCTTCTGAACCTCTGGGACTCGACCGAATACGTCGCTTTTAGTCCGAAGGTGAAAGGGCAATTTCGGTGGCTCTCGCCGACGGAGCTGACGTTTTCGCCCGACGGAGGATTTGCGCCCTCGACCGACTACGAGGCGAAGTTGACGGAGGCCCTGCGGAACCTGAGTGCCGAGAAGGCAAAGGTGGACAACGCGGCCATCCGCTTCCACACGCCGTACCTCGACCTGCAAAACGTGGGCATGTACTGGACCAAAGAGGCCAACGGAAAGATTGCGGTGCGGATGCAGTTGAAGTTCAACTACGAAATGAACCCGACCGACGTCGCCAACCAGTTGAAGGTGCAGGTCGACGGCAAGCCGCAGTCGTTTGAGGTACGCAGTTCGGTGCCTTCCGAGACGGTCGGGATCAGCGTAGTGCCCGGAACCAACGGCAAAGATCCGGTGCCGACGCAATTGGCCATGGGGGCGGGGTTGCAGTGCGCCGCCTGTACGCAACCGCTGCGCAATCCGATCCAGTTCAAAACCGAGATTCCGCCGCGTGACCAGTTTTCGATCGTGCGGGTCGATACCGAATACGACGGCGAAACGTCGTACCTGCGCGTGCAGACCAACCAGGCCATCGAAAGTGAGAACCTGCGGGCCCTCATCCAGTTCGATCCGGCGGTCGACATCGACGTGCAGCCGGGGCAGTCCGGGTTTACGATCCGCGGCGATTTCAAGCCGGAGCAGAGCTACGAACTCACCATCGCCGAAGGACTGACGGGCATTTTCGGAGGAACGCTGGGGCGTCCGTTTTCACAGTCGGTAGTGTTTGGGGAGCCGGAACCGGCCATTTCGTTTGCCTCAGCCAAAAACCTCTACCTGTCGAGTCAGACGCACCAGCAGATCGGCGTTCGCATCCAGGGCGTGCCCAACGTGCAGGTGCAGGTCTACAAGATCTTCGAAAACAACCTCAGCGAATTTTTCCGCAACTACGGTTACTCGCTCCGCAGCCGGGGGGGCAACGAGGCGTATTACGACGACTATTATTCGCCCTACAACAACTACGAGCACCTCGGCAATCGCCTGGTCGATACTGAAATCGCGGTCAGCTCGCTGCCGAAAGAAGGAGGATTGTCGTTGCTGGACCTGCGGCTGGGCGGCACGCTGCGCAACGACCTGAGCGCCCACAAAGGCATTTATATTATCAAAATCAACGATCCCGACAACCGCTGGTTGGGCGACCAGCAGGTCGTCGCCATTTCGGACGTGGGCCTGATCGCCCGGCAGACCGACAACGAAGTCTGGGTGTTTGCCAACTCGATCATGGGAGCCGATCCGCTGACCGGCGTCGAGATGGAACTGATCAGCCGCAACAACCAGGTGATGGCCAAAGCTACGACCAACGCCCAGGGCATTGCCCGGTTCACCAACCTGCAACACCAGGCGGCGGGCTTCGCCCCGCAGATGGTCACGGCCCGCCACCAGAGCGATTTTACCTACCTGCATTTCGACCAGACGGGCGTGGAAACCTCGCGCTATGCAGTGGAAGGCCTCCGCAGCAATCCTTCCCACTACCTCGCTTACGTCTACGGCGACCGGAACCTCTACCGTCCCGGCGAAACGGTACGGCTGAATACGCTGGTGCGCACCGAAGACTGGCAGCAGATCGGGAAAGTGCCGGTGAAACTGAAAGTGCTTCTGCCGAACGGACGCGAGTTTCTGACGCAACGCGGCACCCTCGACGATCAGGGGGCCTTCGCCACGCAGTTCGAGTTGCCCGCCGCCGCTGTGACCGGCACCTACGAGGTGGAAGCCTATACCTCGAACGATGTGCTGCTAACCACCTATCCGATCAGCGTTGAAGAATTTATGCCCGACCGGATCAAAGTGAATCTGCAACTGGCAAAAGAGACGGCCGGGCCGGGCGAAACCGTCACCGCCGACCTAACCGCGACCAACCTGTTCGGGCCTCCTGCCGCCGGACGGAAGTACGAAGTTGAGTTTTCGATCCGTCGCGTCCCTTTCCGCCCGAAGGGCTGGGACAACTATTCATTTGAATTAGAAGGCGGTAACCAGCTTCAGTTCGAGAATGACCTGCGGCAGGGCGAAACCAGTCAGGAAGGCAAAGCCGAGGAAAGCTTCACGGTTCCGACGAGTTACGAATATGCCGGCATGCTGTCCGGGCGGGTGTTTGCGACGGTGTTCGACGAGACAGGCCGCCCCGTGAATCGGGCAATGCAGGCCCGCATCCCGACCCAGGATATTTTTTACGGCATCGGCGACTTCGACTGGTACAACGACGTGCGCCGTCCGGTGCGGATGCCGCTCGTAGCGGTGAATCCCGATGGAAAAGCGCTGGATGCCGATGCGGTGGTACAGGTCATCAAGTACGAATGGCAGACCGTGGTCGAGAAGCGGGGAGGAAGTCGCTACAGCTACGTCTCGCAGAAAAAAGAGCGGGTGCTGGAAGAAAAGCGCTTCCGCGTGACGGGCAACAACGCGGCTTACACCTTTACGCCCGTCGAATCGGGTGAATACGAAATCCGCGTGCTGCATCCGAGTCAACCGAAAAACCAGCGGCGCTACGTGGCGCGCGAATTCTACGCGTACGGCATGGGCTACACGGCCAACTCGTCGTTCGAAGTGGACCGCGATGGACAGATCATCATCGAAGCCAGCCAGGAAACGTACCGCAGCGGCGATCAGGCCGAACTGATCTTCAAAACGCCCTTCGCCGGAAAGCTGCTCGTCACCGTGGAGCGGGGCGAAGTCTACGAACACCATTACCTCACGACCGACAAACGTTCGGCCCGGCTGACGCTGCCGATCACCGACCGCTTCCTGCCCAACATTTACATCACGGCGACCTTGTTCCGCCCGCTCGATCCGGCCGGCGCTCAAACACAGGTGCCGCTGACCGTCGCGCACGGCTTCCTGCCGCTGAAGGTCGAGAAACCCACGTCGCGCATTCCGCTGGAGATCAAGATTCCGGAAAAAAGCCGGAGCAAAACCACCCAGGAGATTCTGGTCAAAGCGAATGCGGGCTCGGGGGTGAAGATGACGGTGGCGGTCGTGGACGAAGGCATTTTGCAGGTGAAAGGCTACCAGACGCCCGATCCGCACGGCTATTTCTACCAGAAGCGCGCCCTGGAAGTAAAAGGCTTTGACGCCTACGCCCGACTGTTTCCCGACCTGATGCCGTCCACAAGTAGCTTCGGAGGCGACGGCTACGACCTGGACCGCCGGGTGAACCCGCTGCCGAACCGACGCACGAAGCTGGTGTCGTTCTGGAGCGGCGTGCTGACCACCGACGGCAAAGGCGAAGCCAAATTCAACATCGAAATTCCGCAGTTTTCGGGCGATCTGCGCGTGATGGCCGTGGCTTACCACGACGATGCGTTCGGCGCGGCCGATGCCCATATGAAGGTCGCCGATCCGCTCGTACTGAGCACGGCCCTGCCCCGTTTCCTCAGTCCGAACGACGAAATCGAAGTGCCCGTCACCCTGACCAACACGACCAACCAAACGGCAAGCGTGAAGGCGACCCTGGCGGCCACGGGCGCTTCTTCCGTCACGGGAGAAACGTCGCAAAGCGTTTCCATTCCGGCGAACAGCGAAAGGCAGGCCCGGTTCCGGCTGAAAGCCGCGCAGGCGCTGGGTACCACGACCGTCAAACTGTCTGCCAACGGGATGGGCGAAGCCTTTACGGAAGAAATCGAATTGCCGGTGCGTCCGGCGGTGACGCTAACCAAGCAGAGCGAAGCCGGTCAGATTCAGGCGGGCGGTACGCAGAACGTGAATTTCCCCGGTCAGTGGATGGAAGGCACGGCGCAGCAACGGTTGTTGGTGAGCCGCTCGCCCATTGTGGAATTTACCGACAACCTGAACGAACTGTTGCAGTACCCATACGGCTGCGCGGAGCAGACCATTTCCGTCGCGTTTGCGCAACTCTACTTCCGCGACTTATCCAAGACGCTGCAAAACCCGCGCATGATTCGCGACAACCCCGACTACCACGTGCAGACCGCCATCCGCAAACTCTACACGTTGCAGACTTACAACGGCGCGCTGGTGTACTGGCCCGGAAGTAGCGAGAACTGGTGGGTAACGGCCTACGGGGCGCACTTCCTCCGCGAAGCGCAAAAGGCCGGATTCGACGTGAGCGATCGGGTGCTGGAGCGGATCTACGGCTACCTGAGCGCCAAAGTGAAAGAAAAAGAACAGGTCACCTACCGCTACTACGACGCGGGCGGCGTGATCCGCGACAAGACCATCGTGCCGAAAGAAGCGGCCTACAGCCTCTACGTGCTGGCGCTGGCCGGGCAACCGGACATCGCGACCATGAACCATTACAAGGCGCAGACCGCGCAACTCGCCATCGACTCGCGCTACCTGCTGGCGGCGGCGTATCAGTTGGCGGGCGATGTCGGTTCGTACCGAACGATCCTGCCGAAAGACTTCAGCGGCGAGCGTTCGGTGAGTGTGACGGGCGGCAGTTTCTACTCCTACCTCCGCGACCAGGCCGTCGCGCTGAATGCCTTGCTGGAAGTCGATCCGAACCATCCGCAGGTGGCCCCGTTGGCGCGGCAACTGTCCACGCAACTGAAAGAAGCGCGTTACGTGAACACGCAGGAAAACGCCTTCTCATTGCTGGCCCTCGGCAAACTGGCGCGCGAGAACCAGAAAGGCAATCCAACGGCCGAGATTCGGGCCGGTTCGCAGAAGCTGGCAGAGCTCAAGGGCAACGAAGTGCTGGTGACGAAAGGACTAGAAGGGAAAAACGTCTCCATCCAAACGGGCGGTTCCGGCTCCGTCTACTACTTCGCAGAACAGGAGGGCATCCCGGCCAGCGGCACGGTGACGGAAGAAGACGAAGTGCTGAAGGTGCGCCGAACGTATTATGACCGAAAAGGCAATCCAATCACGAACAACACGGTGCAGCAAAACGACCTGATCGTGGTGAAACTATCCCTGAACACCCTCGACGGTTCCCGCGTGGACAACGTGGTCATCGCCGACCTATTGCCCGCCGGCTTCGAGATCGAGAACCCGCGCCTCAGCGAAGAGGCCAGCCTGCCGTGGATCAAAGGAGCCGCTACGCCGGACTATTTTGACATCCGCGACGACCGCCTTAACCTGTTCACCGCCGCCACCGGTTCGGTACAGAACTACTATTACATGGTGCGGGCCGTCTCACCGGGCACGTTCCGGGTCGGTCCGGTCAGTGCCGACGCGATGTACAAAGGTGAGTACCATTCTTACCACGGCGCCGGCACCGTCCAGGTCACGGAGTAGGCGCGGGAAGGCGATCTGTTAGACCAAACGGACGTGAGGAAGCTTGCCCTCTGTCATCCTGGAAGGATCTTCTCTCATGCACGGCAGTTTTGCTTTACGTGTAGGGAGATCCCTGCGAGATGACAACTCATCAAAGAAAGCGGCAGTTGCGGTAAACTTCCCTGCGATGCGACCATAAGTTGCGTGCGATATTCTTTTTGACCGTACTCGGACAAGTGGGGCATGTCCTGACCGCTTACCCAAATTTTAGCGAAGGGTGTAAACACTGGCGTAAGTAAAGCAGTTAGAGAATGCATCATGCTTTTGTAGCTTCAGAAGTGAAGGCCGTTCGTGCGCCGCATCAAAGGAAAACTCAATCGGAATCGCGGAAATTACGGAGATAGGCGGCATTCCTCTTCTGCATTGCCTATTTTTGTTGATCATCTCATTCATTTTTTGATCATGTTGAAAAAGTTTTGTGTACTCACGTCGGCGGTGCTGTTGGCGGCTTCCTGTACGTCGGAGCAGCCCCAGGACACGACGGAAGAGACGGCCATTCGTGGCATCGATCCGACGAACCTGGATACGACGGTGGCGCCCTGCGACAATTTCTATCGGTTTGCCAACGGAGGCTGGCTCGACCGCAATCCCGTGCCGCCGTCCGAAAGCCGGTGGAGCAGTTTCAATGAATTGTTCGAGCAGAACAACGCCATCATGCGCGAAATCCTCGATTCCGTTTCGGCCAAAACCGACTGGGAAAAAGGGAGCGTAGAGCAGAAGGTGGGCGACTTTTACCATAGCGGCATGGATACCGTGCAGATCGCCAAACTGGGCCTGGACCCGGTGCGCCCGGAGCTGCAAAAAATCGCTTCGATCCAGAACCGCGACGACCTGCAACGGGTCATTGCCGAACTGCATCCGCTGGGCGTCAACGCCGCATTCCGGTTTTACGTGACGCAGGACGACAAAATCAGCTCGCAGTACATTCCGAACCTGATTCAAGGGGGACTGGGCCTGCCCGACCGCGATTACTATGTGCGCGACGATGCCCCCTCGCAGGAGATTCGCGATCAGTACGTCGATCACCTGGGACGGATGATGACGCTGGCCGGTGAGCCGGAAGCCGAGGCGCTGCAACACGCCAAGCAAATTATGGCGCTGGAGACGCGCCTGGCGAAGGCGTCGATGGAGCGGGTGAAGCTGCGCGACCCGTATGCGACCTACAACAAAATGTCGGTGGACGAATTGCAACGGAAAGCGCCGAATCTTAATTGGAAGGCGATGTTCCAGGCGATGAACGTACCCGATTTCGATACGCTGATCGTGGGACAACCCGATTTTGTGGCGGAGCTGAACCGGGCCGTGGCGCAGGTGTCGCTCGACAACTGGAAAGCGTATCTGGAGTGGACGGTGCTCAACACGGCGGCTCCGTGGCTGAGCGACGCGTTTGTGGAAGCAGATTTCGACTTCTTCAGCAAAACCCTGAACGGCACGCAGGAAATGCGTCCCCGCTGGAAGCGGATCGCCAATGCGACCGACGATGCCCTGGGCGAAGCGCTCGGCGAACTATACGTGAAGCGGACGTTCTCGCCCGAAGCGAAAGAAAAAGCCCTGGAAATGGTGCATAACCTGCAGGAGGCTTTCCGCGAACGGCTGGGCGAACTGACCTGGATGAGTGATGAGACCAAGCAGGCCGCCCTGGAAAAACTGGAGGCTTTTGCCACGAAAATCGGCTATCCGGACGAGTGGCGCGATTATTCGGACCTGGACATCGCCCGCGATGCGTACGCACGCAACCAGTTCAACGCCAATGTGTTCGGCTGGAACCGCAACGTGAACAAGCTGGGGAAACCCATTGACCGGAAGGAGTGGCACATGACGCCCCCGACCGTGAATGCGTACTACAATCCGTCGCAAAACGAAATCGTGTTTCCGGCGGGCATTCTGCAGCCGCCGTTCTTCGACCCGAAAGCCGACGATGCCGTCAACTACGGCGGCATGGGCGCGGTGATCGGCCACGAGATGACCCACGGGTTCGACGATCAGGGACGGCAGTACGATCCGCAGGGCAACCTGCGCGATTGGTGGCAGGCGTCCGACGCCGATCAGTTCAAAGGTCGCGCCCAGCGCATGGTCAACCAGTTTGGGGAATATACGATGGTCGATACCATTCCGGTGAACGGCGAACTGACCCTCGGCGAGAACATTGCCGACCTGGGTGGCCTGAAGATTGCCTATGCCGCCCTACAGAAAGCGCTGGAAAACAAACGTCCTGAAAAGATCGACGGCTTCACGCCCGAACAGCGGTTCTTCCTGGGCTGGGCACAAATCTGGCGCACGAACATCACCGACCAGGCCGCCGCCCGACTCATCAAAGTCGATCCGCACGCGCCGGGCATGTACCGGACCAACGGACCGCTTGCCAACCTGCCCGAGTTTTATGAAGCGTGGGGCTGCACACCGGCCGACGCCATGATGCGCAACGACAGCGTGCGCGTCGAAATCTGGTAAGCACAAGCGAAACAGAAGTTACAGCAGCGCCCGGATCGATTCAGGTTCGGGCGCTTTTTTTAGGGGTCAGGAGAGGAAGGCGTAGCCCTGGTAAGCACTCAGCGCCAGAAAAATTCCGCCGATGACGCGGTTGCTCCAGACCTGAATGTTGCTGAGGCGATGTTCCAGAGCGATGCCCAACTTGCCGTACAACCGCAGAATCAGGAAACGGGCAATCACGATGCCCACCACAAAAATCGTTTCGTGCAGGGCGGTCCACTGCGCCCAGCGGTTCTGTTGGAGGTACCGAACCACGAACAGCCACAGCGGCAGCGCGGGCAGATTCAGCACGCCGAGCAAAAGCCCTTCTGTAAACATGGTCAGAGGCGCCTGCGGCTTGGTAGCCTGCGTGTCTTGCCGGGGTTTGGGTTTGCGGGAAAGAAAAATGATGCCCAGCACCAACAGCGCAATGGCGACGCCCAGGTTAATGTACGCGTTGTCTTTCAGGTAGCGGTCGATAAACCGACTGCTGTTCAGGGCCAGTAGCGCGTACACCAGTTCCACCAGTGTGGCTCCTGTGGCCAGGTACATCGCTAGGCGCATGCCCTTCCGCAGGGCGAGGTCGGCCGTGATCAGGTTTACGCTACCGCAGGGCAGGTAGAACAGAAAGCTGATGCCGAAACCCAGGCCGAAATGTTGCAACAGGTTCATCGCAGCAAAAGTAGAGAATCCCGTTGGGGTTTATGAGAATAGAACGTTTTACTACTTTTCTGGAAGTCGGTAGGCAGTTGGATACACCTGATTGCATGGCATATATCTAAAAACATGGGACAAAGCGCAACACTATACGAGATCGATCAAGTTGAGTTTGATCGACTAAGAAAAGACCACCGGGATTTTTCTGAGCAGCGGACGATACAGCATCAAGTCTTTGAGAAAAACCACGAAGGCTTGCGCTTTTTATTGGAAAAGTTTGTGGCAGAAAAGGACCGTGATCTGATGTTTGAGATTTTTTATCCCTCAGATTCATTAGGAATGCCAGATGAGCAGAAAATGATCAGCCTTTTGGATTCAGACGATTTCTTGTATGTACACGAAGACGCGGTGAATTATTTAACTCCTGAGAAAGTTCAAGCCATCTGGCAGGTAGTTAAGGAAATTAATGAAGCGGAATTTCTCGCCACCTACGACCCAGATGAATTAAACAGCCAGGGTGTATATCCCTACAACATATGGCATCGTAACGAGCGGTCCGATCTGGCATTCAACAGAACCGACATACAGGAAGCTTTTCGTGCGCTCCGGGATATTTTTAAAGATGCCTCTGTGCATGAAAACTACATCGTGGCCTTCGTAGGGTAACGCTGGCATGAGCTACCACCCGATGCCGTAATCCTCGCCGTGGTTGCTGGAGCCGCCCCAGAAGCTGTTGTGTTCCCGGTCGAAATAGATGGCGTTGATCGGGCCGGAGGTGCGGTCGTCGTAATCGAGCTGGTATCCTTTTTCGCGTAACTCCTTCCGAATCCAGAAGGGCGTGCTGTCGTGGAGCGTAAGGCCGCCCGGTTTGATCGGGTGATCGTCGAACGACGAGTGCATCTGGTAGCTGTTGAAGTTAGCGGCCTCGACCGCCTCCTGTACGTTCATGCCGAATTCCACCACATTCAGAAAGCACTGCAGCAAATTCTGGTCCTGCGTGTCGCCGCCCTGCACCGCAAACGACAGAAAGGGCTTGCCGTCTTTCAGGGCGAGGCTGGGCGTCAGCGTGACGCGGGGGCGCTTGCCCGGTTCCAGCACGTTGAACGGATTTTGCTTGGCGTCGAGGTCGAAACTCTGCATCCGCTGACTCAGACCGACGCCCGTTTTCCCGGCGATGCAGGCGGGAATCCAGCCGCCGCTCGGCGTGATCGACACGACCCACCCTTCCGCATCGGCCGCTTCGACGGAAGTGGTGCCGCGCAGAAATCCGTCCAGAAACGGGGCATCGATGCCTGAAGGAAGGGGTGTTTGAAGCATCGCCTGGCCGCGCTCTTTCAGGATGTCGGCGTACGGATTTTGCTTGTCTTCGAACGGGTACGGATCGCCCGGCCCGATTTTCGGATCGTTCCGGTCGGGGTCGATTAGTTGAGCACGCTCTTTCGCGTAGGCTTTAGAGAGCAGCCCCTGCATCGGCTCCTCGGGCGCAAAGGCCGGATCGCCGTAGTAAAAGTCGCGATCGGCAAACGCGAGGTTCATCGCCTGGTAGACCGTGTGGATGTATTGCGCCGAGTTGTAGCCCATACCTTTCAGGTCGAAGTTTTCCAGGATGTTGAGGGTTTGCAGCAGCACCGGCCCCTGCGTCCACTGCGACAATTTGTACACGTCGATGCCCTTGTAGGTCGTCATCATCGGTTCCTCGATTTTGACTTGCCAGTTGGCGAGGTCTTTCGTGGTGATCAGCCCGCCCTGTTCCTGCGTGCTGCGTGCAATTTCCTTCGCGATGTCGCCTTTATAGAAGCGGTCGTAGGCCGCATAAATCGCCTCCTTCCGGCTTTTTCCTTTTTTCAGCGCCTGTTGTTCGGCGTCCACGAGTTTTTGCAACGTCGCCCGCAGATCGGCCTGCTTGAAGATTTCGCCCGCTTCGGGCGCTTCGCGTTCCTCGCCGAGGTGGGGGAGAAAGACGGTTTTGGAGTAGGGCCATTCCTTGATCTGGTCTTTGCCCCGCTCAATGGCGTTGGCGGTTTGCGCCTCAATCGGATAGCCGTCAGCGAGTTGCATGGCGGGGGCCAACACTTCCTGCAAACTCAACGTGCCGTATTCGGCCAGCATGGTCAGGAGGCCGCCCGGCGTTCCCGGCGTGACGGCCGCCAGTGGGCCGTAGGCGGGCGGAAAGGCCATGTTTTTCGATTGGTAGAACTCCGGCGTGGCACCCGTCGGGGCGACGCCCAGCGCGTTGATGCCGATCACTTTCCCGGTGTGGGGATTGTAGATCAGCGCCTGCGTTTCGCCGCCCCAGCTCAATACGTCCCACATCGTGCAGGTCGCGGCGACCATGGCACAGGCCGCATCGACCGCGTTGCCGCCCTTCTGGAACGTGAGAGCCCCGGCGGTGGCTGCCAGCGGTTTGCCCGTAATGGCCATCCAGTGGCGTCCGTGGAGCACGGGTTTCTGGGTCGACTGCGCCCCGGCAGGCAGGCAAACCAGCAGCAACAGAAGATAAGGGGCGAAGCGTGGCATCATGGTCGTGAGGAAAGAAGAAGCATTGGTAAAAGGACGTCGGTACGCTTGCCGAACGCCATTCCGCAGGGTGAAATGGGTTCTGAAAAGCGGCGAAGGTAAAATACGTAGTTTGCGGAGCTTCAACAACTTGTAGCAGTGGATTCGGGCGGCAGCGGCGGTAAAATGTCGGAAGGGGGCGTACGGGAATCCCTGCGATCTTCGTATTTTTCCAGCAGTCACCCATCCCGCTTTTTATGGCAAAGAAACTTGCAAAAGTCCGGTCCATGCAGTCCCTGTCGCCGGAAAAGTACCTGAAAACCCGCGCCCGCGAGTTTCCCATCAAAGAGTGTCTGGTCAGTGACGAGTGGGCGAAAAATGGGATTGCGGCCGTGATCATCGCCCGGAAACAGCCAAGCGGTTACATCACGTTCGGGACGTATCTGGTCGACACCTTTTGCCTGGGTTTGAAGCAGACCATCTGGGGCGTTAACACGCCGGAAGCGGAGTATCAGATGATCGTCCAACAGTTGCGGTTGGTACACGACCTGCGGCCCTGTCCGTACCCGTTGGCGCACACCCTGATCTGGAAAGGCATCGACTACGCTGACTCGCTGGGGTTCAAACCGGAAAAAGCCTTTAATGTATCGCAATACGTCCTGGAGGCGCGCGAGCAGGTACCGTTCGAGCCGCGCGTCACGTTCGGACACCAGGGGCAGCCGTGTTACGTGGTGGGACCTTATGACAAGCCGGAGCGGATCATCAAGCAGCTGGAACGGGCCGTCGGGGCCGACAATTTTCAGGTGATTTACGAACCTGACGAGCCGGAGGAAGACGACGATGACTGGTTCGACGAAGAGACGGTGGAAGACCTGGAGATGGAGGACTATACCGTGACGATGGACCCGGTGAACGACGAAGGCTACGAAGCGGTGCTGGAACAGGTCGATTACCATACGCTGGAGCGTCTGCACCAGCATGCCACGCAAGATCCCAAGCAGGCCATCGGGGAGGCGCGCCGCCTGATGGAAGCGCATCCGGACGTGCCGCAATTACACGATTACCTCGCCATTGCCCTGACCCACGACGAGCAGTTCGAGGCGGCGCGTCGCGTGTACAGAGAGGCGTACGAGCGCTTTCCCGACTATTTGAATGCCCGGCTCAACTACGGACGTTGCCTGGCGCAGGAAGAAAAGCTGAGCGAGTTGCCCGACATCCTCGGCCCTGCGTTCAGTCTGCCCGCCCTGGCCCCAAACCGGGAGCGGTTTCATATTTCCGAGGTCATTCATTTCCACACACTGGCCGCCCTGTGGTGGACGCAGCAAAAGAACGAAGCCCAGGCGCAGGCCAGTTACGAACGCATCGAGCGGGTGATGCAGCACTTCAATCAGCAGTTTCCCGAACTGCCTCTTACCGAAGAACCCGATCAGACCGCTGCCGGAAGTATCCAACTCAAAATCACGCTACGTGACAGCAAACCGCCCATCTGGCGACGGGTGCGGGTGCCCGACCACTACACGTTCTACGAACTGCATCAGACGATTCAGGCCGTGATGGATTGGGACAACGACCATCTCTACGAGTTCGACGTGCCACCGTACGACCGGCTGGGCGATGGCGTGGAAAACACGCCGGCCGATTCGGTCCCGTTGCGCGATTTGTTGAAAGAAGAAAAGCAGAAGCTGATGTACACGTACGATTTCGGCGACAACTGGGAGCACCTGATCCTGGTCGAGAAGCTCCTGCCCGACGAACCGATTCCGTTCCCCGAATGCCTCACCGGCAAGCGCGCCGCCCCTCCCGAAGACTGCGGCGGCATCTGGGGTTACGAGCATTTGGTAGAAGTGATGCGCAACCCGCGCCATCCCGACTACGCTGAGATGAGTGACTGGCTGGGCGAAACGACACTCGATCCGGAGTATTTCGATCTGGACGAAATCAACTTCCGCCTCCGCCGCGATTTCGCCTCTTCGTGACGGAGCGTGATCAGTGGATTGAATTGCTGGTTGAGTGAGTTAGAGGTATTGGGTAAGTGAAGCGAGTGGCGTGATTTTTATCGCTCTGTAACTCCTATCAACTGCTGCTGAAAACTGCCCACCGCCGACGGGTACTTCATACGTTGTACGACGTACGCTTTACCCACTACCCACTACCCACTACCCACTACCCACTACCCACTACCCACTACCCACTACCCACTACCCACTACTTCTTCCCTCGCTTCTTTTTGTCCTCCACTTTGCCGCCCAGGCCGAAAAAGCCCTTTCGTTTTTTAGGATTCCGGACGATGTAGCCGACCGAGAAGTTCAGGTGGGCCGTGGGCGTGACCTTGATGGCGCTGGTGGGCGTTTCGAAGACCGTGGCACCCGGCGTGCGGTCCAACAACCAGGAACGGTCCTCGGACGAGGACTGAACCATGTTAGCAAATTTTACCCGCGCCCCCACGCCCCACTGCAACGCGAACGAGAACGTGCGTGCTAGGTTGATCTGCCGTCCCATCATGTATTGCAGACCGACCACGTGCTGGCGCAGGCGCAGGCGTTCGTCTACCACGTTGCGCCCTTCGGTGTCGTAGCCGTACGAGTCGTAATTAAAGCGATTGTATTTGTACAGCAGCAGGGGGCCGCGGTAAATCCCGTTCAGCGTGCGGCGGCGGCGCGTGACGGCTTTCGGGTAACGCCGGTAACTGACCCGCGCCGCCACGCCCATTGTCGGGCGCAGCTCGTACCCGAAATTGTCGACATTGAAGCGCTCGCGCACGTAGTTGTTGTAGACATACCCCAGGTCGAACTCCAGCGAAGTCGCGTTGTTGAGTGGTTTCTCGTAAGCAAAGCGGTACTCGCCCATCTGGCCGGGGTAATACTTGTAGATGGCTTTGAATCGAGCCGGCGAAATGTTGTCGGTGGTGTCGCCAAACAGGCGGCGGTAAAACTGAGCCTGTGTGGTGGTCAGGGGTGCCAGCGTCAGAGCGGCCAGCAAAATCAGGATGCGCATGCAGTCGTGTTAAAACAAATAACCCAGGGCAACGCCCAGTTGTAACGAGGGCGTCCAAAGTAAGGCGTTTTGCTCGTTCGATACCAAAGTTTTTCCCAGCAATTCGGTCGTCGGGTAATAGAGCGGGTCGGTTTGCTGTGGTGGCACCCAGCCGTACTTCAGTCGCGCCCCTACGCCGCCGTACACGTCGAACGTGACGTGTTGCCCCCAGCGAGCCTGGTGTCCGAATAACGCCTGGAGCCCCAAAACCTGATAATGAATGTGCTTTTTTTCTTCGACGTAGTGGCCTTCGGCGTCCAGATTGCTTTCCGTTTTCGACGTAGTGGCCAGTCGGTAAAAAAGGAGCGGCGAAAAATAGCTTCCCCGTGGCGCTTCGCTTTTAGCGTTATACCAGCGCCGTGCCAGGCGGAATGTCACCCCCTGGGCGGGTGCTCGTTCTACCCACGCAAAGCCCTCGCCCTCCCGTTGTACGTGGTGAACGTACGCCATGCCCCACTGCCAGCTTTTCCGCCCCTGTCCGGCTTCGTACTCGATTCGCACGGCCGAAACACCGGCTTCCAGCGGATGGAGTTTGAGTTGACGAAAGGGCATAGCGTCTTGGGTGTAGCCAGAGGTGATGAGGCTGCCCAGCAAGACCAGCCCGCCGCACATACGCTTAAGAAAAAGCCGATTTATTATTTTTATGTGTAGTAACATCTTAAATTTTGAAATAAAATAATTTGACGTTGTGCTATTTGCGGATATTAGCTATCAGGTCACACTATTTAAAGTTTTTTGCTGATTTAACGTAACCAAAGCATCGTGACATCAGTATATAGTAGTGTAAGCACGAGGAAAAAACGATGTAATAGTTTCAGTACTCGTGATGCTGAAAAAAATGCTTCGGCAATTATTTCACTAAAAAGTTTGAGTTATGTATTCTGCAAATGATGTAAATAAGTCCGCCAACCAAGGCAAGACGACAACGAATGTACACGATCAAAACGTACGCAACACACAACACGGGAACGCGCCCGTATTATCGGCGACCTCGATTGTAGGGACAGGCGTACGCAACACCCAGGGCGAAAGCTTGGGGGATATTAAAGACCTGATGATCGACACCACAAACGGTACGATTTCGTACGCGGTGGTTTCGTTCGGCGGTTTTCTGGGCATCGGCGACAAGCTGTTTGCCGTACCACTGGAAGCCTTCCGGGTCGATACCGAACACGAAAAATTCATTCTGGATGTAAGCCGCGAGCAGCTTGAAAATGCGCCGGGCTTCGATAAGGACAACTGGCCTACCACGGCCCAACAGGACTTTATCCAGCGGGTATACACCCACTACGGATACCAGGACCAATACAACCGCCGGTACGTATAGAATCGGTGTGTAGAGCTAACTAAACGAGAAGAGTAGCAGTTTAGTGAAAGCCTGTCGTGAAAGCGACAGGCTTTTTTTGTTTTGCTTTCGCATTCTCGGCGAAACATGTACGTTTGAGCCGGATTTCGGGGAGGAAATCCACGTTTTTTAGGAAGGAAGCGCTGCATCGAACGGCCTCTTTTGCAGCGTAAAAGCCCGGGAAATCCGACCGACCTAAAAGACAGTTTCTAAAAATATTCCTAGCCTTACGCATCCAACTATCAGTTTTTAGCGTTATTTACGCGATTAATAAACAACTTTCTCTATGAAAAAAACAGTCATCCTGGTGACCTCTCTGGCGCTGGTCGCCGCTTGCACCGATCCTAAAGAGTCGGCAGAGTATCAGAGCGCCACGGCTGTAAATGACTCGCTGATGCAGGTAATAAATCAGAAAGAAGCGGAGCTCGATCAGGTCGTCAACTCTATTACGGAGATTGAAAACAACCTGGCGGCGATTGACCGTGACAAAATGATTATCAGCGATATTCAGAAAGAAGGACGCGACAAAACGCAACAGGAACGGATCAACGAGATGATCTCGGGCATCGACAGCTACATTGCCAGCAACCGGGAGAAAATCGACAAACTGGAGTCGCAGGTGCGGAATTCGCGCAATACCAGCGCGGGCCTGAACCGCCTGATCGCCCAACTGAAGTCGTCGATCGAAGAGAAAGAACGGCAGATTGAGGAATTGCGGGGCAACATGGCCATGCTGCAGGGCGAAGTCGATACGCTCCGCACCAACATTCGCCGTCGGGAAGAAGAGCTGGCTACCCGCCAGCGCCAGATCGACGAACAGGATGCCGCCATGACGACCGCTTATTTCCGGGTGGGCAGCCGCCGCGAACTGGCCGACGACGATATCGTGAAAAAGGAGGGTGGTGTACTCGGCATCGGCCGCACGCTGAAGATGGCCGACCACGTCGATCCGGGAAAATTCACGCAAGTCAACACCCGGTATTTGAACCAAATTTCGTTGGGCGATACGAAACGTCACAATTTGGTGAGTGCACATCCGGAAGGATCTTATAACTTTGAGGAAGTGGAAGACAACGCTTACCTGAAGATCAACGATCCTGAAGCGTTCTGGAGCGTCTCCAAATACCTGGTAATCGAAGTAGATTAATTTAGTTAGTGTTAGATAGATGATGAGGCCGTGACGTTAGCAAACGTCGCGGCTTTTTTTATCCTTTACACTTTCCCTCTCCGCTTATGACCCGATTCTTACTCCTGCCTTTCGCCTTGGTGCTGTTGGCGGCCTGCCAGTCGCGTACTTCGGTCGATCTGATTGTGCATCATGCCCGCGTCTATACCGCCGACGACTCGTTTTCGGTGGCAGAGGCCCTTGCCGTGCAGGGCGGCCAACTGGTAGCGGTCGGTACCGACGCCGACATTATGGACGCCTACGAAGCCGCCCAGACCTACGACGCCGGCGGAAAGGCCCTTTATCCCGGTTTTATCGACGCCCACTGCCATTTTCTGCGGTATGGCCTCTCGCTACGCAACGTCGACCTGACCGGTACGGAATCGTTTAATGAAGTGATTGCCAATGTGATGGAGGGGCGGCAGCGTTATCCTGACGCCGCGTGGATTCTGGGGCGGGGCTGGGACCAGAATGACTGGCCAACCCAGGAATACCCGACGCGCGACACCCTCGACCAACTTTTTCCCGATACGCCGCTGCTGCTGACCCGCATCGACGGGCACGCCGCCCTGGCAAACGGCAGGGCACTGGAATTGGCCGGCATCACCGCCGAAACGAAGGTGGAAGGGGGCTCGGTCGAACTGGAAAACGGCCGCCTGACGGGCGTGCTGATCGACAACGCCGTGACGCTGGTGGAAGACGTGGTGCCGCCGCCTTCGCGCGAAATGTTGACGCAGGCGCTGCTGGAGGCGCAGCAAAACTGCTTTGCCGTGGGCCTGACGACCGTCGACGACGCCGGACTGACGAAACACGAAGTCACGCTGATCGACTCGCTGCACCGGGCAGGAGCATTGAAAATGCGGGTGTATGCGATGCTGACGCCCGACGAAGCGACCCGCGCGTATTACTTCGAAAACGGACCGTACCAGACCGAGCGCCTGACCGCGCGGGCCTTCAAGGTGTATGCTGACGGAGCGCTGGGGTCGCGCGGGGCCATTCTGATGAATCCGTACCATGACCGACCGGGCCACCGGGGGTTTCTGCTGAGCGCGCCCGAGGTGTTCGAAACGCTGGCCGATTCGATTTATGCCGCCGGTTTTCAGATGAACACGCACTGCATCGGCGATTCGGCCAATCGCCTGATTTTACAGCTTTATGCGCAGACGCTGGGCGGCGCGAACGACCGTCGCTGGCGGATTGAACACGCGCAGGTAGTTGCCGACAACGACGTGCCCCTGTTCGGTGAGTACGACATCATCCCGTCGGTACAGCCGACCCACGCTACCTCCGATATGTATTGGGCCGAAGAGCGCCTGGGTACCGAGCGCGTGCAAACCGCCTATGCCTACCGCGACATGCTGGAGGCGTACGGCATGCTGGCGCTGGGTAGCGATTTTCCGGTCGAAGACATCAATCCTCTGTACGGATTTCACGCGGCGGTTTTTCGGCAGGACGGCAAAGACTGGCCGGAGGGGGGATTTCAGCCCGAAAACGCGATCAGTCGCCAGGAGGCGCTGCTGGGCATGACGCGCTGGGCGGCGTACAGCAATTTTGAAGAGGAACAAAAGGGCAGTCTGAAAGCCGGAAAAGTGGCCGATTTCGTAATTCTTGAACAGGATCTGATGGAAGCTCCCGCCACGGAGTTGCGCAACGTGCGTGTCGTGCGCACGTACCTGAACGGCGAACTCGTCTACGAAGCGAAGTAGTTCACCTGGTTATTTCTCATGCTAGTTGGAGGCCGATGCGAGACACATTGCGGTACATAGGCGATCTGTTGCGCTGGCTGAGCCTCGACGTGGTGCTGGGCGCAGTGGTCAGTAGTTACATGGTGCATCGGTTGGTGAGTGTCACCGGGCGTTGGCCGGAGTACGTTGCCCTGGCGCTGGCTGTGTTTGTGATTTACGCGGTGGATCGGCTCTCGGACGTCAGCGCGCTGGACAAGGCGCCGCCCACGGCCCGTCACGATTTTTTCTGGCGCTATCAACTGACGTGGTGGGTGTTTTGTGGGGGAGCCGTGGTGGCCGGCTTGGCGCTGGCCTTTTTCATTCCTCAGGAAGTACTCTGGTTCGGGTTGGGAATGACGGGCTACGTGGCGGCGTATCTGCTGCTGGCCCGGCGGGGGGGGCGCAACCCCATTCCCTGGTTTCATAAAGAATACTTTGTGGCGATTCTGTACACGGCGGGCGTGTGGGGCCCGGCCCTGGTGCAAGCCGAAACGATTCCCGGATTGGTCTACCCGCTTCTGCTGGTGTTTTGTTTGATCGCCTTGCTGAACCTGCTGACGTTTTCCTGGTACGAGTTCCACGCCGACGAACGGCTCGGTCAACCCTCTCTGGCGCGCAGCTGGGGGCGTGAACGCCTCCGCCGGTTGGGGCTGGCTCTGTCGGGAGTCGCCTCGCTGCTGCTGTTACTGGTCGCGGGCGAAGGCGAGAGGTTGCTGCTGGAGGCCGCGGGAATCGAAGGGGCCATGCTGGCGCTAATGGGCAGCGTTTTACTTTTTCCCCGCGTGTTTCTGCCGAACGAGCGGTATCGCAAATGGGGCGACGCCGTGTTCTACCTCCCCGCCCTTTTTTACCTTTTCTAGACTTTTTGAAGAGAAAAGAGGTTATATCACTTGGAAGGATAACCAAGCGAAGATCTGTTTCCTGACTCTGATTCTACCTGGTAAGCTCGATCATGTTATGAAGTCGTGTATCCGTAGCGACGGGTTTAAACCCGTCGCTACGGATACGCATAAACATCTATTCACTTTCTTCTGAACGCGTCGCTACGAATGAAAAAGGCCGCCTCCCGAAGAAAGCGGCCTGACATGGAAAACTGAATAAAATTTATGATACCGTGGAGGCTTCCTGTACTGCCACCTGCGGAGGCAGCAGTTTGTACAGTACCGGCGTGACCACCCGCGTCAACAGCAGCGAACTCAACAAACCACCGATGATGACCCACGCCAGCGGCGAATAGAGCGGGGAAGCTTCCAATGCCAGCGGAATCAGGCCGCCGATGGCGGTTAGGGTGGTCAGCAAAATTGGTACAAAGCGTACCTCACCGGCCTGTTCGATGGCGCGGTTCAGTTCCATCCCTTCCACCCGCAATTGGTTCGTAAAATCCACCAGCAGAATCGAGTTTTTGATCTCGATCCCCACTAAGGCAATCAGTCCGATCACCGCCGTGAACGAGAACGTGTAACCCGTGAACAGCAATGCCAGGATGGCCCCGATCACGCCCAACGGAATGACGGAGAGGACGATAAGCGTGCTTTTGAACGTCTTGAATTCCAGCACCAGAATGGCGATGATGCTGAAAATCGTGATGATGACAATCGGCCCCAGCCCCCCGAACGAATCCTGGCTCGTTTCTACTTCACCCGCGGCCTGATACCGGTAGCCCTCCGGGAAGGGCATTTGGTCCAGTTTACTGATGACATCCGCCGTGACGTCGCTGGTCAGGTAGCCGCTCTGCACGTGGCTGGTTAGGGTCACAAACCGTTCCTGATCGTAATGTTTGATCATGGTCGGCGAGGTGGTCAGTTCCCAGGTCGCCAGTTGCTTCAGCGGTACGAGTGCCCCTGTCGGCGCGCTGACGTAGAGGTGTTCAAGGGCGTCCAACCGTGGACGTCCCGTACGCGGCAGCGTCGCCACCATCGTGAACTCGTCGCCTTCGGTTTCCTGCACCGTGCCGACGGGAATGCCCGCAATGCCCAGCCGCACCGTTCGGTTGATGTCCGCTACCGGAATGCCCAGCAACCCGGCCTTTTCCTTGTTGACCCGCACCTGTACGTCGGTGCTCAGTGTGGTCAGCGGATTGTTCGTATAAATCGTTCCTGGCGTCTCTTTGAGCAGTCTTTCGACCCGGAACGACAGCGCGCGGAGGCTGTCTAGGTTGTCGCCGAAAACGCGGATGGCCACGGGGGCTTCGACGGGCGGACCTTGCTCAAACTGCTTTACTTCAATCTTGGCACCGGGGTAGTTCGTGTATCTTTCGCGCAGCCGATCCACCACCGCTTTGATTTCGGGGACATGTAAACCGGCGTCCAATTGAACGAACACCTCGCTGTAGTTCGTCGCTTCGTTTCGTTGCACTACGTTGTAGTAAATACGCGGATTGCCCTTGCCCACATTGGTCGCATAATTGCGAATGAGCGGTTCGTCTTGCAGGCCGCGCTCGATGAAACGGGCCACACTATCAGTCGCGTCCAGGTTGCTGCCCAGCGGCAGTTCTGCCGTAATCAGAAACATAGGCTTGTCCGAGGTCGGGAACACGCTAGTACCGACCAGAGGGATCAGCGCGAGGCTCCCTACAAACAAGGCAAGTGCAATGCTGAGGGTCATGAAAGGACGCGCCAGTGCGCGGTGCAAAATCGGTCCGTAAGTCCGGTCGATAACCCGGTGCAACCCGCGGAGCACTCGGTTGCCTTCCGGGCCTTCCCCTTCTTTCAGAAAACGGCTGGCGAGGAACGGCACGATGGTGAGCGCCACGAACAGGGAGGCCACCACAGTAGCGATCACCGCGACGGGAAGCGACCGGATGAAATCACCTGCGCCTTCCGGCAGAAACGCGAGCGGCAGGAACGCCAGAATCAGCACCGCCGTACAGCCCACGACGGCCAGCCCGATCTGCTGCGTGCCTTTGATGGCGGCCTGTGACCGACTATAGCCTTCGCGCAGGAAACGGGCGATGTTTTCCACCACCACGATGGAGTCGTCCACCAGCAGCCCCAGCGCGACCACCAACCCAACGATGCTCAACTGGTTGATGCTATAGCCCATAAAGTCCAGCAGCGACAGCCCGATGGCGAGGCACAGCGGAATGGCGATCATCACCACGAACGAGGCACGCAACCCCAGCGGCAGTAGCGTCAGCAGAACCAACCCGATGGCAATCATAAAGTCGCGGGAGAAGCCGCTCAGGCGACGCCCCACGCTATCGGCCTGGTCGAAGCTTTTTTCGAACTGGATGTTCGGCGGCAGTTGGGCCTTGAACGAACCCAAGACGGTTTCGTATTGGTCGCGCGTGTCGAAAATGTTGTAGCCCGGCTTCTGACTGGCCGTCACAAACACCGCCCGCTGGCCGTTCAGGCGCCCGCGGTACGTTTCGTCTTCGTAGTCGAAGTCGACCGTGGCGATGTCTTTCAGGTAAAGTACCTGCTGCCCGGACGAAGCCACGACCGTCCGGCGAATTTCGTCGAGCGATTCGTAGGCTTGCGTGGTTTTGATGTTGTACTTCTTCGTGCCCATGTCGACGCTACCGCCCGGAATGTTTACGTTGCTGGCTTGCACCGCGCCCAAGACCTGATTTAGCGGAAGTCGTTGCTGCGCCATCTTCTCCAGGTCGAGCGCAATGCGAATCTGCCGGTCGGGGTAGGCCCACGTTTCCACGTTGTTCAGCGAGCGCACTTTTTCCAACTGGTCCTGCAAGTCTTCGGCCTGCTGCTGCAACTGCCAGTACGACGCCGTTTCCGACACCAGGGCGGCCTGCAAAATATTAACGTCGTCGGGCGTGAATTCCAGCACTTCCAGGCTCAGCAGATCAGCGGGCAGTGTGCCGGTGCCGCGCAGGTTGTTCATCTCCCGCAGCACCTCGTCGTATTTCTCGTCAGGATCTTCCGAGTAGACAAATTCCACACGGATCACGGCCAGGCCGTCATCGATGGTCGACTCGATCGTTTTGACGTTGTCGAGTTCGGTAATCGCCTCTTCGATCGGATCGACCACCAACTCTTCCATGTCGTTGGGAGCCGTGCCCGGATACAGGACGATGATGGGGAAAGTCGGCGACTTGAACGTCGGGTCTTCGCCGCGCGGCATGGTCAGTAAGGAACTGATGCCCAGCGCCATCAGCATCACGAAAATGATGATCGTGAACTGGTAATTACGTACGGAAAATTCAGAAATTTTCATGGCGGAGGTCGGTTAGCGAACTACGTGAACAGGAGCTTGATCGGTGAGGTAGGGCGCGCCTTCGACCACTACCTGAGCAGAGGTTGGCAGGCCTTGCACCGCGACGGCATCGGCCTCTTCGTACAGAGCCGTGATGGTGACAGGTGTGCGCTGAACGCGCTGTTCACCGTCGGGAAGTTGGTAGACAAAGCCCTGATCGGCATCGGCTTCCACGAGGGCTTCGACCGGCACGACGGTTTGCGGCGCGGTGGGGCGGGACAGAATGCGACCCCGGGCCACAAACCCGGATTTCAGCAAACGCGCCGCGGGCGGTAGCTGGAGTTCCACCTCGTAGGTGCCGCTGGCGGGGGTGGGGGCTTCAGCGATCTGTGTCACCACGGCCGTAAACGTATCGGCCGGGTAAGCATCAAACTGGAGGAAGGCAGAATCGCCGGCGTGTACTTGCACCACTTCGCGGTCGGCCAGGCCGACGTTGACGACCCAGGCGGTTTCTTCCGAGGCGATCTTGAACACCGCCTGGGCGGGTCCGATCATCTCGTTGGCTTCCACAAATTTCTTCAGGATGCGGCCGCTTTGCGGGGCGTAGATGGTCGAGTGCTGCTGGTTGAACAGGGCAATGCGCTGGTTGGCTTCGGCGACAGCTTCGGCGGTGCGGGCGTTTTGGACTTGTTCCAGCGTCGCGACCGAGTCTTGGTACAGGTTTTCGGCCCGTTGCCGATCCCGCTGCGCTTTTTCCAGCGCCTGTTGGGCCTGCATCACCTGAGCGTCGATTTCCGCCAGATTCAGTTTGGCCAGCAGTTGACCGCGACGGACGTGAGCGCCTTCCTCGACGTAGATCCGTTCGATCAGACCTCCGGTTTTGAAGGAAAGTGTGAGTTCGGTTCCGGCTGTCAGCACACCGCTGCAGTGGATGGGCTCCTGCAGGGCCACCTGGCGCACCGGGGCGATTCGTACAGGCACTGCAGTTTCGGATGCTTGTTTGGGGGAATCCTGCGCGGCCGACTGGCAAGCGGCCACACCCATAACGATTCCCAGGGCGAGAAGTAGAGAAACAGGTTTCATAAACAAATGAGTTTCAGTGGAATGATGTTGAAAGCAATCAATCGGGTGGGACAGGAGAGCGGTTAATTTCCGGCGGCGTAGTCGAGTTCTGCCTGGCGAATCAGGACGTCGTAGCGGGCAATGGCGTGGGAGATGCGGGCCTGCGTGAGCTTGGTGCGGGCGTCGGTCAGTTGCACCGTCGGCACCTGCTGCTCGACGTACTTGCGCCGCACCATCCGGAAATTTTCTTCGGCGCTGCGCTGGCCCGAAGCGGTGGCCTGAAGCTTCCGTTGCGCAGCTTCGAGCTGGTAGTAGGCCTGCGTAACCTGCAACTGAAGCTGCTGCTGTAGTTCTTCTGCCTGGTTCTGTAACTTCTGCTGATCGATGCGGGCTTGTTGCAGTTTAGCGGCGTTCTGACGCCCTTTGAACAAATCCCATTGCAGCGAAAAATTGGCGAGCCAGAAGTCCTGCGTGTGGTCGAACGTATACCCAAAACCCTGGTAGCCCGCATCCAGCACGGCGTTCACTTTCGGCAGGACCAGGTTTTTACTCATTTTGACCAGAGCTTCATTGGCCTGTTGCGCCGCCTGAAGCTGGTGAATTTCCTCCCGTTGTTGCAAGGCTTGTTGCTTCTGCGACTCCAGGGCGATAAAGGTTGTCTCGGCGGTAATCGACGTGTCTTCCCGAATCGCATCGGTGAGGGGACGGTTCAGCAGAAAATTGAAATACGCCTGGGCGGTCTGTTGTTGTTGAGTGGCGGAAGCCTGTTCGCTGTGCAGGTTGGTTAGCTCGTATTCCGCATCGTACACCACTTCGCGGGTCGCTTGTTGGTTGGCCACCAACCGCTCGTTTACCCGCAGCAGCTCCTGCAGTAACACTTCCGTGTCGTCATAAATGCGCAGCACCTGTTCGCTTTGCAGGTAACGAAAATAGGCCGTTTTGATCTCTTTCCGCAGTTGCCGTTCGTAGGCCTGTTTCTGCGCCTGTTGGCTTACGGCCATCGCTTCTTTTGCCTGGTAGTTGTACCAGATGTCGCTGTTCAGAATGGGCTGCACGACCCGTAGTTTGGTTTCGTGGAAGTCGTTCGGGAGGAACTGCACCTCCTGGTTCTGAATCTGCGGAAAGCGTTGGGAATCCGTCAATTGATTCAAGGTGCCGTAGACCGGATTCAGCAAATCGCCTACGGGCAGGGCAATGGTGCGGCCGCCCTGTGCCACCGTATACGACGCATTGAACGAGAGGGTGGGGAAGAACAGCCCGCGCGCTTCGCGTAAAGCAGCGAGTGTGTTTTGGTAGTCGAACTCCTGGCGTTGCAGCGCACGGTTGTTTTGTAAACCTTCGGCGAGGTAAGCTTCCAGAACGGATTGGGCGTGTCCGGAAGTCGCCGCGAACCACAGGAATAGGAAGGAAAGGAGGCGGATGTACTGCATGAGTTTTGCATTTAGAAGGAATAAATCGTGATGTAGAGGCGTGGGGGAGTAAGCAACCGAAGGCTGCCGTTGCAGAGCTAAAGAACGATGACCGACACGGGATCTGAAGCACGTTAATGGCTGTTAACGTGGTAACCGTTTTTTATAAAGTGAACACTGTTTAGTAAGAGGACAAAATTTTTTGCTCAGGCCCGCATGTTGTTCAAAAATTGTTTGATGGACTCCTGCATCAAAGTCGGAAATACCTCTTCCGGATACATAGAGCACCGCTCCCGGATGGCCAGCGATACCAAGCCGTGCATAAATGACCAGATGGAGAGCGTTGCTACCTCGGTAGGCATAGGTTTAAGTAGTCCCTGCGCCATGCACGCATTGACTACATGGCGGAGGCAGTCTAAGCAGGCAAAACCTTGGTCCCATTCATCCTGGTTGTCTTCTTTCAGATGCTTCATCGGGGCACGCATGATGAACATCAGGTCATAATACTCCGGGTGCTTGCGTGCAAACTCCACGTACAACTCGCCCATCCGAAACAGCCGGTCGAACGGATTTTCTATGGAATCGGACTGGTTGAGGTGCTCCAGGAAGAAGGTAAATGCCTGTTCCTGAATAGCATAGAACAACTCGTTTTTGTCCTTAAAATACAGGTAAATGGTGGCAGGACTGTATTCAATGCGATCCGCGATTTTCCGAATCGACGCCTTTTCGTAGCCCTCTTCGATGAAAATGTGGGTAGCCGTTTCCAGAATGCGTTCCCGCATTTCTAATTTCTCCCGCTCTTTCCGCTCGACAATACCCATGTAGTGGTTATGTTAACGATACAAAGTTAATAAACGGTGTTTAGTAAGCAAGCGAGTGGTATAAAATTCTGCCTGAAAGGGCCTGTTCGGGAGAAGAAACGTCGAATAAATGGACTGAGTCACTCAGCGGGGGAGTCGGGCGGGCGGGTCTTTGCTAAGCTCGCGTTTCAGGAGGTAGTGCATGCGGGTGGAGTCTTCCGGGTACAGGTCCATGAATTCCCATCCCATGGTATTCATAAAATTGAGGGCCTCTACCACACTCCGGAAGTGACGCTCACGGCCCGCACGGTCAATGATGGATTTGGTCGTATCGACCCCAAGTCCTGTATCCATCGCAATGCGGAAACGCGACACCACGGCCATGCTGTCTTTGCTTACTTCGACCGAGTCGAATTGGGTGAACGTTATCAGTTCGCAGTATTCCTTGGTACGCCCCACAAAGTAGTCGCCATTGGTCAGGATGGCGATATCGCCCGAAAAAGCCTTGTCTTTTTCTTTCTTGACGTGCACGTCGCGCAAGTAAGGAGCACGCTCAAAGCCTTTGGTTAGGACCTCCACGTTATCGCTGTGGAACGATGCGATCAGATCGGTGGGAATTTGGCGGGGCTGGCGGCTGCTAAACGTCTTGATCGAGAAGGTATTTTCGTCAAACCATTCTAACACCACATTATACGTCTTTCCGTCAATGGTCGTGATCTGGTCTTGTGCAAGTGCCTGGAACGTTCCTAGGGCCACACCAACAAAGGCAAAAATCCGAAACATAGGGGCTACATCGGCTAAGGAAACTGTCGAATCTTTCTTCTCTAACGCACTGAGCCCAATTGGGATACGCCAGGGTTGGCCGATTCGATCAACGTGGCGAAAAGAGAATTGAACCGTCAGCCAAATATACTTATCGGGAGATTATTTAGAATCGTGAACGGTAAGAATACACGGGAAATTTCGCTACGCATACGCCCCGCCACCGGGTGTGAACTGCCCCTCCTTTTGGCGTAGGTGATAAAGGAAGTCGTTTCGACGAAAAAGTTTATTCCTCCTGTCCTCCTTCTTCAAAAAACACACTGCCCTTCGGACCAACGTGCTGACCTAAAACGGTGATTTCCCGGATCTTCCTGTATTACAATGTAAATAAGACTATTCTTATGCGGTGTAATATATTAATCAGATTTTGTCTATATATAATTGTATTTTTGTGTGGTCATTTTTCTGTGCTAACCTTCTTCTTTCGATGAAAACATTAACAACTTTGCTAGTAACGGGGCTCCTGACCGTAGCGGGAGTTCGTGCCCAGGACGCACTGCCCGCGCAACACCAGGACGATATTGTAATTGCCCTGAGCGTAGACGACGCTTCGGTGTACCGGCTTTACTATCCGATTAGCGATGGCGATAAAGCTAAAGTGAAAGTAAGTGTGTACAACGAAGAGGGAGGGCACCTCTACACCGACCGCATCCACAGCCAGCGGACGTTTGTGCGGCGCTACAACCTGAGCCAGTTGCCCTCGGGCGAGTACACGTTCAAGATTAAAAACAAAGAGGAAACGCGCGAAGTCGTTGTTTTTCACCATGAACAAGATCCGAACGCGCAGTTGGCACTCGATTACGAACTTCCGGCAGGGGAGCAGGTGATCGTGAAGTCGAAGCGGAAAGCGAAGCGCCAACCTGAAAAACCTCAAACACCGGCTACGCAACAGTCACTTATGTATGACAACGATTAAGCTACATAGCCTTTCGGCATTGAAGCCTCGTGTGTTTTTGCACGAGGCTTTTTTTATGTGCCTTGATGCCAAAGGACAGGGTTGGTACTCAGACCCTTACCGACGTAAGAATCTTGAGAAAACCCTAGCTGAACAAGATAAGACTCTGATAAACTGAGGGTTGTGTTCAAGCAAACGGACTGAGATTTGAAAGAAACCCGGAGCCAATCAGAAAAATACGGCGGGGACGCGCAGAAACTTGCCTGTGCAGATTTTGGACTATTGGGGGATGTTTGCCTTTATTCTTATCCTTGTTGCGGTATCAACTTGTCTTTTCACCAAATCATTGTATCATGAAGTCAATTCGTACCTCTTGCTGGATCGCCCTGTCTGTGTTGTTTGCAGTCGCTTGTGGCGACAGAAAAGATCCGGCACCGGCCTCCAATTTCAAGTACGATGGAAAAACGTATGAACTAAACGTAGGCTATTACGAATCGTATGGAGCCAACGGTGATGGCTCGTACGATATGGACATATTTCTGATGGCAGAAAGTAGTGACTCTACGTCGAGCACCCTGGATGGCGTGTATCTGGATTTGAATACTTCCTCAGCCGAGGGATTGGTGGCGGGTACCTATACTTTCGCAGAAGAGCGCAAAGCATTTTCGATGGTAGACGGTTCTGTCTCCATCCATTACAACACAGTGGACGAAACAGGCGACGAGTACGGCATTGTGGGAGGGACCGTAGAAATAGCCGGAACCGGTTCGACGTACGAAATCACGTTTGACCTGACCCTGGACAACAGCAAACAAGTAACAGGCACGTACAAAGGAAAGCTGTTGCCGTTCGAGTAATCACGCCATCATCCTATCTACACACAAATCCCGGGCTTTGGCGCGGGATTTTTTGTTTTACGCCCTTTGTAAGTTGTTGCCATCCAACCTCAGGCGGCAATGGGGGAGCGAAACGAAACGCGGGCTATGATGCAAAGGCTGGCGATCACTTGTGGACTTGGCACGCCTCGCGTAACTTTGATACTTAAGCGTTCTTACCTTTCTATGAAAAAAATTGCTGTAGCATTCTTTTTCCTGCCTGGGCTGCTGTTCGCCCAGTCGAAATCTAAAGGCGATGAAGCTCGAACCGACGAATCGGCCTTTAAACAACTTCAGCAGGAGCTACCTACCCCCAATGTGTACCGCACGGCTTCCGGCGCACCCGGACATGCCTACTGGCAGCAGCGCGCCGATTACGACATGGCGGTAACGCTCGATGATGAAAATCAGCGAATTACCGGGCGGGAAACCATTACCTACACGAACCACTCACCCGACCCCCTCGACTACCTGTGGGTGCAGCTTGATCAGAACGTACGGGCGAAAGATTCCGATACGTACAAGACGGAGACCGGCACACTCGACGACGTAGTAGAGTTCCGCGATCTGTCGTTCGTAGAGCGAGACGTGTTTGACGGGGGCTTTAAGATCAGCGCCGTGCGCGAAAAAAGCGGTGCCACTTTGCCTTACACCATCAACCGCACCATGATGCGCGTTGACCTGCCCCGGACGCTGAAGCCGGGTGGCAGCTACAGCTTCCAGATCGAGTGGTCGTACAACGTGCAGGATCAGCCGAAGCTGGGCGGACGCTCGGGCTATGAGTATTTTCCTGAAGACGACAACCGCATCTACGAAATCGCGCAGTTCTATCCACGCATGGCGGTTTACGACGACGTTAACGGCTGGCAGCACAAGCAGTTTCTGGGCAACGGGGAGTTTACCCTGCCGTTCGGCAACTACAAAGTCAGCATCACCGCTCCGGCCGACCACGTGGTAGCGGCCACCGGCGAGCTTCAAAATGCATCGCAAGTGCTGACTTCTACCCAGCGCCAACGTCTGGAAAAAGCCAAAGGCGCTAAAAATCCGGTGGTGATCGTGACGCAGGAAGAAGCCACAGCTAACGAAAAGAGTCGTGCCAACAACACCAAAACCTGGGTTTTCCAGGCCAGCGACGTACGCGACTTTGCGTGGGCGTCATCGCGTAAGTTCATCTGGGACGCCATGCAGGTGAACATCGGTGGTAAGAAAACCTGGGCGATGTCGTATTATCCGAAGGAAGGAAACCCGCTCTGGGGCCAGTATTCGACCGAAGTGGTGGCACACACCCTGCGCGTTTACTCCAAGCACACCATTGACTATCCTTATCCGGTCGCCATTTCGGTGCACGGACCTGTCTACGGCATGGAGTATCCGATGATTTGCTTCAATGGCGGACGTCCTGAACCGGACGGTACTTACTCTGAGCGCACAAAATACGGCATGATCTCCGTGATCATCCACGAAGTGGGGCACAACTTCTTCCCGATGATCATCAACTCTGACGAGCGGCAATGGACGTGGATGGACGAAGGGTTCAACACGTTCGTACAGTTTCTGACGGAACAGGAATGGGAGAAGAACTACCCGTCGCGGCGGGGCGAGGCGCAGAACATTACGGCCTACATGGGTTCCAGCAAGGATGTGCAGGTGCCGATTATGACCAACTCGGAGTCTATTCTACAGTTCGGTAATAACGCCTATGCCAAACCAGCTACCGCCTTGAACGTGTTGCGTGAAACGGTGCTCGGTCGTGAGCTATTCGACTACGCGTTTAAAACGTATGCACAGCGGTGGGCTTTTAAGCACCCAAAACCTGCCGATTTCTTCCGGACGATGGAAGACGCTTCCGGAACGGATCTGGATTGGTTCTGGCGCGGATGGTTCTACACCACCGACCACGTCGACATCGCACTGACCGGCGTGAAGTGGCTCCAACTGAATACGCAAGATCCTGCGGTGGAAAAGCCTCTGGCGCGCACCATGCAGGAAAAAGAGCCGCGCACCCTGACGCAGCAGCGCAACGCCGAGCTGAAAACATTGGTGGAGGAGAAGCCTGAACTGAAAGATTTCTACAATCAGTACGATGCACTGGCTATTACTGATCTGGATAAGGAACAGTATCAGCGTTATTACAACAGCCTCAGCAACGAAGAGAAGGAGATGCTGGCGGCGGGTCTGAACTTCTATCAACTCGATTTCGAAAACCTCGGTGGATTGGTAATGCCGCTGATTGTCAAGATGGAATTTGAAGACGGGACTGAAGAGGTTCTGCGCATTCCGGCCGAGATCTGGCGTTACAACAACCACGAAGTCAGTAAGATCATCTACACCAAAAAGGCGGTGACCTCCTTTACGCTCGATCCCTATTTGGAAACTGCCGATACGGATCGGAGCAACAACTTCTATCCGCCGCAACTCGGACCATCGCGTTTCCAGATGTACAAGCGTAAGCGTTCTTCGTCCAGTAATCCGATGCAATTGTACAGCACACCCTCGTCGGCGCCTGCTCAGCCCCAGGGCACCGGTCGTTAACCGAACCACACAAAAACTTGAAAAGGCAATCTGACGGGTTGCCTTTTTTTATGGTGCACGTGTACCAGAGCCATGGTTCTGCTTGCAGCGCAAGCCGACAGCAAGTGAGTAGGCGAAGGGCTAAAGAATCTGCATCAATTCAGACAGGCAGGCCACTTCGTATGTAGGAGCGGCATCGTGTGGCGATTGGGCAAAATTTACGTAGACCGTATCCAGGTTCATGCGCTGTGCGCCCAGAATGTCCGCTTCCAGGCTATCGCCAATCATTAGGCAATGAGCGGGATGCGCCTGCGTTGTGGTGAGCGCGTAGCGGAAATAGCATTCGTGTGGCTTTTTGAAGCCGCACGACTCGGACGTGACCACGTGGGTAAAATACGCCCGCAGCTGAGCGCCTTCCAGTTTGATGCGTTGCGTGTCTTCAAAACCGTTGGTCAGGATGTGCAAGACATAGCCCTGACCCAGCAGGTATTGCAACACCTCGTGGGTGTACGGCAGCAGCGAAGTTTTTGTCGGACAGCGGCGCAGGTATTCGCTTCCCATGGCAGGGGGATGGTCTTTCTCGGCAACGCCCAGTTCGGTCAGGACTTTCTGGAAACGGATGTCGCGCAGCACCTCTTTCGTAATCAGGTCCTGGCGGTATTGTTCCCAGATGAGTTCGTTGGCGATACGGTACCGTTCAATGAACACCTCGCACGAGGCGGTACACAAGTCGGCGATCCGAAATTCGTGGAAAAGCTCCCGGAGGGTATCGGCCGAGTTGCGGTCGAAGTCCCAGAGGGTGTGGTCTAAATCGAAAAAAAGATGTTGATAGCGTAGCATACCGAGCGGATTCAATTCAACAACACGCAAACCCGCAAAAAGTTAACGTTATAGCCAGCGACGGTTGTGCAGGCGGTTGGCAGCCAATTCGCGATTTGAATAGAGAATCTGGTAAATCTCCAGATCTTTCTGTAGGACCTGATCTTTTTCTACATACTTCAGCAATTGATTGACCATGTCGAGCACTTCGTCCTTCAGGTAGTAATAGACCCATTGATCGACTTTGCGCGAACTGGCCAGCCCTGCGCTTTTCAGGTAGATCAGGTGCCGTGATGTCTTGGTTTGGGTGAACTCAAGCACCATCTCCAGGTCCGAAATGCACATTTCCTTGTTCTGGTACAGAAGGTGAATGATGCGTACGCGCGATTCGTCGCTGAACGCTTTGAAAAGCTGAACCCCGAAAGAAATGTTGATGTGCTTGAGCCTCATAAATTAGAAAAAACAATATTAAATATCTTTGTATAAATTATAACAACCTGAGCCGGGTATATTACAGAGACGGGGATATCAATTTCACTAGACAAACGTTATATTCAAACCAGAACGGGGCCGAGGCTTCTACTGACTGTGCAATCTAAAACCTGAGCGGCGATCTTGAAAAATTTACCATTACATTTCCTTTTTGCCATTCTTCTTCTGGGCGCCGGGCAGCACGCATGGGCACAGGGCGAAACCCGCCCGGTCCAGTTTACTGGGCTGGTGGTTAGCGGAGACGAATCGTTCGGCGTGCCGGGGGTTCATTTGTACATTCCCAAAGCGGGCCGCGGCACCACTACCAACCAGTTTGGTTACTTTTCGATGCCCGTGTTGCCGGGCGATAGCGTGATCATCAGCGCCGTTGCGTACAAACGGCAGTACTACATTGTGCCCGAAGACGACGAGCGGCAGAGTGTCTCGGTCATCATCTACCTTCGTCCGGATACGACCATGCTGCCTGTGGTAGAGGTGTTTCCGTACCCGACCGAAGAGTTGTTCAAGGAAGCTTTTCTGGCGCTTGAATTGCCCGAAACGGATCTGGAGCGCATGCGGCGAAATCTGGATGAGAAGGTGCTGGCCCGGATGTTCTATGAGTCCGAGATGGACGCCAGCATGAACTACACCAACTACCAGAACCAGAGCTACAACCAGATGCACAACCGGAACTTCGCGCCGACGCTGCAACTGACCAACCCCTTTGCCTGGGCTCGATTTATCCAATCCATCAAACGAGGCGACCTCAAGCGGAAAGAGTGGCAGAAGGATTGACCATGTTCAGGATCGTGACGCCATGATGCCTTTTCAGGAAAGCCACCGCACCCGCTTTGTGGAGGACTGGGCCAAGACACGGCAAGCGAAGGTTCGCTACATCATGCTGCGCGGAGTACTGCTCTGGGGGATCTGCATCAGCTCCGTGACGTACTTCTTCAGCATCAACTTTAGGCCGGAAGCCTTCGCCTTGAAACAGTACCTGCTCTACCTTTTCTTCTGGTCGTTGGGCGGCATCTGGGTAGCCTTATTGCAATTCCGCGCCAAAGAACGCCTTTACCAGCGATTGCTACAAGACAAATCGGCGGGTAGGAAGACCTGACCCGCCGATTCGAATTATTTAGAACTCCGCGTTTTTGGGAGTTCGGGGGAAAGGAATTACGTCGCGGATGTTGCCCATTCCGGTCACGAACTGCACAAGGCGCTCAAAGCCCAAGCCGAAGCCACTGTGAGGCGTAGTACCGAATTTCCGGGTTTCTAGGTACCACCAGAGCGTATCTTCCGGCACGTGCATTTCGCGCATGCGTTGCACCAGCTTGTCGTAGTCTTCTTCCCGTTGCGAGCCCCCGATGATTTCCCCGATACCCGGAAACAGTACGTCCATGGCGCCTACGGTCTTGCCGTCGTCGTTCTGTTTCATATAAAACGACTTGATTTCTTTCGGATAATCGGTCAGGATGACGGGCTTTTTAAAATGCTTCTCGACCAGATAGCGTTCGTGTTCTGATTGCAGATCGGTCCCCCACCCTTCGATCGGGAACTGAAACTTTCCTTTCTTATTCGGCTTAGAATTGCGCAAAATCTCGATGGCTTGCGTGTACGTCAGCCGCTCGAACGGGTTGTCTACAACAAAGTGGAGCCGTTCAAGCAACGAAAGTTCGCTCTGTTCTTCTTTCTTCTTGTTTTTGTCTTCCTCCAGGGCGCGCTTGTTCAGGAAGTCCAGGTCGTCGGCGCAGTGCTCGAGCGCATAGTTGATCAGGTACTTCAGAAAGTCTTCGGCCAGATTCATGTTGTCCGTCAGGTCATAGAAGGCCATTTCCGGTTCGATCATCCAGAACTCGGCTAGGTGACGGGCCGTGTTTGAGTTTTCGGCGCGGAAGGTGGGACCGAACGTATAGATTTCTGACAGGGCCATGGCGAACAGCTCGCCCTCTAACTGCCCGGAAACCGTCAGGTTGGTTTCACGACCAAAAAAATCTTCTGCATAATCGATAGCGCCTTCGGGCGTCTTGGGCAGGCGGGTGGGGTCGAGGGTCGATACGCGGAACATCTCTCCTGCACCTTCCGCATCGGATGCCGTGATGATGGGCGTATGAATGTAGAAGAAACCTCGGTCGTTAAAGAACTTGTGCACCGCAAACGCCAACGCATGCCGCACCCGGAACACCGCACTGAATGTGTTGGTGCGGGGACGGAGGTGGGCGATTTCGCGCAGAAATTCCAGGCTGTGGCGTTTGGGCTGGAGTGGGTATTTGTCCGCGTCGGCTTTGCCCAGTATGGTCAGCGCTTGCACCTGAAGTTCTACGGACTGGCCGCTGCCCTGCGAGGGCACCAGGGTTCCGGTCGCGCTGATGCACGCCCCCGTGGTAATGTCTTTCAGAATAGCCTCGGAAATGTGCGCCGGATCGACCACCAGTTGCAGGTTGTGAATCACCGAGCCGTCGTTCAGAGCCACAAACGATACATTTTTGTTGCTCCGACGGGTGCGTACCCAGCCTTTCACTGTTACCATCTGTTCTACATACTGAGGTGAGTTCAGTAACTCTTTGATCTTGATCCGTTGCATACGACTATCAGCTGTGTATTTGGGGGGCAAAGGTTGTAAGTTTTCGTTTGGTGAACAAGCTTGTCCACCCTTTGCGCATTTTTACGTACGAGAAAAAACACATTCTCCTTTTATGCAACACCTTCTCACTACCGATGCGCTTGTTAGTCTGTTGACGCTTACGCTCCTGGAAATTGTCCTGGGCATCGATAATATCATCTTTATCTCCATTTTGGCGGGCAAGCTTCCCGAAAGTCAGCAAGGCCGCGCCCGGACGCTGGGTCTGTTTGCGGCCATGGGCACCCGCATCTTGTTGCTGCTCGGTATCGCCTGGATTATTGGCCTGAAGGCGGATTTGTTCACCGTGTTCGGCATTGGTTTCAGCGGGCGCGATCTGATCCTGTTGGCGGGAGGGATGTTTCTGATCGCCAAGTCTGTTTCGGAAATTCACGGCAAGCTGGAAGGACAGGACGAAAGCGTACAATCCAACCGCAAAGTCATTAGTATGGGCGCAGTTATTGTGCAGATCATGTTGATCGACATCGTCTTTTCGTTCGACTCCATTCTGACGGCGGTAGGGCTGGCCGAGCACGTCGAGATCATGATTGCGGCGGTGATCATCGCCATTGGCATCATGATGCTTTTTTCCAAGGCGGTCAGCGATTTTGTCCACCGGAATCCTACCATCAAAATGCTGGCGCTTTCGTTTCTGATTCTGATCGGCTTCCTACTGGTCGTAGAAGCTTTCGACGTCCATGTGGAAAAGGGCTACGTCTATTTTGCCATGGCGTTTGCGTTGATCGTAGAGATTCTGAACATGCGTCTACGCAAAAACGACGGCAAGATCGAGCTGAAGAACTCGACCTTGCCGTCGGTAGAAACGCCTGTGCACGAAAAGCCGAACGCTTAAGTTGTACTCTGTTTTTTCTCGTAGACCACCACCTCCGTGGCGTCGGGGGGCGGTGGTGTATGGTCGGGAGCCTGATCTTTCGGTGCGCGCTTTCGTTCCACTTCCGGCTCGCCCATCACAAAGCCTAACGGACGGTACCCGGGAATGTAGTCGAGAATTACCTTAAGCATGGCCGTAAACGGAATGGAGAGAATCATCCCGGTCGGTCCCCAGATCATGGCGCCAATCAGCAACGCCACAATCGACGTCAGCGGATTCAGACTTACCTTAGAGCCTACAATGTTAGGCGTGATGAAGTTGCCTTCGGCGAACTGTACAAACCAGAAAATGGCGGCTACGCCTACGGCATACCAGGGAGACTCCATCGTGACCAGCGCGTAAGCAATGGGCAACAGCGACCCGATAAATACCCCCACATACGGAATGATGTTGAGCACCCCCGCCAAAAAACCGAAAAAGAAAGCATGGCGCACACCCAAGACCAGCAACCCAACCGAATTCAGCATGCTGATGATAAAGATGACCGTCAGCAGTCCCGTGATGTAACTCTGAATCAGCTCTTTGATGTGATTAAGCACTTCGCCTAATGTGCTGTGGTGCTCGGGTCTGAACAAACGGTACAGAAACTCTTTGAAAAAGTCGCGGTAATACAGCAGAAAGAAAAAGAAGATCGGGACAAGGGCCGCGGCAGCCAGGGTATTGGTGGTAGCCCCCGCCGTGCTGGAAAGGATGCGCCCACTGGAACTGGCAACCTCCATCGCGCTGTCTTTCAGGTATTGACTTTGAGCTTCCGACTCAATGCCAAAACGCGTTTCAATGTAGCTCTGAATGCTATCTACGTATTCATTAAATTTTTCGGTCAGCTCCGGAATTTCGCTGCGGAAGTGCAAAATTTGATTAGAGAAGACGAAAATAATGCCGCCAACGACCGCAATTACGAGCAGAAGGCTAATGACGATTGCTAGCGAGCGCGGGAAACGCCACCGTTCCAGGCGGCTGCACACCGGCAGCAGTAGAAGTGCAAACAGAAGAGAGAATGCCAGGGGAGCCAGTAGTGATTTGGCGACGTCCAGAAACGAGACCAGAATCGTAATTCCGATCAAAATCAGGACAACTTGAGCATAGAGCGGGAGTTTTATTTTCATCATTTTAGTTTTACCACAAAGAATCTTCTACGTAAAAGAAACTGGGAACGTTTGTAGTTATGGATCGTTTGAAACGACTGAAAGAAAAAATTCGCACGCTTCCGCACGAGCCTGGTGTGTACAAATATTACAACAAAGACGAGAAGTTGATCTATGTCGGGAAGGCAAAGGATTTGCGCAAGCGCGTCAGCAGTTACTTCACCAAGCAGGAGGGCGTCGACCGCAAAACGCGGCGGCTGGTCAGTCAGATTGAACGCATCGACTACACCGTAGTTTCTACCGAGTTCGATGCGCTGCTCCTAGAGAACAACCTGATCAAGGAGAATCAGCCGAAGTACAACATCTTGTTGCGTGATGACAAGACGTATCCTTTCATTTGCGTGACCGACGAACATTTTCCGCGCATCTATCCCACTCGTAATCTGGATAAAGAGAGTTGCGCCAAGTTTTTTGGGCCTTATGCCAGCATACGTACCATGAATACGCTGCTGGAGCTGCTCAAAAAGCTGTATACCTTCCGTACCTGCCGTTATGATCTGAGTCCGCAAAACATCGAAGTGGGAAAGTTTAAGGTTTGCCTGGAGTACCACATCGGCAACTGCAAAGGACCGTGCGAAGGATTGCAGGAGGAGGAGCACTATGACCAACAGGTAGAGCAGGCAGTCAGCATCATCAAAGGAAACCTGGGACCGGCACGGCAATATTTCAAAAATCGGATGCAAGAGTTGGCCGGCGCGTTGCAGTTCGAAGAAGCACAGCGGATGAAAGAGCGCCTTGAGTTACTCGAAAACTACCAAAGCCGGTCGGTGGTAGTTAATCCTGATCTGGGAGATCTGGATGTCTACACCATCTCGGTGCACGAAGACCGGGCGTTCGTCAATTACCTAAAACTCGCTAACGGGATGGTGATCCAGTCACATAATTTGGAAGCCAAGAAGAAGCTGGACGAAACGGAGAGCGATATTTTGGCAATGGTCATTTTTGAGTTGCATCACCAGCAGGTCGAACCCACGCGCGAAATTCTTACCAACGTAGAGGTGGAGCTGGACATGCCGGGCGTATCGTTTCATGTACCACAGCGAGGCGATAAGAAAAAGCTCATTGAGTTGTCGTTAAAGAATGTTCTCTATTTCCGTCGCGATAAGATGCGCCAGCAGGAAAGCACGCCTCCGAAACGAAACGAGCGGGTGTTGCAAAAGCTGCAAATCGATTTGCGACTGACGGAAATTCCTGATCACATCGAATGCTTTGACAACTCAAACATGCAGGGGACCAATCCGGTAGCGGCCATGGTGTGCTTCAAGCACGGTTACGCCGCCAAAAAAGAATACCGGCATTTTAATATCAAAACCGTTGTTGGAGCCAACGATTTCGCGTCGATGCACGAGATTGTCCACAGGCGGTATCACCGTTTGCTGGAAGAAGAAGAGCCCTTACCGCAATTGATCATCATTGACGGAGGAAAGGGACAGCTAAGTGCCGCTTGTGACGCCCTGAAGGAGTTGGGACTCTACGGAAAAATTGCCATCGTCGGTATTGCCAAGCGCTTGGAAGAGATCTATTTCCCGGAAGATCCGTATCCGCTGCACATTGATAAAAAGTCGGAATCCCTGCTGCTTATTCAGCGAATCCGTGATGAAGCTCACCGCTTTGCGATCGAATTTCACCGAAAAAAACGAAACAAGGCCGGTCTTAAACTAGAGGCGACCAATATTCGTGGGATTGGCAAAAAGACGATCGATAAGATCTACGCTAACTTTCGATCCCTAAACCACATTGAAGCCAAAGACCGGACTAAGCTCGAAGCTTTGATAGGGCGGCAGAAAGCCGATTATGTTTTTGACTACCTATCAACGAAAAAGGAGAGCCAAACGTAGCTCTCCTTTTAACAACGAAACAGCGAATCAAATCAATAGTCCCACAGGTCGTTTTCCCATTCGATGATTTTGTGCTCCATCTGCTGGGAAGCAATCATACCTGCTAGCGCATCAGAGTTGTAAATATCTGTCAACTGCTGATCGCGGGGGTTCGACATCTTAATGATATAAGAATGGAACAGACGCAACTCGAACGCATCTGCCAGTTGCTTGTCTTCCGCGCGGTTGTACGTGTTGTACCACTTGGCGTTTGGCGTTTGCTCGAACACTTCGACCAAGTCTTTAAAACGGAACGTAGCGATTGGCTCATCGATGCCTTTGGCAGTTTTTTCTGCCGGCAGAATCATTGACAAGGCCAGGATGTCGTAGTACATCCGAGAGCGCGTCTTGTCAAAGATGAGATCCTCACGCAATTCCATCAGGTACAGATCCTGGGGGAAGTACTCGTTAGAGGCAGCCACTGCAGGGGCTGCGGCATCTCCTTCGAAGAAACCACCATCGCCGAAGCCTAGGTCATCGCTCAAGCCAGCATCGGCATCGAGCCCCTCGTCTTCCATAGTGATTTTCTGAACGAACTCTTCACGCGTCATTGTACTCTTTAGCGAGTCGTTCTGGTACGGCACCAACCGACCTTCTTTTACAGCATCGATGATAATTTTGGTGATCTCGTTGCCTTGTGCAAAGAAGGGAGCATTCACCTTGTTTTTCAAATTTATCCGACGCCAGATGCCCATCCGGTACATTTGATCCGACTGGTGAATCGGGTGAACCGAATTATGGTTGTAGCCATCTTCTCCATAGTCAGACGCATCTTGGCCGTAACTCGTCACGGATAGACTTGTCGTCAATGCAGCACCTAAGGCAATTTTCCACCAATTTTTCATGCGATGTTTTAGTTAATCGGAATGTTAATGATTGAGCTAGACGTGCCGATGTTGATATCTTCTACTTTGTCCTGGAAGTTTCTCCGCTTCACTTCTTTCACTTCGATTACCAGGCGGTCGCCAGGCTGAGCCTTGGCAGCCAATGAAGACAGGTCAACTTGAGGGCCACGTGAGTCAACTTTACCGAGGCCGCGCTTGCCACGTGCCAGCGTTACTTCGTATGCAGTTACACCGTAGCGTGCTTCTTTCGGCAGCTGAGCTTTGAAATCGTCGTCCGGAATCGCTTGCATCGTGATAGAACGAGGGCAACCGTTTTCACCAATTTTGACGTTGGCAGGGCGGTTCCCTACGTAAGGAACGATTTCAGGCTTCGGTACAGGACGTACGTTAAATTCCTGGCTACCGATCACACTACCACCGCTGCTGACGGTCAGGGTTACACTCTTCTCGGTCGGGATGACTACTACTTCACCTTTCTTGCCGCCTTTGATGGACGAACCACCTTTTACGTTGAAAGAAGGATCGTAAGTGGCACCCAGTGCTGGAACCTGTACGCTCAGGTCGTTGCCGCAGTTGCGGTACAAGGCTTGTACAGAAGCCGACTGGATCTGCATTACCGGCTTAGCTACAATGTACTTCTCTGTGAGTTTGTAAACCGAGTCCTTACCTGTTACCGGATCGGGCGCTACGATTTCTGCCGTCCACGTCTTTTCCAATTTGTCATCGGCATCGTAGTTGCCACCTGCAGCGGTGAACTCAATGACACCGACACCACGGCTGTCTACTTCCAAAGGCTTACCTTCATAGCGCATTACCGGGTTGGCACCGCGCATAACACCTGAGATGAACATCTCAGCGCGATATTTCGTGCCAGCAGCCACTACGCGAGATTCTGCACGCGCCATCGGAATCAGCTGACCCAGTTTGATGTCCGTAGCACCTACTTCTGCGGCCAGGGCATTCAAAACCGTGGCTTCGTACGTAGCTACTTTGCTTTGCTTGTCGGTCAATACCGCCAGGGCAGCTACCATCGGTGTAGATTCAAAGTTCAGTTGAGCAAAATCTTTGCTTTTCTGTTCTTTATCTTTCTTCGTGATCGGATCTTCTTTCGCATCCAACGCTAGGGGCGAGAATGCCTGGATTCCTCTCAAGTTATGCTGCTGTACCAACCCATTCAGAAACTCTGTGTACTGGTTCAGCTTGCTCTTCAACTCATACGCTTTTCCCTTCTTGGTATCACCGGGGCCAATCATGAGTTGAGCAACTTCATCTTCGTTCTTCGCGCCGTTGTAGCCAACGCCTTCGGTCGCTTCGCCGCCTGTCATCGTGATGAGTTCGGCTTTGATACCTTCCATTTCTTCGATCAGCGTTTTGCTGCGTGAACGAAGGTCTTTCGCGGTTTCCAGGATCTTTACTTCCTTGGGTTGGTTATCACGTTGCGTAACTGCTTGTTCAATACCGCTGATCTGAGTTTCGTTGCGCTGAACAGTCTCAGCAAGTGCATTTTCCAAGCTCTTATTCAGAAAGACGAACTTTTGAATAATTGCTGAACTCACTTGCAGGGCGAGCATCGCAAGTAGCACCAGATACATCAGGTTGATAAGCTTCTGACGTGGTGTTTCTTTTCCTCCTGCCATTTGTTTCTAAGTGTTTTTTTAGGATTATAAGAAATCAATTAACCTTTCATTGCGGTCAGCATATTGCCGTACACGTTGTTAAGCGATGAAAGATTGTTCGTCAGTTTCGACATCTCAGCTTTGAATTGCTGCGTATCCTTCGTGGCTTCGTTTACATTTTCCATGGCAGCTGAAATGTTGCCGTAGAACTTGTTCAGCGCCTTCAGGTGATTGTTGGTATCCTGCAGCTCCATTTCATACACAGCGTTCAGAGCTCCCAAGTTTTTGGTAACGGTTTGAACTTGTGTGTGATACTTCTTCGCATCGTCAGAAGCAGTAGCCATTGAAGACATTGCATCAACTGTTGCTCCGTACGACTTGTTCATTTCCTGCAGCGACTTAGCGGCTACTTTGGCATTCTGCGCGTACTCGTTGGTAGCGACAGCAGCATCGCCAATGTGCGACAGCTTCGATACGTTCTCGCTCAGACCGCGGAAGCTATTGCCTAAGCTCTGGATCAGCTGATCGTCAACACGTGCATCGGCAAGCATTGTATCCAGCTTTTTAGTCAGGCCTTTGCCAGGCTGTTCAGTTTCGCCGATAGCACCTTCGTAGTCATCACCCAGTTGGGGATAAACGCGTGTCCAATCGGGATCTTTGTGCTGAGGGGCGAAGGCAAACATGACAAACAAGCAGGCTTCTGTTGCCAGACCAGCCGTCAGGATGGGGCTACCCCCTGGCCAGTGCTGAATTTTAAAGAGTGCACCGACAATTACAACTGCGGCACCAAGACCGGTCGCGATAGGAGCGTATTTCTCATAAAATACATCGCGGAAGCTAGCTTTAGGAGCGCCTTTGCCTTTCGGTTTTACAACTTTTTTGGTACTCATTCCTCTGTCAATTTTAAGTTAGTGATGATAGATGATGTGGTTGCAAATGCTATTCACAGGTTGTACTGCAAATAGGTATTGCGGGTATTGAAAATAGATGATAAATGTGCTGATTAAAATTCGTCGCCAGCTGAACGACCTAGGTAGGTCACTACACAGCGGAAGCCGATGAAAGATTTGGTAGAGTCCTCGTACTCGAACGTGCGTGAACCTGTTTGCAGATAATAAGCAATGTCCTTCCAAGAACCGCCTCTTACTACTTTACGCGGCTCGCTTTCGTCAAAGTAAGTGGGGTTAAGATCCCACACCAGAGGCATAGCGGCTTCGTTGAAAGCATCTTCGCACCATTCTGAAACGTTTCCGGACATGTCGTACAGACCGTAGTCGTTTGAGAAGTAAGAGCCGACTGGAGCGGTATACGAGAAACCATCGTCGTAGTAGTTACCGCGGCCAGGCTTAAAGTTGGCCAGCATACAGCCTTTCATGTTGCGGATGTAAGGGCCACCCCAAGGATAAGGGTTCATGTCACGTCCACCCCGGGCTGCATATTCCCACTCGGCCTCGGAAGGCAAACGGAATTTAGGCATGGGGGGAAGGCCTTTTTCTGCCCGCGTAGTATTCAAATAATTCGTACGCCATTCGCAGAAGTATTTGGCAGCTTTCCAATCTACTCCAACTACAGGGTAGTCATCAAAGGCGGGGTGTTGATAATAATATTCCAGCATCGGGTCACCCATGTGGTGCGTGAAGTCGCGCATCCAGACGGTCGTGTCAGGATAGTAATCGCGCATGATATTTTCTTCACCCAACACATCTACCGAATCCTCAAGCAATGCTTGAACAAACTGGCGGTACTCATTATTTCGGATCTCTGTATCGTCCATGTAGAAAGAGCCGATGGTCACCTGCTTGTTCATGTTGATCAGGGAGACGGGCACATCTTCGTCAGCCTGACCCATATGGAACGTACCACCAGGGCATACAACCATCCCGTAGGGCACAGACTGATACCATGTGGGCCGGTCCTGCACGCCGGTTAACTCACCTTCCAGCCGGTTTTTGCCTCCCAGCAGGCCGCAGCCTGAGAGGGTAGCCATACCCACCAGCAATGTTGCGGAGAGCACCTTAACAGACACACACTTGTTCATAATACCTGTTTCGTTTGATTCACTGTTTTACTGTAATGAGACTAATTCCTAGAGAGTTACAAAGTTAGAGGAAGCCCTTCTTTATTCTTCTCGAACGCGCAGATTATCTGCATATTGTAATATTTGTTTTCAAAAGTCAGCCAAACAAAAAGCGCGTGGCTGGCCGCCGAAAAACCTTGATAATTAGTGGCGGAAACGTGGTGTACGGACAATAGGTTTCCTGCCAGCTTCGGGACGTGGTAAACGGTAAGAAAGCATCACTTCGTGTGACGTGGGTTTCTTCCCATCTTGCCCTGTGATGGTGTAATCGAATGCGTAGCTGAAACGGAGTTGGTTCTCTTTCAGCGCACTGATTCCTACGAGCGCGGTAATGGCATCGCCCTCGCGGTACGATAAGCCACCCCAGAACTTCTCATTGTAATTCGCTAATGTACTCACCTCAAACTGGTACTCTCCTCTGGCAAACTCGTACTTGAAAATGGCGGAAGGAGTAACTGTTAAGGCATAAGTAGGCTTGAATACGTAACCACCCGTTAGGTAAGCGTGGTGCTCGAGGGGGTTGACGGCCAGTTCGGTATTCAGGTTGAATTGCGAACGCATCAGGTGGGCAACCGTAGCCCCTACATAATACTTTTCAGTGGCGTACCAGGCACCCAGATCGAAGTCAGGACGGTACTGCGATTCTGACCCGGAAGGAATGGCAGGATCTTCCCCTGGAGTAGGTGGAACGTAAAGGGTGCCATCCACTCCCATGTTGTAGACACCTGCCCGGCCACCGAAGCCGAGTTTTCCTTTCCCGATTACAAAGTGGTAGGCGTAACTGGCGTAAAAACGGTTGATGACGGTAGCCCCTAGGCGGTCGTGGATAAAGTGCGCACCTGCTCCGCTATTAAGCGACAGAATGGGCATGTTGAAAGAAGCCGCAGTTGTGCTGGGCGCGCCTTCTCCAATGCCTCCGTATCCTAGCCACTGCGCCCTGCTCACCAGTACAAATTCACCTGCTCCTGCCAAACCCGCATACCCCGGATTGAGCACAAACGAATTAAACATGTAATGGCTAAAGTGTTCGTCTTGCTGGGCCAGCACTTTGCCAGTGAGAAGAACCAATAACAGTAGGGTAAATGTCTTTTTCATATAGCTGATTCAGTTCCGAGAAAGGGCGGTCGTAAATATAACGACCGACACCTAAATAACTGATTCTCCGAAACTTTATTGCCGTAAAATTAAACGGCAATCAGCAACTCCCTACTGTGTGGAATTGGCAAATACTACTCGCGTACTATTTGTTTCCGTTAACCTTCTTGATATAATCTTCTAGCGCGCCCGTCATCGACGGTGCATTCGGCAGAGGGGCCTCAATGTCCAAAATCAAATTCGCATCGTGCACTGCCTTGGCGGTTGTGGGGCCGAAAGCGGCAATACGCGTTGCATTTTGTTTGAAGTCGGGAAAATTGACGAAAAGCGAGTTGATGCCCGATGGACTGAAGAAGGCGATGATGTCGTAATTGACATCCGCTAAGTCAGACAAATCGCTGGCAACTGTCTTGTACAGAACCGCTTCCGTGAACTTGTAGTTGTTTTTCGCGAGGTAATCCGGAATGTCATTTTTCCGAATGTTCGAGCAAGGAAAAAGAAACTTTTCGTTCTTATGCTTCTTGAGCACCTCGATCAGATCCGTGGCTGTCTTGCTTCCTGTGAAAATTTTCCGTTTCCGGACAACGATATACTTCTGCAGATAAAAAGCCGTTTGATCCGAAATACAGAAGTATTTCATATCAGCAGGAACTTCGATCTTGCTCTCTTGGCAGATTCGGAAGTAATTGTCGATTGCATTGCGGCTTGTAAAAATAACCGCCGTGTGGTCCAGGATGTTGACCTTCTGCTTTCGGAACTCTTTAAGAGAGACCGACTCTACCTGAATAAATGGCCTGAAATCGACTTGGATGCCGTATTTGCGTGCCAATGCATAGTAAGGAGAGTTTTCGTCAGAGGGTTCAGGTTGAGAAACCAGGATACTCTTTACTTGGGTATGCCGATCCTTTGCATCCCTGGTAACAGTATTATTCATGCTTACGCTACTCACTTGGTGTAAACTTGCAAGTATTTGATTACAACGAAAAAAGGGATGAATTCCGTGGCGCAAAGGTACGAAAATATATATACCTTTTTGTAGGGCAGCGACTTATTTAAAACGACGACCATTTTTATGATCCGCAATAGCGTAAAGCCTAACGCCGTGGCCGCCAGTCCGATCACAAAAAACTTTTGACCCAGAAAATGCGCCTGCATGTCCCCTAAAATCAGGAGGATCATCAGCAAGCACATCAGTGTCGTAAAGCGGGTGAACTCATAAAAATGCACGTCGGCCGCTTGCCGTATGCTGAAAAGCCATCCCAGAAGGTGGATGGTAAGGTAGATGAACACGTAGTAGAAAAGGGCGATGAGCGATAAGCGCACGAAGCGCCCGGTCAGGGTGTAATCTCCTTCGAAAAACGGGATATCTGCCAACTGAAACGGAATAAAGCGTTGCAGCGAAAGCAGAATAAACCCAATAGCCACGCTGTTGATCAAAATCAGCAGCGGGATGACCCCGCTCCAGGTGCGCTGACTGCTGGGCGTGTAATCATAGACCGAAGCCGTAAAGAGTTTGCGGAAGTTTAAAAACGCTCCGAAAGTCCGGGGGGCCGAGTTCTTCGCGACTACGTACAGGCTGCACAGCACAAGCAGGCTGAGCATCAGGGTATCCTGAAAAGAACGATCGACCGGGCGCCGGGCAAAGGAAAGTACAGGTCCCTCGGAGGTTTCGAGGGCGGGTGGTGCTACCGCTTGCTTCGGCAAAATCAATTGGGGAGCTTTGATGGCACCCGCGACGCGTTGCGGATGGTAGAACGTGAGGAAGAGTTGCGAGGTAGCAAATTGTTTTGCCAGGTTGGCCAGCGGAACCGTCAGCGTATCGGTTCGGTCATAGCATTTGTAAAGTTGCTGGTTGACAAACAGACACAACTCAGGCGTGGTCACAAACCGCAACTGATAAGGCTGCAGGCTGTCGGCTTTTAGCTCAAGACTCAACGTATGGGTGGGTTGTTCTGCTGCGCCCAGCCAGGGAACATAGGCTTCGTATTCTTCATCAAAGTAGAGCCACCGATCCTCCAGCTCCTGGACTACTACGGCGGGTGTCTGAGCAAGGCCTTGCCCCGACCACATTCCCAAAATGATGCAACTCAGCCCTACGAGCTTCCACCCAGACCATACAACGTATTTCTTCATCGACGCACCAGTTGATTCTTCCGTTGCCGCCGCCGCCGCAGATACTCCAGCAGACCGCTGGCCATAAGGCATACCACCAGCAGACCCAGTAAAAGTAGATTGTTCCGCAAAGGAGCAAAGTAGATAGCAGCGGCCACAACGGCGAGGTTTATCAACGCAAGTAAGCCAACCGTAACCAATTGAGAAAGACCGGCTCCGATCAGAATATGGTGTATGTGATTTTTGTCCGGAGAAAAGGGCGAAGCCCCTCGCAAAATCCGGGTGGCAAAGACGCGCAACGTGTCAAACAGCGGAATGATCAGGATCGCCACAGCCAGCGAAGGTGCGTTGGGTACGGTTTTCATTTCCACAAACTTGACCGCCATCACAGCGACCAGAAAGCCACACAGCAAGGAGCCCGTGTCGCCCATGAAAATGATGGCTTTGTGCAAATTATAACGTAAGAAGCCGATGATGCCGCCAATCAGGCAGAACGCTACCCCGGCGTAGGCTTGATCGCCACCAGCACCGTACCGGTAGAAATAAATACCAAACGTCGTGGCGATGACGGTCACAATCGTGCCGGCCAGGCCGTCAAGCCCGTCGATCAGGTTAATGGCGTTGGTAATGCCGATGATCGCCAGAAACGTAATGCCGTAGCTCAGGCCGGGATCTAGCTCATAGATGCCGAGAAAACCTTGAAAACTGGTCAGCCGAATGTTGCTCATGAACATAACGACTCCGGTGGCCAGGATCTGAATGAAAAATTTTTTGAAAGGCGAAATCGCGACGATATCGTCCTTCATGCCCACAAAGAAGAGGAGAATGCACCCGGCCAGCACTTGCTGAATTTCGGGAGTTACCTCTCCGAAAATGGTGAGCGCTGAAGTAAATCCGGCAAAAATGGCCAAGCCACCCAGGCGTGGGGTCAGGGAGACGTGAACGGTCCGGAAGTTGGGCTCGTCGAGCAGGTTTTTCTGATGTGCTACCCGTACGATCGACGGAATGGCAAAAACAGAAATCATAAAAGCCCAGACGAAAGCAAGGAGTAGGTCGAGCATAAAGGGGTACTAAGTTGGCAATAAAATACGTGATGACGAACCATTAAAACCGACTCAGCAAGCCAAAGTGAATTTTGGACTGAGACGGCGCAAATGCCTGAGCCTGTGCGCGAGAATATCCCATCGAATATACAAAGTTAAAGATTCCGGCGGCGGTTCGGAAACTCAGCCCTGCACCAGCCCCTAACGGAAAATCGAAAAAGGGCGTGGCAGAACCCGGTGAGCGAAACTGTCCCCAGCCCTGGTCGAAAAATACCAGCAGATAAGAGCTGTCGTCCGTAAAAAAGCGCACTTCTGCCGTACCAACGGCGTAGCGCGAAGCGTAAAAAAAGTTTTCGTTAAATCCGCGCAACGTGGCGAGTCCGCCGAGCCGGTACAGGTCGTTCAGAAACAGATTTTTGTTGAACAATGCACCGCCTTGCACGCGGGTCAGCAGCACCAGCCGGGATTTGAGCGACGAATAGCGCTCCGCGCGCAGTCGCACCTGGAGTTGGAAACTTTGCGGGTCGATGCTGTCGAACCAAGCTTCGGTAGTCGCCGTCGGTCGAATGCGCTTGTTGCCTACCGCCGTCTGGGTGGTCAGCAGCCAGCCCCGGTGCGGGTACAGCAGATCGTCGAGCGACCGGCGTTCGTACGCCAAGCCGTATGAATTAAGATCGAAACTGGCTACTTCCGGAATCAACGACGGGTCGGTGCTGGTTGCCACCGCCTGATTGTTGCGCGAGCGTTGGCGTAGGGTGTAAAACGAAAGCTTTCCGGCCTGTCGTAGCGGGTAGCCCAGTGCCAGTTGAGTCTGTTGGTTCAGGAACGTCGAGTCTTCTTTGAGCAGGTAAAAGTTAGCCCCCAATTCTAGCAGAGAGCCGAACAACACCGGATGGACGTAGGCCAGATCAAGCAGCTGCGACTGCGGCTTGGTGCTTTGCCAGTGCGCCTTTAGTTCTTTGCCCGCATTAAATAAGTTATAAAGTTCGAGTGTAAACTGTCCGTTGATAAGCAGTTTTCCGCTCCGCTGGTTAGGCAGAAATCCCACAATGCCGTCAATCTGGTTGACGCGCCGGGGCTCCACGAAAAAATAAGGCCGCGCTTCCCCAGCCGAAAACGTTACGGTCGGCGCACGTAACTCGCGCAGGTAAGGCAACTGCTGTAGCAGGCGACGTGCCGTCTCAACGCGCCGCTGGTCGTACAGATCGCCGGGCTGGATGCGCAGGTAACGCGCCATGAATTTCGACTTGATCTTAACGTCGCCCTGCACACGTGCCGAATCGAACGTGATGATGGGACCGGGTTCGTAGTGCAGCGTGGCATGCAACTGATCCTCTTGGAGTTGCAACGAATCGAGTCGTAAGGTAGCAAACGGATACCCGTTGCTTTCGGCCAGCCTCAGAAGGGCCTCCTCCAGGCGCGCCAATTGTGGACCACGAAACGGCATCTGCTGGTAAAAACGCTCCCGAAATCCCGCTTTGGTGAGCCACACTTCCGGCACATTGCCCGGCCGTAACCACGCCCACCGGTAGTGTGCACCCACATGAAAATAGGGCACGAGCGTATCACTCGCCAGTTGCAACGAATCGATGGAAGCGGCCAGAAAACCATCGCGTTGAAGTTGACGCAATAGGTCTTCTGCCGTTTTAGCCGCCGCCGCCGAATCTGGATGTTCGGTGCGAAAACGATAGGGGCGGAGCGTCGCTGCCGCCTCCTGAGCATCAACCCGCGGGGCGAGGTAAACTTTCGTTTGTGCAACGACCGGCTTCGCCAGCAAAAGGCCGAGCCAACCGGCAACGACAAACTTTACTCCACGCAGATGGAATGAAAACGCTCGCTTTTGTTGTTTTGCGGTGAAAATTCGACGACACACGTGGCTGGTATTTACCTGCATATTCCCTTCTGCCGACAGGCTTGCCATTACTGCGACTTCCATTTTAGCACCAATCCGGCGCAGAAAAGCGCTGTGGTTCAGGCTCTACAACACGAACTGACGCTCCAGGTTCCGTACCTGGAAAACCACGCCGTGCAGACCATTTACTTCGGGGGCGGTACGCCTTCGCTGCTGGAAGAAGCAGAGTTACAAGCTCTCCTGGAAACCATTCATCGCCTTTACAACGTAGGGCCGCGGCCCGAAATTACGCTGGAAGCCAATCCCGACGACCTGACGACGGACAAATTAGCGATTTTGCGCCGATGCGGAATCAACCGCCTCAGCATAGGAATTCAATCGTTTCATGAGCCACACCTGCGGTTTCTGCATCGGGCGCATAACGCCTCGCAAGCTACCACCTGTGTGCAGCAGGCGCAGGAATACGGATTTGAAAATCTGACCATCGACCTGATTTACGGCATCCCGGCCGATACGCACGCCATCTGGCAGCAGGATCTGGCCCAGGCGCTACAGTTGCAGGTTCCGCACATCTCCGCCTATTGCCTGACCATCGAGCCGCAGACCGTATTCGGCCATTGGCAACGGAAAGGGAAGCTGACACCCGTCTCCGACGAGTTTGCCGCCGAACAATTTGAGCAGTTGGTGGCCACGCTGACGCAACAGGGATATGAGCATTACGAGATTTCTAATTTTGCCCAACCCGGCCGTTATTCGCGTCACAACCGCAACTATTGGTGCGGGGAGCCTTACCTCGGGGTGGGGCCTAGCGCGCATTCGTACGACGGACGGAACCGACAATTCAACGTGGCCCATAACGCGAAATACGTGCAAGCCCTGGCGAAGCACGAAATTCCTTTTACGATGGACGAACTCTCGCCCGAAAATGCCGCGAACGAATACCTGATGACCAGCCTCCGTACGCAATGGGGGTGCGATCTAGAGCACTTACAGGAAAAGTACGGATTTGCCCTGACGGCAGAGCAACAGCAGTACATTGCTCACGCCACACAACGCGGCCTCATGCAGCAGCAGGGAGCGACGCTTTTGCTGACCGAAAAAGGCAAGCTGCTGGCCGACGAGCTGGCGGCCGATCTCTTTTACGTAGAATCATGATTCAGACGACTGACTTCACGTTTGCCGGGAAGAGTTACCGTGCCAACCTCGCGCGACCGCTCGTCATTTCCATTCCCCTGACGCCGAATTACGAAAATCCCAACTGCTACTACGCCGATCCGCCTGCGGCCGAAGTGATTCGCCTGGGCAGCTTTGTGGGCAGTGTAGCAGAGGGCGGGCCGGTAAACTATCAGAAACTGTTCGTGACTCCGCACGGCAATGGCACCCACACCGAGTGTTACGGACACATTTCACCCGATCCGGAGGCCGTTCTTAACCAATGCCTGAACCGCTACATATTTATGGCGCAGGTGGTCAGCGTTGCTCCCGACACGGTTGGGGAGGATCACGTCGTACGGCTATCGTCCTTTCAGGAAAAAGTGATGCACCCTCGTCCCGAAGCGCTTGTGCTGCGCACGTTACCGAACGATGCTGCCAAACTGAGTCGGCACTATTCCGGGACAAATCCACCGTATCTGGAGGCTGCCATCGGGCAGTTTCTGACTGACGAGGGAATGGAACATTTGCTGGTAGACCTGCCTTCGGTTGATCGGGAAGTAGACGGCGGGAAACTAGTGACCCACCGGGCGTTCTGGCGCTATCCGGAGCAGATCCGTCGCCATGCCACCATTACCGAATTGGTGTACGTCGATCCTACCATTCCCGACGGGCTTTACCTGTTGCAGTTGCAAGTCCTGAATCTGGCGATGGATGCCAGCCCAAGCCACCCGGTGCTCTATCCAGTAACCTCGCTCGACGGGTAAACGGCCTCCTGGCGGCACACTAGTACTGCGCGTTACCCTTTTAACACGGCACGATACCCCCGGGTGTCGAGATCTTGCACCGATTTTTCAACTTTCTCTTTGAGCTTGGCCTTAAATGCCGCCAGGTTGTTCGCGATCTGTTCGTCAAATGCGCCAACCATCTGCGCCGCCAGAATCCCCGCGTTTGCGGCTCCGTTGAGGGCTACCGTGGCGACAGGTACACCCGATGGCATCTGCAAAATCGACAACACCGAATCCCAGCCGTCGATGGAGTTGCTGGATTTGACGGGCACCCCAATCACGGGTAGCGTTGTCAGCGAAGCCACCATGCCCGGCAAGTGCGCAGCCCCACCTGCTCCGGCAATGATCACTTTCAGGCCTCGTGCTTTTGCGTTTTGAGCGTAGTCGAACATGCGTTCGGGAGTCCGGTGCGCCGACACCACCGTAACTTCGAACGGAACGCCCAACTGTTCTAGGTGCTCGGCGGCCGCCGACATTACGTTCAGGTCGGACTGGCTGCCCATGATAATGCCTACAAGGGGATTCATAGTGTAATGACTTTCAGGATGTTCTTAACTTTTTCTGCCTTGCTCCAAAGCCGCTCGGGGTCGCTGTCGACGATGGTGACGTGGCCCATCTTCCGGAAAGGTTTGGTGAGTTTCTTACCGTACAGGTGGACATGAACGCCCTCCATCGCCAGCACGTCGTTCAGCCCTTCATAATGAGCCGGTCCGGTGTGGCCGGGTTCTCCCAGCAGGTTGACCATGGCGGCCGGACGGATCGTGTCGGTCGGGCCGAGCGGAAGGTTCAGGATGGCGCGCAGATGCTGCTCGTACTGAGACGTAGCGTTGGCCTCGATGGTATGGTGGCCGCTGTTGTGCGGGCGGGGTGCCACTTCGTTCACCAACACCTGCCCCGATTTATCGACAAACATTTCGACCGCCAGCAGTCCGACCATGTCGAGCGCCGTGATCAGTTTTTTAGCCAGACGATCGGCTTCGGCCGCGACGGCTTCGTCGATGCGGGCGGGGGCATACAGGTATTCCACCAGGTTGTGTTCCGGATGAAAGACCATCTCGACCGGCGGAAAGGTGCTGACCTCGCCTCGCTCGTTCCGTGCCACGATCACGGCAATTTCTTTTTCGAAGTCCACCAGTTTTTCCAGGAGGCCCGGCGCATCGAACGCTTTCGGGAGATCAGCGGCACTTGTTAGCCGTTGCACGCCCCGTCCGTCGTATCCTTCTCGCCCCAACTTGTGGAACGCGGGCAGGAAATCGGCGTATTGTGCCGCATCTGCCCGATTTTCGGTCAGGATAAAATCGGCCGTCGGGATGCCGTGCTGCTGGTAAAACTGTTTTTGTAGTCGCTTGTCCTGAATCAGGCGGATGACCTGCGGTTGCGGAAACACGCGCTTCCCAGCTTGTTGTAAATGTTCTAGCGCGTCGGTACTTACGTTTTCGATTTCGATGGTGACCAGATCAACGGCCTGCCCAAACTGCCGAACCGTGTCCGGATCGGTCAGCGAGCCGTGGGTAAAGTGGGGCGTCAATTCGTGGCAGGGCGCCTGAGCGTCCGGGTCCAGCATGTGGAAAGTAACGTCGAGGTTCAGGCCGGCCTGGAGCAGCATGCGGCCCAGTTGGCCGCCGCCCAGCACGCCGATCGAAGGAAGTTGCATACGAGGTTATGTTGTGGGTTCGGAATCGATGGCGATTCCCATTTGTTCCATGAGTTTGGTCGCGTTGAAGCTCCGGCAGATGCCGGGGGTCAGGTGATAGTCGAAACGGATTTCGTCACCGACAATCTGGCTATTGAAACTGAAGTTTTTCAGCGAAACGCCCAGGTCTTTTTCCAGTTGCCCCAGTTCGATGTCGTGGGTTGAAACCATCCCCGACGCCCGCCGACGGTGCAGTTGGTGGATCAGCGCCATCGCGCCGGTGTGCCGGTCGCGCGAGTTGGTGCCTTTCAGAATCTCGTCCAGCATGTAAAAGATGGGCAACTCTGTGGTATTCAGCAGGTCGAGCAGTTGGCGGATACGTTTCAATTCTGCATAAAAACCCGACACGCTCTCTTCCAGCGAATCTTGCGTCCGCATGCTTGTGAAGACCTGCATCCGGCTGACCCGCATTTGTGCGGCACAGACAGGGGCGCCCGCCAACGCCATTACCATGCCGGCCCCTACGGTACGCAGAAACGTACTTTTGCCCGACATGTTGGCCCCGGTAATCAGTAAAGTTTCGCCCAGGCCCGAAAGCGCCAGATCGTTCGTGACGCGGCGGTCGGGGGGAAGGAGCGGGTGCCCCAGCGAAATAGCTTCCAGAAAAACGGGTTCGTCGGACGAGGCAGGCAAGCACCAGTCCGGATGGGCAAAGTGCGTGGCCGCCAGGCTGTTGAGTGCGTCCAGTTCGGCGAGGGCATCGAGCCAGGCGGGGAGCTGCGGCAGGTTGTGCTCTTGCCAGCGTTCCAGGCGGTGCAATATCCACAGATCGATCAGCAGCAATCCGTTAAAAATGCCGTAGAGCAAATTGGCACGTGAGTCGAGCCACTGGACAATGGCACTCAGGTCGGCGATTACGCGCGACGCTCGCTGTGGTTGCGTAAGGGTTTGATGGAGGCGCTGCAAAAGCGGTGCGGAAAACGACGCTTGCTCTATGGCCTGAAACAGCGCGACATACGATTTCAGCCGTTTTCCCTGGGCATCGCCCTGAAATGTGGCTTCATAAAGCGGTTGAAATACCTGCCGCAGCAGTAGGATCTGCCCCAGCAACGCCAGCAGCGGCACCCAAAGGGGCAGGATGCTTAGGGCCACCAGGGCAAACAGGGTCAGCGTAACCAACGGCAGAACCCACCGCAAGGTGCTCAACCACGACTTTTCCTGGAAAATACGGGAAGGCGTTTCGTTGAGGAGCGGCGGTTGTGCGGCCGGGGCGTGCCGTCCCGCCGCCTGAACCTGCTGCCGCCAATCGAGTTGTTCCGACAACTCGCGCAGGGCCGCGTGGCGCTGGGCGAGGATAGCGGCTTCTGCCGGGTATTGCAGCCAGGCCGCGAGGCGGTTGCTACCTTCGTGCGTAGTCGTACGGTTCAGGTACTGGAAAAGGGAGTGCGGACCAAAAACATCAAGATCGGAAGTGTACGGATGCCGCAGGTCGGCGTACTGCGCGCCGTCGGGCAGGTGCCGGAACTGATGCCGCAGCCGGGCCGCTTCTTCGTCGTTGATCTCTTTCAGGTGGCGGGCCTCGTCGCGCTGATGGGCTACTTGCTGATGGCGTTTCAGAGCGATGACAAAGCCCGCTAGACCGATGGCCAGCGTCGCGGCCACTCCCCCCAGCAAACGCACGTTGGCAAAGTAGAACGTCAGCACCAACACGGCCAGAAACCACAAAACCCGCACCGTTGCATACAAGTTGTACCGCTGTTGAAGCTCAGCTTGCCGCTGGCCAAACCGGATGGCGCGTTGTTCGAAAAACGATAGCAGGTCTTGGGACATGGAGGGTGCAAAGATAGAGAATGCCCTCAGATGGACGAAGCGCCCGATTTGCAATGATCGGTGAGAAAAAGCTAATTTGGAGCTTTGTTTGGTAAGAACGGGTTGCACAATTGCGGGCAACCTCCTGTTCAAACGTGTCCACCATGAATAACCGAGTACGCAACAAACTCATCCATTTTTGCCGGGTCGGCCGAGGTTCCATCTCGCTTCCTCAACTGATTTACGACGCGGATCTGGGACTGAATCTGGAAATCAGCCACGAGCGCTCACGCCTGATCGACATTCTGAACGATATCTCTACGAAAGAACACGAGCAGGGACGACCGCTGCTGAGCGGTATGGTCAAGATCAAAACCAAAGGCGGGCAGGGCGATCAGTTTTACCGCATGTGCGAGAACCTGGGACTGGGTGAGTGGCGCGAGCTGAAAGGCGATGCGGACTTCATCAAAGAAGTACGCCGGGAGGCGCGCCGGTTCTGGCGCAACGAAGAAAACTACGAGAAATACTTCGACCTGTAGGCATGCAGTATCGCCTTTCTTGTGCCAATCCGCACGCACAGTCTCTGGAGATTGAGCTGACGCTGAACAAGTTGAAGGGAACGCGCCTGGTACTACAACTGCCGGCATGGCGTCCGGGGCGGTACGAGCTGGCCAACTTTGCAAAAAATGTCCGAACCTTCGCCGCGTTCGACGCGCAAGAGCGTCCGCTGAAGTGGGAGAAGGTTGCAAAGGATCGGTGGGAAATCCGCATCGGCAAAGCAAAGTCGGTCACGGTGCGCTATACGTACTACGCCCGGCAGATGGACGGCGGCGGTTCCTGGATCGACGAGACGCAGTGGTACCTTAATTTCATCAACTTCGCACTTTATGCCGAAGACCGTCTCGACGAACCCTGTGACGTAATTCTTGACGTGCCTCGCCATTATCAGGTCGCCTGTGGCATGAAAGCCCTGTCGAAGCATCACCTGCGCGCTGAAAACTATTATCAACTGGTCGATAGTCCGCTCATTGCCAGCGACTCGCTTCAGCATTTTACCTACGAAGCCGAGGGCATTCCTTTTCACGTCTGGATTCAGGGGAACTGGACGCCCGACTGGCCTCAGATGCACATGGCGTTTCAGCTGTTCAGCGAAAAGCAGATCCAGACCTTCGGCGAGTTTCCGGAACCGGAATACCACTTTCTGATTCAGGCCCTGCCCTGGAAGTTCTACCACGGCGTGGAGCACCGCAATTCCACTGCCATCGTGCTGGGGCCAGATTACGAGTTGAGCCAGCCATTTCTGTACCGCGAGTTGCTGGGCGTCAGCTCGCACGAACTTTACCACGCCTGGAACGTGGTGCGCATCCGCCCCGCCGAAATGATGCCCTACGACTTTGCTCGGGAAAATTATTTCCGCACGGGCTTTGTCGCTGAAGGCGTCACGACCTACTGCGGCGATCTGTTCTTGGCACGCGCGGGGGTGTTTTCGCTGGAAGAGTACCTGATGGAGCTGAACAAGCTCTTGCAGCGTCACTTCCTGAATTACGGTCGCCTCAACCTGTCGGTCGCCGACTCTTCGTTCGATACGTGGCTCGACGGTTATACGCCGGGTATTCCCCATCGCAAAGGGTCGATTTACGTAGAAGGGGCCGTAGCGGCGCTTATCCTTGATTTGGAGCTTCGCGAATTGACCCAGGGCGAACGTTCGCTCGACGACGTAATGCGGATCATGTGGGATGAATTCGGACGCGTTGGGCGTGGCTACACCGTGGCCGATTACCAGGAAGCCCTCGAACGGGTGGCGGGTAAAAAAATGAAAGAGTACGTCGACACCTGTCTGTTCGGCACCGTCGATTTGTCGCCCCGGTTGCGGCGTGCGTTGCATACAGTGGGACTGTCGTTGCACGAAATTTCTCCTGATTTACTGTCCGAACGCCAGTGGGGGGTGCGTACTTCTTTCCGCGACGGAAGCTTGCGCGTAGAGGCCACAGCACCCGGCTCTCCCGCCGAACGCGTGTTGTGTCGGGACGATGAGTTGATTGCCCTGAATGGCATCCGGCTGCAAAATAACCTGGAGGCTTTGTTGCACACCCAACCCTCGCCCGAGGCAGTAGAACTGACGTTGTTCCGCAACCATCGTTTGCAGCAGGTAACGCTGGCCGCCGATGGGCAGACGTACTTTGCGGTGCACCAGGTGCGTCTTCCGGCCCAGGTCACCGGCGATCAGGCGCGGCGGCGGCACGAGTGGCTGGGGTAACCTACCTTTGCGGCTCATTCAATCCCGATCTTCTATGCAACTAGCGTATAAACTGAGTGGCGAAGAGCAACCCGGTCGGCCCGTCGTCATTTTGCACGGCCTGCTCGGATCGGCCGACAACTGGCTTTCGCAAAGCAAGCAACTGGCCACAGAGCGGCCGGTCTACTTGGTAGATCAGCGCAACCACGGTCAGTCGCCGCACGCCGAGGCGTTTACGTATCAGGCAATGGCCGCCGATCTGCTGGAGTTTCTGACGGAGCACGATCTGGACCGCCCTTTTGTTGTGGGGCATTCGATGGGCGGAAAAACCGCCATGTTTTTTGCAACGCAATATCCTGAGCATTTGCAGGGACTGGTCGTGGCCGATATTGCGCCGCGTTATTATCCGGTGCATCACCAGCAGATTCTTGCGGGGCTTAAGTCCATTCCGGTCGATTCGATCAAGTCGCGGCAGGAAGCCGACAAAATTCTGAGTGAACGGATTCCCGAGTTAGGGGTGCGACAGTTCTTGTTGAAAAACCTGACGCGAAAATCGGAGGGAGGCTTCGAGTGGCGGATGAATTTGCCCGTCATCGACCAGAAAATCGAACAGGTGGGCGAAGCGTTGCCTGCCGACGCACGTTACGAAGGCCCTACTTTGTTTTTACGTGGCGAGCACTCCGATTACATCCAACCGAAAGATGAAGCGGAAATTCATCGTCTGTTTCCGAAGGCAACCATCGAAACCGTGGCTGGAACGGGGCACTGGCTGCACGCCGAGAAACCCGACGAGGTGATCCGTTTGATTCAGGCGTTTATCGACTCAGCTTCCTAACCGGCGGATCAGCCAGAGAATAAACGTGAGCAGCAGGCTGAGCAATATGCTAGTGCCCAAAGGAAAATAAAACGAAAAGTTTTTCCGCTTTATGGCAATGTCGCCGGGCAGGCGACCGGGGCGCAGCCATTCCGGCCAATGGAATTTATCGCCGAACAAAAAAATGCCGCCCAGCAGGATCAGCAACAGGCCGAGGCCAATCAAAAGTTTTCCGAACGAAGTGGGCATGTCATCACAATGAAAGCAACATCCAAAGGTCGACTTTTTCTGATACCGACCGTATTGTCACCGGACACCGAAGCGCAGGTATTGCCGCCGCAGGTGCCCGAAACCATTCGTTCTCTACAACACTTTCTGGTTGAAAACGTGCGTACCGCGCGGCGTTTCATCAGCGGTCTGCGGCTCGGCATCTCGATCGAATCGCTCCAGTTTTACGAACTGAGCAAACATACGGAAGTACGTCAAATCGAGCAGTACCTGGATCTGGCCGAACAAGGCCACGACCTAGGCATTCTGTCCGAAGCGGGTTGTCCGGGGGTGGCCGATCCGGGCGCACGAGCCGTGGCGGGGGCGCATCGGCGTGGTATTCCGGTGGTGCCGTTGGTGGGGCCGTCGTCCATTTTGCTGGCGCTGATGGCGTCCGGGTTCAGCGGCCAGTCGTTTGCGTTTCACGGGTACTTGCCCATTGCGTCGGAAGCTCGGATCAAAGCTCTGCAAGGGTTGGAGAAGGAGGCGCAGAAACACCACCAGACGCAGATTTTCATGGAAACGCCGTACCGGAACAACCCGTTGTTAGACGATATTCTGAAAGCCTGCCGCCCGCAGACACTTTTGTGCGTAGCGGCAAACCTGACCTCGCCTCATCAGCTCATTCAGACGCAGACCGTAGAAGCCTGGCGGCGCACATCGGCCGATTTTCATAAAATTCCGGCCATTTTTCTGCTTTCGGCCTCTTGAGAGTTCCCGGTGTTGCTTGCTTTCAATCAAGCTAAAATCTGTACTTTTGGGGCCGCAATTTGCCCGCCGGTCCGGAAGGTTACCGTCTGATAATCAGTGGGCATAGGGCGATTAAACCACCGGAACTGGCGTCAGGCTCATCTCCGGTTTACGATTGATTCATCTTAACTTATTTGCAAATGCCTTATCTCTTTACCTCTGAGTCGGTCTCGGAGGGTCACCCTGACAAAGTAGCGGACCAGATTTCGGATGCTATTTTGGATGCCATGCTGGCACAAGATCCCGACTCGCGCGTGGCCTGCGAAACCATGGTAACCACCGGCCTAGTGGTGGTGGCTGGTGAAGTAACCACCAAGGCGTATGTCGACATTCCGGGCGTGGTGCGCAAAACCATCGCGCAGATCGGATACACCAAAGCCGAGTATCAGTTCGAAGCGGAATCGTGTGGCGTGATCAACGCATTGCACAGCCAGTCGCCCGACATCGCGCAGGGTGTTGACGAGCGGGAAGGAAAAGAACAAGGTGCCGGTGATCAGGGAATGATGTTTGGGTACGCCACGCGCGAAACGCCGGAATTCATGCCGATGGCGTTGGCCTTTTCGCACCGTTTGGTGAAAGAACTGGCCCGCATTCGCAAAGAAGAGCCTGAACTGATGCCGTACTTGCGTCCGGATGCGAAGGCACAAGTAACCATCGAATACAGCGACGACAACCAACCCGTCGTGGTCGATACCATCGTCGTTTCCACGCAGCACGACGACTTTATCAAGCCGGATTACGCGGCGCATCCCGATACTGCTCAGGGCCGGGCGGCGGCTGTCGCCGAGGCCGATGAAAAAATTCTGTCGAAGATCAAGAAAGACATCATTGAGAAGGTGATTCCCTCGGTCATTCCGCAAACCATGCTTTCTTCGCGCACCAAGTACCACATCAACCCTACCGGTAAATTTGTGATCGGTGGACCGCACGGCGATGCCGGCCTGACCGGCCGGAAGATCATCGTCGATACCTACGGTGGCAAAGGTGCCCACGGAGGCGGTGCGTTCTCCGGAAAAGATTCTTCGAAGGTGGACCGCAGTGCGGCCTATGCAGCGCGCCACATTGCCAAAAACATGGTGGCGGCCGGTCTTTGCGACGAGGTCCTGGTGCAGGTGGCTTATGCCATCGGTGTAGCCCAGCCGGTTTCGTTGACGGTAAACACGTACGGCACGGCGAAAGTGGACATGAAAGACGGCCAGATCGCTTCCAAGATCAAAGAACTATTCGACATGCGGCCGCGTGCCATCGTAGAGCGCCTGGGCCTGAAGAATCCTATCTTTTCTGAGTCGGCGGCATACGGACACATGGGCCGGGAAGCTGCGGCCAAAGAGGTTGGACTGGAATACGTTCGCGTTCGCGAAAACGGCACGGGCGAGAAAGAAGAGGTCCGGCGGAAAGAGAAGAAATCGGTGGAATTCTTCACGTGGGAAAAACTCGATTACGTCGATAAGATCAAAGCCGCTTTCGGCTTATAGACTTCTTAAACGTTTTAGAATAAAAAAGCCCGGCAGAGAACCTGCCGGGCTTTTTTGTGCATGTGCAGTACTTAACTACTGCTTAACGATTTTTTGCGTGAACTGGCCTTGGGCGGTAGTGACCGTGCAGAGGTAGATACCCGCCCGCAGGCTGTTCAGGTTCAGTTCCACCGAGTGGTTGACGTCCCGTGCCGACGTGGTGCGTGGCAGGACTTCCTGACCCAGGATGTTTTTCACCTGCACCTGGATTTCAGCCGCTTCCTGAAGCGAAACGTCCACCCGGGTTTGGCTGCTCGATGGGTTCGGGTAGGTCCGTACTGTGCCGTTGAGTTTGGCATAACCTCCGGCCGCAGTGATGTTTCGCAACGCCGCGCCTGTAAACTTATAGTAGTTGGTTTCGGCCAGTTGCACTTCGTGATAGTACTCGTAACTATCGCCGCCGAGCTCAAACAGGTGGAACGACAAACCCGGCTCGAAGTCAGACGACCAGATCAGGTGAATCACGTCGTCTTCCATGATGCGTTTGGGTACCTGGGGATACAGGTCTTCGCTCGAGGCATCGCCGCTGGTCCCGTCGTCCTGAACGTTTCCTACGGCTTTGGCGATGTTGATGGGGTCTGACCATACGTCACCGCCGTTTTCAGAAAAGATGCCGTAAATGTCGCGGGTGTAGACACCGAAAGCGTCTTCTTGCAAGGCCGAGTAGAAGATGTACACAACGCCTTCGGAATCGATGCTCATCGACGGTTGTGAGATGGGACCGAAGATGTAACGGCTGGTTTGTTCGAAGGTCTGTTCGTTGTCGACAATGGTAACTTCACCGTCACCGTCGGCATCGGCGATCCCAGCTACTTCGGCAAAGCCGTTGTCTTCAAAGTCTTCGTTCCAGTAGAGTAACACGGATTGACCACGGTCAAGCAGTCCGCCGTCGAAGAAGAACGAGTTGGATTGGTCGCCGTCCGGAGCTACGAACCGAAACGCAAAGCCGGTCGAGACGTGTACTTTCCCTTGGTTATCGATCAGCACGTCGAGGGCTCCGTCGTGGTCCGGGTACACGTACGCCCCATCGTCACCCGCCGAAGGGCTAAAGCTGGAATCGGCCGGAACGACCGTCGTATCCATCACCTGGATGTTCTGGTAACTCCAGGTTTCGCCGTAATCCACGGACTTCAGGAGGAATGTTACGAGCCCAACGTTGTTTTTGGTCGTGCCGTGACCCACAATGGCGACGATGCTGTCGCGGGCGTCGATTGAGAATTCCTCATTGAACAGACTGACGAAGTTGTTGGAGTCGAGGTCTTCAAAGAAGTAGTTCTGTATATCGAAGTTTTGACCACCGTCGCTGGAGCGGTGAAACACCAGGGGCGAAAAAACACCTTTGCTTACCGAAGCATCTACCATCAAAGAATCCTCCTCGTACAGATATGGATTGAGAAAGTAATGATAATAAGGAACTTGCGTTACTACGTAAATCTCATCGCCGTTTGTTGTAGCGTATGGGTTGTAGCCGGGGTTAATGGCCACATTTTTATCGCTCCAGTTGCCGGTGCCTGGTGTGCTCCGATGAAATACACGAAATTGATGATACGCATTCTGGAAACCTTGACGTCCTATAATGGTCTCACCATGGCTTGTATACAACACGCTTGCTGCACTAATCGAGCCTGACTGCGGAAGGGTCGTATTCAGTTTGATGTCTTGCCCGTCCTGAATCCAGTTGGCCGAATTGTAAAAGTTGTAGCCCGTCAAGGGGGGGACAATCATATTACTTTCTCCATCTTCCGGCAGGTAAGGCCATACCACCGTAATGTCGCCGGTTTCGTTGACCGCAATCCGCTGCCGGTCGTGCCCTTCCAGCGTAATGCCGCCCATCATATCGCGGTAGCTTTGCCCGACCACCGTGCCCCAGTAGGAGACGATCTGCGGCTTCTGAGGCGCGGGCGTAGCGCTGCGCCGGTCCTGCGATGGAGTGGTGTGTAAGTAATCTTTTTTCGTAATGGTATTCGGCACAGGGGCCACATATTTTGACTTTTGTGCGTGCACGGCGGTGAGGCAAGGCCCGACCAGCATGGCTAGAAGTAGGAGTCTTCGCATGTAAATAACTTTTGTGTGAAAAATTCAAGGTAGAAAAGAACTAAATATAAACAGATTGCTTTCCCGCAGCAACCGTAATGTCCTGCACTCGACAAAATGCAAAAGAATACCTACTGAGCAGCCATTCCAGAGGTCAATTGTCAGACCTTCCAGGCACGCACCATTTCGCGCTTGCCCGGAGGGCCGGGGAGCTTCTCGACTTTGAAGCCCGTAGCTTGCAACGTACGGCGGAAAGCACCTTGTGCACAGTAGGTTATCAACGCTCCATCAGCACGGAGCATTGTATAAAGGCGATGAAATACGTCAGGCTGCCAGCAGTCGGGCTGTTTCTGAGGAGCAAAGGCGTCGAAATAGACCACATCGTAAGCCGCCGTTGCGCTTGGGTAGGTGTGGATGTCGCCTTCGATTTTTTGGAAGGTGAAATGGGGCGTAAGCAACAAGGCCTGCCCCCAGGGCGATTCGTGTAATTGCCGAAACCACTGGCGGTCTGTAGGTTGGTCGAGGGGTGGCGGGAACGTAAGCGCTTGCCAGAGGGAGGGCGCAAGGGGATACAACTCGATCGTGTGATAAACGACCGCCTGCTGGTGCTCCTCGGCATAGCGCAAGGTCAGTAGCGCATTGAGGCCAGTTCCGAAGCCTACTTCAAATACCCGCACCGGATCGCTGACTTCGGTGGCCGGCACCAGTCCCCGCTGGATAAACACGTAGTCCGACTCGGTTACGGCCCCGCGCCGCGAGTGATACGTTTCGTCCAGCTCCGTATGGTACAAGCTGGGCGAGCCGTCGCCTGTGGTGATGAGTTGCAGCGGGGAGTCGGGCATGGCGTTGGCGTTACGATTTTTCGATCAGCACCACGGCATAAGCCGAAACGCCCTCTTCGCGGCCCACAAAACCCAGCCGCTCTGTGGTAGTCGCTTTGATGGAGACGTCTTCTTCCGGAATGCCCATCACCTCGGCTAGGCACGCCTTCATGGCCGGTACGTGCGGGTTGATTTTCGGGCGCTGGAGGCAGATGGTCGCGTCTACATTGCCTACCCGATAGCCTGACTTTTGCAACAGCGCGATTACCTGCTTCAGCAGAAGTTTGCTGTCGATTCCCTTGTACTGAGGATCTTGGTCAGAAAAGTGATAGCCAATGTCGCGCAGGTTGGCGGCGCCCAGCAACGCGTCGCAAATTACGTGAATCAGCACGTCGGCGTCGGAGTGACCCACCGCACCGTGGGTGTGTGGAATTTCAATGCCTCCCAGCCAGAACGGATGGCCTTCCTGCAGCTGGTGTACGTCGTAGCCCATGCCTACTCTCATTGTTGCCATATCAGAAGTATTGGGGTGCGATCAGGCTTCGGCCGCCGCCCGGTAATAAAGGGTTGAACTGTTAGTAGAAACAAGGATTTGCTGCGCTACGCGCGCGATGTCGTCAGGCGTTACGGCCTGAATTTTTGCCGATTCGGCGTTGATCAGATTCGCATCCCCCTGGGCGGCGAAGAAAGCCAGATTCATGGCGCGGTTCAGCAGCTCAACTTCCGAAAAAATCAGCGTCGACTCAGCTTGGTTTTTCACTTTGGTGAGTTCGGGTTCTTCCAGTCCTTTCGTCACGATTTCGTTCACCACCTCGTCGAGGGCCTGTTTGGCCGCTTCCAGCGCAATTCCCTGGTTCACTTTCCCCTGGATCACCAGCAAACCCGGATCGACCGAGCCCGTTACGTAGGCCCCGATGGAGTTAAACAACCGTTGGCCTTTGACCAGCCGGTTGAACAAGCGCGACGATTTGCCCCGCCCCAGCGCATCGCTCAGAAGATCGATGGCGTAATAATCGGGATGAAGTCGCCCCGGCATGTGGTACACCTTATAGAGCGCGTGCAGCGGCACGTCGGACTCGACCGTGAGCGTACGGGCCGCTTGCTGCGCGGGTTCGGCCGGAAGCTGGCGTACCGGTGCTTCGCCTGCCGGAATCGGGCCGAACCATTTTTCACTGAGGCGTTGCACCTCCGAAACGGTTACGTCTCCGGCCACCACCAGGACGGCATTGTTCGGCAGATAGTGGCGATAGAAAAACTCGCGCACGTTGTCCATCGTGGCTTCGGCAATATGACTGATGTCTTTCCCGATCGTAGGCCACTGGTACGGATGCGCCTTGTAGGCCAACGGCCGAAGTTTAAGCCAGATGTCACCGTAAGGCTGATTCAGGTACCGTTGGTTAAATTCTTCGATAACGACTTTCTTCTGTACATCGAGCACCTCCGGATCGAACGAGAGCGCCAGCATCCGGTCTGATTCGAGCCAGAAAGCCGTTTCCAGGTTAGAGGCCGGCAGGCTGATGTAGTAGTTGGTGATGTCGGGGGAGGTGAAGGCGTTGTTCTCGCCACCGACCTTTTGCAGCGGCTCGTCGTACGAAGGAATGTGACGCGAGCCACCGAACATCAGGTGCTCAAACAAATGGGCAAATCCCGTGCGGTGGGCCTCCTCGTCGCGCGAACCGACGTTGTATAAAATGTTCAGCACGGCCATGGGTGCGGTGTGATCTTCGTGCACCAGCACACGCAGGCCGTTGTCTAGAGTAAATTCACTATATTCAATCATAAGCGGATCAAAGTTAGAGGAGTTTACACGATTTACGGATTCGCTGCGTAATTTTTCGGGTTTAATTCGGAAATCGAACGGCCGATCTCCCGGGAAGAAAACAAAGCGATGGCCTCAGTTCTGTCCTAACCAAATTTCGCTCCCATTGTTTGGCCGGTTAAAACCACGACCTTATGTCCTCAGCCGTTCAGGAAGAATCCATCCTCCAGTTTGATCGAAAGCATTACACCGATCAGGACTTGCTGGCGCTGTACGAAGCGTTGCTCAAACCCCGGATGATCGAAGAGAAAATGCTGATTCTGTTGCGGCAGGGAAAAATCAGCAAATGGTTCTCGGGCATCGGGCAGGAGGCCATTGCTGTCGGTGTGACTTGTGCGCTCCGACCCGACGAATACATTCTGCCCCTGCACCGCAATCTGGGCGTTTTTACACAGCGGCAACTGCCGTTGGCGCGTTTGTTTGCGCAATTTCAGGGGAAAGCTTCGGGCTATACCCGGGGGCGTGATCGTTCGTTTCACTTCGGAGATCCGGAGCATTACATCGTCGGCATGATTTCGCATCTGGGACCCCAACTCTCTGTGGCCGATGGACTTGCCCTGGCGCATCGGTTGTGGGACGAAGCAAAGGTGGTCGCGGCCTTTAGCGGCGACGGCGGCACCAGCGAAGGCGAATTTCACGAAGCCCTAAACGTCGCGTCCGTGTGGCAGCTTCCGGTGTTGTTCATCGTGGAAAACAACGGCTACGGCCTTTCGACGCCCAGCGATGAGCAGTTCCGTTGCAAAAGTTTCGTCGACAAAGGCCTCGGGTACGGCATGGAGGCGGTGCAGGTGGATGGCAACAACATTTTAGATATATTCGACACCATCCGGCACCTGGCGGCCAGCATGCGCGAAAATCCGCGCCCGGTGTTGGTGGAAGCGATGACGTTCCGTATGCGAGGGCACGAAGAAGCCTCCGGCACCAAGTACGTACCGAGCGAGTTGCTGGACACCTGGGCCCGGAAAGATCCCGTCCAAAATTTCGAAGCGTTTCTGCGCAAGGAAGGCGTGCTGGATGACGAGACCAACACCCAGCTGCGTGCGCGCATCCAGGCGGAAATCGACGCGGGCTTGCAGGAAGCTTTTGCCGAACCCGCCCCCGACGCTACGGAAAGGGAGCTAGCTGACGTTTATGCTCCGCATGTGCCGCATTCCGTTGCCCCTGCCCAGGAGGTCACCTCGGACAAGCGCTTTGTAGATGCCATTGCCGACGCCATTCGCCAGAGTTTCGAGCGGTATCCGCAACTGGTGCTGATGGGGCAAGATGTCGCCGAATACGGTGGTGTGTTTAAAGTAACAGAAGGTCTGATGGCGCGTTTCGGGAAAGCGCGCGTGCGCAACACGCCGCTCTGCGAATCGGCCATCGTCGGCGTGGGGGTAGGGCTGTCGATTGCCGGCTGGAAGTCGATCGTGGAGATGCAGTTTGCCGATTTTGTGACGTGCGGGTTCAACCAGATCGTAAACAACCTGGCGAAACTGCACTACCGCTGGCAGCAAGCCGCCGATGTGGTAATCCGCATGCCGACCGGGGCAGGAGTTGGGGCAGGGCCTTTCCATTCGCAGTCGAACGAAGCGTGGTTTTTCCATACGCCGGGTTTAAAAGTCGTGTATCCCTCCACACCTTACGATGCCAAAGGCCTCCTGAATGCTTCCATCGAAGATCCCAATCCGGTACTCTATTTCGAGCACAAAGCCCTGTATCGGTCGCTTACCGGTCCCGTCCCCGACGATTATTATACCTTGCCCCTCGGGCAAGCGTCAATAGTGGCTTCGGGTGAGGATGTGACCATCATTACCTACGGTATGGGGGTGCATTGGGCTCAAGAAGTTGTACAAACAATGGCAGGCGTTACGGCAGAAATCGTCGACTTGAGGACGTTGCTTCCCTGGGATCACGAAACGGTAGAAGCGGCGGTGCGCAAAACGGGACGCGTTCTGATTTTGCACGAAGATTGCTTGACTGGAGGAATCGGCGGAGAGATTGCCGCCTGGATTGCCGAGCACTGTTTTGTGTACCTCGATGCACCTGTGATGCGCGTGGGCGCGTTAGATACACCGGTGCCCTTTGCGGCTTCGTTAGAAAAACACTTTCTGCCCCGTGAGCGGTTGGCGAAAAAAGTAGAAGAATTATTAGCCTTTTAGCCTATGTCTCCTATCTCCCTATATCACAGAATATTAGCCCGTACGTGGTTCGTGTACTTTCCCCGCCCTTTTTCCTGTGTGCTGGTCTTATGCGGTGCACTATTTTTACTCCCAAGTTGTCAGCCATCTACGTGTCCGAGCTACAGCAGTGCACAAATTGTTGCGGCTGGCGATAACGCTAAGCGTAAGAAGAAATCGCGCGAAAGTGACAAGAATGGCTTATTACAGAAAAAAAATAGCAATCCGTTCCGGGTGCGCTGATTAGCACATGCGCACCAGAATGGAGTAGGTTTATGAGACATCTTCTGATCGTACTGGGGGGAATTTTTGTTTTACTCGTTACGGGCGCTACTGCTTACGCGCAAGTACCGGGCGAAACGCGCATTATCCATAGCAAAAGCTCTCCACAGGATGATAAAAAGAAGAAGGCCAATTTCTATCGGCCCGTGCCGCAAAAAGGCGACGCCTCGACCGGCTACCATCCCAAGCGCGCTTTCCTGAAGAAAAAACAGCGTCGCGAAGAGAAGAACGAACAGACCGTCAACGGGAAAGCCATTTACAAAGACATCTCTAAAAAGCAGATCAACCGCAAAGAAGCGAAGAGCGAGGAGATGAAAAAGGGCGAGCCCATCATGCACAAGCTGTCCTCCAAGGCGCGCCGACGCGAAGAGGTAAAGAGTGGCGAGACGGTGGATGGGGGTGCCATCTACCATTCGGTACCGAAGCACGAAGCACCCAAAATAGGCCGAAACCGGAATCCTTCGCTGGAAGAAATGGAAAAGGCTGGGCGCAATACCCATTATGCCAAGCTGTCGCATAAAAATCCCCGCCGTCGTTACGAAAACGTGCATCAGAGTGCCGACCAGGCCGGGCGCAAGTGGCAAAAATCGTACGAAGCCAAGGAGCGGTATCGTAAGCGCAAGCTGTGGCTGTCGCGTCTCAATCCGCGTAACTTCATGCCTGTGTACATGCGCGAGAAGCCGGAAAAGCCGAAGCACGACAAGTCCGAAAAAGGCCTCTGGTACGAATAGTTTTGCGAGAGGGAATCCGATTCCCCGGTTTTTACGTTCCAGTCACAAATAACTTGTGGTAATGAACTGGAAAAGAATAGAATCGACCGAAGGCCTGACCCAGGCAATTGCGCACTCCAACGAAAAACCTGTCCTTATTTATAAGCATAGCACGCGTTGTCCCATCAGTGCGGCGGCGTTAGCTCGGCTGGAACGTGCCTGGAATACGGCGGAGATGGCATCCGTAGAACCTTATTTTTTAGATTTGATTAGTTACCGTGTGGTTTCTAACGCGGTAGAAGAGCAACTGGGCATCCGGCACGAATCTCCTCAAGCACTCCTGGTACATCAGGGAAAAGTGGTCTACCACGAATCTCATCTCGGCATCTCTTACGAAGAACTGAAAACTCAGGCCGATCAGTTGACTACCGCTTAGTCGATAAGGGTGACGCCTTGCGGTGATAGTTGGTACGATTGCCCCGTTTCCGGGCACTGGGCACGGCCTTGTGCATCGAACTGGAGTTTGTGTCCACGTTCGCTCATCCAGCCCACAGGCCGCGCGGGGTTGCCCACTACCAATGCATACGGAAGCACGTGGCGGGTCACTACCGCACCGGCTCCGACAAACGCGTAGCGGCCGATGGTCACGCCGCAGATGATGGTGGCATTGGCACCCAGCGTAGCGCCTTTTTGGACGTGTGTGCGACGATACTCCGATTTCCGGTTGACCTGACTGCGCGGATTGATCACGTTGGTGAAGACGACCGAGGGACCGATAAAAACATCGTCTTCACAGGTAACACCGTCGTAGAGCGAGACGTTATTCTGGACTTTCACATTGCGCCCCAGAACAACACTACCCGCAACGAACACATTTTGTCCTAAGCTGCATCCTCCCCCGATTCTGCAACCGGTCATCAGGTGGGAGAAGTGCCAGATGTGTGTTCCGGCTCCGATGAAACAACCCGGATCGACAACGGCCGTTTCGTGCGAGAAATAGGTATCCATATAGCAAAAACGCCGCTTACTAGCGGCGTTCTTTGTTTATTCGGTTTCTTGGGCTTTTTCTGTCTTTACGCGTTCTTTAAAGAATTCGTAAGTGAGCTTGAGTCCCTCTGAGCGGGATACTTTAGGCTCCCATCCCAAAATCTCTTTGGCTTTGGTGATGTCGGGTTTCCGTTGCTTGGGATCGTCCTTTGGCAACGGCTTGTGAATAAGCTTTTGGTCTGCCCCTGTGAGTTTCAGAATTTCTTCACCAAATTCCTGAATGGTAATTTCATCAGGGTTTCCAATGTTAACGGGATAAGGGTAGTCGCTCATCAGAAGGCGATAAATACCATCCACCAGATCGTCTACGTAACAGAATGCGCGTGTCTGCGATCCGTCACCGAATACCGTCAGATCCTGGCCGCGTAACGCTTGTCCGATGAATGCGGGCAAGACGCGACCGTCGTCGAGGCGCATGCGAGGTCCGTACGTATTGAAGATCCGTACAATTCGGGTTTCGAGTCCGTGGAAAGTATGGTACGCCATCGTGATGGCTTCCTGAAAGCGCTTGGCCTCGTCGTAAACGCCTCGCGGGCCAATGGGATTCACGTTGCCCCAATAGTCTTCTGTTTGGGGGTGAACGAGCGGATCGCCGTACACTTCAGAAGTAGAGGCGACCAGGATGCGGGCTTTTTTGACCCGTGCCAGACCCAGAAGATTGTGCGTCCCTAACGAACCCACTTTCAGGGTCTGAATGGGCATCTTCAGGTAATCGATGGGGCTGGCGGGTGAAGCGAAATGAAGAATGTAATCCAGGGGACCGGGGACGTGTACAAACTTCGAAACATCGTGATGATAGAACTCAAAGTCCTTTTCTTTAAAAAGATGTTCGATGTTGCGTAAATCTCCGGTGATCAGGTTATCCATCGCTATGACAGAGTATCCTTCCCGGAGCATCCGGTCGCAAAGATGGGAGCCGAGAAACCCGGCTCCCCCTGTAACTAAGACTCGCTTCATGTTATGCTATTACTTGATCGGTAGGCTTCTTAGGATTTGGAATTTCCTTCGTGATGGCACGGCGACCGATGCTGTGGTATACAAAGCCCAGCTCCTCCATCAGTTCAGGTTCAAACAGGTTCCTACCGTCAAAAATAGCTTTATTATTTAAAAGTGACTCCATTTTCTCGAAGTCAGGCGTCCGGAAAACAGGCCATTCGGTGAAGATCATCAACGCGTCGGCGTCTTCCAGCGCTTCGTAAGGACTCTCTGCAAATGCGATCGAAGTTCCTACCACTTCCCGTACATTTTCCATGGCTTCCGGATCGTATGCTACTACGCTGGCACCTTCTGCCAAGAGGGCTTTGATGTTCTCCAGCGCGGGTGCTTCCCGGATGTCATCGGTGTAAGGTTTAAAAGAGAGACCCCATACCGCGATTTTCTTTCCGGCCAGGTCGCCACCGAAATACTCTTTCACTTTCGGCAAAAGCTTGGATTTCTGATCGGCGTTGACATCCATTACCGCCTTCAGCATGCGGAAGTCGTACGCATAATCTTGAGAAGTTTTGGCCAGGGCCTGTACGTCCTTCGGGAAGCAGCTACCGCCGTAACCAATCCCGGCGAACAGGAAGCGCTTGCCGATGCGGCTGTCTGAGCCAATACCCCGGCGGATGTCATCCACGTTGGCGCCCACTTTGTCGCACAGGTTGGCGATTTCGTTCATGAACGTGATTTTGGCTGCCAGGAAAGAGTTGGCCGCGTACTTGGTCATTTCTGCCGAACGTTCGTCCATGAAAATGATAGGGTTACCCTGACGGACGAATGGCGCGTACAACTGCTCCATTTTCTTGCGAGCGCGCTCTGAGCTTGTCCCTACAACCACCCGATCGGGTTTCATGAAGTCTTCTACGGCCACGCCTTCGCGAAGGAACTCAGGGTTCGAAACCACGTCGAACGCTACTTTGGCATTTTCGGCGATTTTGGCGTGGACCTTTTCGGCAGTACCGACCGGCACGGTGCTCTTGTCCACCACTACGGCGTACTTTTCGAGCAGGAAGCCCAGGTCTTTCGCTACGTTCAAAACATATTTCAAGTCGGCCGAACCGTCTTCTCCGGGAGGAGTCGGAAGTGCCAAGAAAATGATTTCTGCATCTTTGATGCCTTCTGCCAGATTGGTCGTGAATTTTAGGCGACCTTGCTCGATATTTCTTTCAAAAAGGGCCTCTAAGCCGGGCTCATAAATGGTGATTACACCATTCTGGAGCTTCTTTACTTTTCTCTCGTCAATGTCTACACAGTGGACGGTATTGCCCGTTTCGGCGAAGCATGTGCCTGTTACCAGTCCAACGTAGCCTGTTCCTACAACTGCAATTTTCATAAGCGTTATTATTAGTTATCTAGCAATTAGCGAGGACAAAATACTGAAATAGGGGTGGGTTTTCCAAGAGGTAGGGTAAATATTGTTAAAAAAAATATTAGTTTCTTAACATTGTACCCGTGGATGTGTGTTTCATTATGTGCAAACGCTTGTGTCCAAGCGAGATGTTAAGACGGCACATAAAGCGTACTGAATTTACGAAAGGTGAGTTACAGTTCGTTGATACGACAAACCTGCGGTGGGTAACAGGCGTTTCGATTAACGGGCTGAGGTAGTGGGGTTTACCTGATGAAAAACCTGTTAATCGTAATAGCAAGGTAAGACATATCTTTTTATTTGACAAACTATTTCGCCGTTTGACTTGTATCTTTAGGTACCAAACAACTTGATCAAGATTTACACCAATCCCCCTGAACATGCAGACTATCGTTGACGAAGCGGGCCTTTCGTTCGAGCTAAGCGAAAACCAGCGCATGATTGCTGATATGGTGCGCGATTTCGGAGCGCGCGAGATAGAACCCTATAAAATGGATTGGGACGAGCGGCAGGCTTTTCCCGTCGATTTGTTTCAGAAGCTGGGCTCGCTGGGACTTTTGGGCGTACTGGTGCCTGAAACGTACGGCGGGTCTGGATTTGGCTACGCCGAATACGTCACTGCGATTCAGGAGATCGCCAGAATCGACGGGTCCATTGGCCTCTCGGTGGCGGCGCACAACTCGCTGTGTACCGGCCACATTCTTCAATTTGGCAACGAGGCGCAGAAAAAGAAATGGCTACCCAAACTCGCCACTGGCGAACGGCTGGGTGCTTGGGGCCTGACCGAAGCCAATACCGGGTCGGATGCCGCCAACATGCGTACTGTGGCGGTGGAAGACGGTGACCATTTCGTTCTGAACGGGAGCAAGAATTTTATCACCCACGGGAAGTCGGGACATGTGGCCGTGATCATTGCCCGCACGGGCGAAACGGGCGATTCGCATGGCATGACGGCTTTCGTGATCGAGAAGGGTACACCCGGATTTTCGGCCGGGCGCAAAGAAAATAAATTGGGCATGCGGGCCTCCGAGACCACCGAGTTGATTTTTCAGGATTGTCGCGTGCCGCGCGAGAACGTGCTGGGGAAGGTAGGCGAAGGATTCGTTCAAGCGCTGAAGGTATTGGATGGCGGCCGGATTTCGATTGCGGCGCTCAGCCTGGGCATTGCACAAGGCGCTTACGAAGCCGCACTTCGCTATGCGCAGGAACGCCGGCAGTTTGGCCGCCCCATTGCCGATTTCCAAGCCATCGCTTTTAAGCTAGCCGACATGGCGACCGAACTCGAAGCGGCTCGTCTGTTGACGTTCCGGGCAGCCGATCGGAAAACCCGGGGATTACCCGTAACCCAAGAGTCGGCCATGGCGAAATATTATGCGTCGGAAGTGGCGGTACGCTGTGCAAACGAAGCAGTACAGATTTTCGGAGGGTACGGCTATACCAAAGATTTTCCGGCCGAAAAGTATTACCGTGACGCCAAATTGTGTACGATTGGCGAAGGCACTTCCGAAATCCAGAAAGTTGTTATTTCCCGATCTATTCTTCGCGGTTAAGCTCTTGACTTCCATTTATGAAAATGCTACATTTGCAGGCCTAAATCAGTTAGAAGAGCATGATCGTAATTAACGTAAAAGATAACGAGTCGATTGACCGCGCATTAAAGCGTTTCAAGAAGAAGTTTGAGCGTACCGGCGTGTTGCGTGAAATTCGTAGCCGTGCGTACTTCGAGAAACCTTCGGTGGCTCGTCGTACCGAGAAGCTGCGCGCTATTTACCGCGAGAAGATGCAGAGCAAAGAAACTCTCTGATTTTATAGACATTTTCCTTTATTTCAACCATATTAGTAGGAAACCTCTGCTAATATGGTTGATTCTTTTTTGGAGTTCCTGCAGTTCGAAAAACGGTACAGCGAACACACCCTCCTGTCGTACCGAAATGACCTGACGCAATTCGAACAGCATCTGCAGGACACAACTCGGCGAACCTTAGAACAGGCTGATTATTACGATGTACGTGCCTGGATGGTGAAACTCATCAGCACGGGCATTGCCGCCAGTTCGGTCGGTCGAAAAATGGCCTGTTTACGGTCATTCTACAAATACCTTTTGAAAGAGAGTGCTATCCGCGAAAACCCCATGCAGCGGATCAAGAGCCCCAAAATCAAAAAAAAGGTCCCCGTTTTTGTTCCGGAATCCGACATCATGGATGTGCTGGACCGTACCCAGTTTACAGACGACTTTCACGGCCTGCGCGATAAGTTGGTCCTGGAAATGATTTACGGAACCGGCATCCGCCTTTCGGAGATCATCGGCCTGAAAGAAAACGACATCAGCCTGCACAACCGCGTCATAAAGGTGCTGGGCAAACGCAACAAGGAGCGCATGATTCCCCTGAATGTGACCCTGACCCACCTGCTGGAACGTTACCTTTCTTTCAAACACGCCACCTTTCCCGTAGATGCAGAAGGTCCCCTCATCGTAACCGATGGCGGCGATGAGGCGTATCCCATGTTTATCTACCGCCTCGTTCGCAAGTATCTGGACGATGTGGTAGCACTAGAGAAAAAGAGTCCGCACGTGCTTCGGCATACGTTTGCCACGCACTTGCTAAACAAGGGAGCCGACTTAAATGCCATTAAAGATCTGTTGGGCCACAGTAACCTGGCTGCCACACAGGTGTATACCCACAACTCGCTTGAAAAAATGCGAGAGGCGTTTCGGCAGGCCCACCCGAAAGCTTAACCTATCATTTACCTCTTAACTTTGTACATTTATGAAACTTCAGATTCATTCTGTCCACTTCGATGCCGACCAAAAGCTACTGGACTTCATCCAGCGGCGTGTTGATAAACTGGAGACGTTTTACGACAACATTTTGGAGGGCGAAGTATATTTGAGACTCACCAAGGACAGCGACCACCGCGAGAACAAAGTCGTTGAGATCAAACTTTATATTCCGGGCAATTCGCTTTTCGCGAAAGAACACGCCCACTCGTTCGAAGAAGCGACAGATCTGACTGTGGAGGCACTTCGCCGCCAAGTCAAAAAACGCAAAGAAAAACAGAGTGTAAACCGATAGAACCTTTAAGGGGGCCTCGGTGGCCCCCTCTTTTTTACTACCTGCTATACACTCCACCCGCCGAACTATTGCCTAGCATTGGTAGTTATTTTTCCTAATGAGCACAAATTCCCCTTTTTACGATTTACTGATTGTAGGTGCCGGCCCCTGTGGACTGGCCTGCGGTATTGAAGCAGCCCGACACGGGCTCTCGTATCTGATTCTTGACAAAGGCAGCATTACCGATGCGGTACGACGCTACCCGGTTAACGGTCATTTTTTCTCAACGGCCGATAAACTGGAAATCGGCGGATTGCCTTTTCCGGCCATCCATGCCCGCCCTACGCGCACAGAAGCGTTGCAGTATTACCGCCGGGTCAGCGAGTATTTCGACCTTAACCTGAAGTTGTATACCGAAGTGAAGGCCATCGACAAGACCAGCGACGGTTTTAAGGTGCATACGCATACCGGCGTGGTGTACCACGCACGTTATGTGGCCATTGCAACGGGGTACTACGACCAGCCCCGCCCGCTGAGCATCGAAGGGGGTACGTTGCCACACGTACATCGGTATTATGATGAGCCGTTCCGATACGCGCACACCGCCACGACCATTCTGGGGGGCGGTAATTCTGCCATCGAAACCGCCTTGGATCTCTATCGCAATGGCGTAGGGCACTTGCGGGTTTTTGTACTGGAAGACGATTTTGTGCCCACTGCCAAGTATTGGCTGATTCCCGACATGCGCAACCGTGTCAAAGACGGAAGCATCGAAGTGCATTTCCGGGCCGAGTGCATTAAAATAACACCGAGCGAAGTCGTGGTGCGCCATCACTTGACTGGGGAAGTGAAGAGCTACCCCACCGACTTTGTTTTGGCGCTGATCGGCTACCGTCCCGATGCCGAACTGATGCGGGACGCGGGTATTGAGTTGGAGGGCCCCATGCTCATTCCCAAGATTGACGCAACTACGTACGAAACCAATGTGCCCGACCTATACGTAGTGGGCTCGGTGGTAGGTGGCGAAGAAACCGCCAAAGTGTTTATTGAAAACGGACGATACCATGGTGCCGCGGCTGTCGCCGATATTTTGCGGAAACAGAATGCGCAGCCACACGTGAGTGCAAAGCAGCATGTTTCTACATAAACTTATTTTTTTGTGCCGCTTACGTTTAACCATACTCCCCAGCCCACTCCTGACGGAGGACCTTTTTATGCGGAAACCGATTTTTCGCATGCGATCGTAGAGCCCTGGAATGCGTTCTCGTCACTGACGTTTCTGATTCCGGTGATCTACTGGGCCTGGCGTCTGCGGGGGCAGTACCGACATTACTGGTTCATTACCCTAGCTATGCCCCTGTTGGCACTCGGTGGGATCGGAAGTACGGTGTTTCATGCGTTCCGTTCCTCACCGCTTTTTCTTCAGATGGACGTGTTGCCCATCCTTGTGCTCACGCTGTCGGTAAGCGTGTGGCTTTGGGCCAAGGTGTTTCCACACTGGATCTACGTGATCGGGCTATTAATTTTATACAGTGTCATTAACTTTTGGCTAATCGGCTTGGGCGGTTTCAGTGCTCATGCTCAAATCAACATCTCTTATTTCTTGCGCGGCACCATGATTTTCCTGCCTGCGCTCCTGTTGCAGTTGCGGACCAACTTCGTAGGGCTACGCGCCATTGTGACCGCTACTATTCTGTTCATCGTCGCCTTGATTTTCCGGCGTTCGGACATGCCTCTTGCCTGGATGCCGATGGGAACGCATTGGTTATGGCACGTGTGCTGCGCCATTGGTGCCCATTATCTGGCGCTTTACTTGTATCTGTTAGAACAAGAGCCGCAGCACGTCAGCTCGCTACAGGCCAAGTAGGGATAGGAAAAGCAAAATAATTTTTGAATTGTACCGGCAGCGGAGGCTGGCCAAAGGCACTGCCTGTGGCACTGCGGAAGGCATTGGCCACACGTAACGGCTCAAGGAGGAACTGCTGCGTGGCGTCACGAGGAAGTTCCAGTAGATCAGCCACATCGTCTCCCAGCAGAAAACGCATGTAGTAAGGAGCCAGCCGAAACGCAGGCGCTTGCTCGTGTAAACTATGAAGTAACGCTTTGGTTAACGCTTTGCCAGCATCCGACTCTCGGAAGTGACGACGCACGATGGCCCGATCAAGGTAGTAAGCCTCTTGTAACGTGGCGGGCAAAACAAGTGGGTCGATGCCCAGTAAGAAACCGATGACGCGCCAGCGGTGTAAAAAAGCTTCGGCTTCTTCGGGAGAGATAAGTAAATGCATCCGGCGTAATCCCCGCAACACCACAAGCGAAAATGCTAGGTTCGTACCTGCCTGGTCTTCCTGATTAACCGGCAAGCCCCAAGCGTGATTCCAATGCGGGTGTTTGGCAGCATGATGACGCACCAGTGCATGCACCAGACGCACTTGCCGCACACTGCTCCATCCTGGGCCGTCGCTTTCAAACGAATGGGGTTGAAGCACCTGCCAGACAAACTGCGCAGTTTCTTGCAGACGTTTGGTGGCATCGTTCGTAAGCCGTTCGGAAAGACGAAGCACCTGGGCTCCATCGGCTGCCGCATAGCAGTAGGGCAGTGAAAGCAAACCCAGCATGGTCATAATTTCGGGCGTATGCCGCTGGAAAAGTGTTGCGGCGCGTTGAAGCTTTCGTGCGTCTGCCCACGTCGGGAGTTGACTCGTTTGGATAACGAATGCCCGTTCGACCTCCGACAGATCGGCTGGGGGAGACGGCTGTCTCAGCCGCTCTATTCCTGCTCGAATGGCTTGAGGAGCGTCAAGCAACCATGCTTGCACAACCGCATCGGCCAGGGGATCGCCTTGGCGGCGCAGATTAGACAGCAAATCATCGGAAAAAGTACGCATACAGATCAATCAACTTTTCTGTCGGGCAAAAGTTTTGATCCGGGTGACGTAGATGTCGTTTACTTAGGCTTTAGCCTTCGCCTTCTTGTATAGCGGGACACTGCTGCATGGCTCTCCGTACATCAGGCTGAACGCAACGGGTTGCAGCAAGCGCGTAATTTCGACATAGGCACTGATCGGTACCGGACGGTGGCTGCATCCTTTCACCACTACTTTCGCATCACGAAAATCTTCGGGATTGACCTGATGCAAGGCCTGACGGAAAAGGGCATCCTCCAGGGCACCCAGATCACCGAACACTACCATATTCGCCACGGATGCCAGTCGAGTCGCGACGAGCATATAAGCCCAGGTCGGCACAATCGCATCGGCCGAACACGTAATGGCTACGTTCTTACCGTGGTATTGGCTCCAATCGTGCTCTTTTACGAACGCCCGGAACTCTTTCTCCCGGAGGATGAGCCCCTGATAAAGCTGATCGGCCAGGTCGAGCAAAACGCGCTCTCCCGGATGATAATATTCTTCCAGATCGAAGGTCACCAGCGTGCTTTGTGCAACGCGGTTCACAATCGGTGCAGTATCCATTGTGTGAAGTTTCGGTTTTTCTCCTAACACCATTACGCCGGCTTGGGTTTGGATTTGCTCTTTAAATGACTGGCGAATTCTTTTAAGTAGCGTGGCGTAAAGTAAGCCAGATCTTCCCAGGCTTCGCGTTGAAAGGCCTCTTCAGCCAAAACGCCCATGGAACGTGCTGATGGATAAACATCTTCTACAAAATGCGCGTGCGGGTGATCTTGCAATAACGGTTTGCTTTTGGCCGCCCCATCGCCGAAAAAGTAAATGGGATGCTCGTCTAATGCTGCCGCAAATGAATCCTCTTGCAGGACCAGCGGCTGCGTGGCAAGCACTTCTTCCAGGCGGTGGTTGAAGAGCGCGCAATACACTTCCATGCGGCGGGCGTCGATCATCGGACAGAGAAGTGCTTCCGACCGGTTAAACCGATTGACCTCATGGGCCATAATTGCCAGCGTTGGAATGCCGAGGAGGGGCTTATCCTGCGCAAAGCAGAAACCCTTCGCGGCAGAGACACCGATCCGCAAGCCCGTATACGACCCCGGCCCCGCTGAAACGGCCACGGCGTCAATATCGGCCAGCGTCCTGTGCGCGCGTCTACATACAAAGTCAACCATGGTATTGAGCGACTCTGCGTGCGATTTTTCGCGTACCAACTCGGTGCAGGCCAGCAGAGTACCGTCTTGGTGCAGTGCCACCGAACCAGCCGTTGTTGAAGTTTCCAGACAGAGAATAAGCGCCATTGTGTAAAAGCTAAGGGGGCGAAGATACAAAACGACCGCCTGCCGGAGCAGAGCGGTCGTTTCAAGAAAGGTAGATGCGGTGTGAATCAGTTGCTCAACAGCTTCGCAAATTTGTCAGGGTTGTTGAGGATGTCCAATGCCGCCAAGATGTCTTCATCATCATCGAACGAAGCTTCGACCGAACCGCGCTGTAGATAATATCGGCTCACAATCTCCTGCTCCAAAGCTTCTTTGATTTCGTCCTTGTTCTTTTGCAGGTCTTTGTTCTTATCGTGAGAGATCTGCGTTTGCAATTGCGAGAGTTGCTCTTTGATGCCGTCGAAGTATTTCTCCTTCTTTGCGTTTTCCTCCAGCTCCTTCAGATTGCTTTCCACACGGGTGCTGTAGTCGTAATCTTTGTTAGTAAGCCACTTAACAAACTCGTTGTATTCCTGATCAGAGATGGCAAACTCCTTCGCCGAAGCAATGGTTTTGTGCTTGCTGGCATACTCGGTGGCGTAATCGAACAGCAGCCCTTTGTTGACCAAAGTCATGGTGATGGGCGAATATTCGCGCTCTTCTACTTCGATGTCCGGCAAAATTCCGCCACCATCGTATACCGTCCGGCCATTTTTGGTCTTGAAGGCCACCCGAAGCGAATCCGGAATGGTAGAAACACTGCCGTCTTCGTCGCGGTGCGAGTAGTCAATGGCCTGAATGCAGCGTCCACTCGGGATGTAGTACTTCGCCGTAGTGATTTTCAACTGTGAATTGTAAGTCAGCGGACGCGTTGCCTGCACCAGCCCTTTGCCATATGTACGCTCACCCACCAATACCCCACGGTCATAATCCTGGATCACCCCCGATACAATTTCGGACGCCGATGCACTGCGCGAGCTGGTCAACACCACCAGCGGAATGTCGGTATCGACCGACGGATTCAAAGCACGATACGTTTTGTTCCACTCCGTGACTTTCCCTTTGGTACTCACCACTTCCGCATCCTTTTCAATAAAGATGTTGGAGATGTTTACCGCTTCACTCAGCAGGCCACCAGGATTATCGCGCAAGTCGAAGATGAGCTTTTTAGCACCTTTGGCTTTCAATTCCGTTACCGCTTTCTTGACTTCCCGAGAAGCATCAGAGGTAAAATCGCTCAACCGGAAGTACCCCACGTCGTTGTTTACCATACCATAATAAGGTACGTTATCGATTTTGATCTTCTCGCGCGTGATCGAAATGTTTAGGGGCTGCGCTACGCCATATCGCTTCACCTTTAGATTAAGTGTGGTGTTAGCCTGTCCCTTCAGGAGTTTACTCACTTCACCCGAAGATTTGTCAGCCACCGGCAAGTCGTCGATCTCCAGAATCTCATCACCAATTTGCAGGCCTGCTTTGTTCGCAGGATAGCCTTCATACGGCATAAGCACGAGGGTTTTCTCGTTCCGCTTACCGATCACCGCCCCAATGCCGCCGTATTGGCCGGTTGTCATGGTACGGTAATCTTCAATTTCGTCTTCGGGAATGTAGTTTGTATACGGATCAAGCGAAGCCAACATGGCATCGATACCAGTTTTGATCAGGCCGCTGGGGTGTACCTCATCAACATAATAAGTATTGACTTCTTTAAAGAGAGTAGCGAAAATGTCGAGGTTTTTGGCGATCTCGAAATAGCGTTCGCTAGGGGTAAATGCTACCGTACCGACAAAGAGCAGGATGGCTACGAAAGGAATGCGTAGCTGCTTCAGAGTTTTCTTCATAGGAAAGCCGGAAGTTTAAGAATGATCTGGCGACTGACAGATTGTTTCAGCTAAACGCCGTAATCCTAAAGATAGTTTTTTTTCGATAAACGAATACGTAAAAATCTGATTACCAATGTAGGTAAATGCGATTCTTAACGAAAAAGTAGAGGGGGTAGGAAGGGCCTCCTGAAGCAGCTGTTTGTGGTGACGGTACGCTTCTCGGGTACGCCGTCGGAGCTGGTTGCGGTCAACGGCCTTACGGAAGCGCCGCTTCGGAATTGCAAAAAGTATTTGGGGACAGGGGGCGGTTTCAGCAGGAGAAGGGACAAGCAGATACGTAATGCGGTAGGGGTAAACAACGATAGAGGAACCCTTTTTGTAGAGTTCCTCTATCTGTTTTTTGCCGCAAAGCCGCTGTGATTTGGGGAGCGTCAGATCCGGTTGGCTGAATTCGGTCATGGGCAAAGAGGCATAACCAACCGGAGGGATTTCCCCGCGCGACTAGCGTTTATGTCTTCTTTCGTCAGAGACGCTCAGTTTTTTGCGCCCTTTCCGGCGACGTGCTGCCAGTACTTTACGTCCATCTGCTGTCTCCATCCGTGAACGGAACCCGTGCTTATTTCTGCGCTTTCTGTTAGAAGGCTGAAAAGTTCTTTTCATGATCTTCTGTGGTAAATGTTAGGGCCCGCAAAGGTAAAAGTATGTTCTTTATTTTCAAACCCCTGCTTTCGGAAAAGGTGTATGATTTTTCGCACACTCCTGAAATGAGTTAAACGAAAGGCAATAAAAGGGCAGATGGATTCCTATACAATAATAATAACCAGCTATATAGAAAGCGAAGACCGTAACGGATTAGCTTGTAGAACTAAATATACTAGCTACTACAGTTAATACACTTAGCTATAGTAGCTAGTACTGATACCACTAGCTCAGTCTGATAGTAGCAGCACAGGACTAGCTATATGGACTGTTACTCATCGGGAACCGAAAAGCATTCGCATAGGTTAGCAATTTCCGGTGGGAGGAGAAGGGCGCGGGAGAGGAGAAAAAGTTATCCACAAGTGTTGGAGGTTGCGGGCAGTGGGTGTAGGTTTGCAGCCCCTTCGACGGAGAAGCTGGCGAGGGGAAGCGGAGGGAAGGCGAGCGAAAATATTTTTGGGTAGAGGGGTTGACAGGAGGGAAAAAGGTTACTAGTTTTGCAGCCGCTTTTGATCGAAAGGTCACACGCAAAG